>JAFWOH010000027.1 GCA_017509895.1 Candidatus Saccharimonadota bacterium
CTTCTGGCGTAAACTTAGACACGCAGACTGCCTCCTTTAATAATATGACCAATATCTTCCCACTCGCCGGCTTTATCTACCTCGGTTCGCTAGACTACGTCGGTACGGGCGGCTACTATTGGTCGTCTACCGCGCAATCTAATAACCGCGCGTACAACCTGAGCCTCCACTCGAGCAATTTGCGCGTGGACCCCCGGAACAGCTACCTCAAGTACAGCGGCCACTCAGTCCGTTGCGTTACGGATTGAGAACCCCCGACCTCTCACCCCTGTTAACTCTCCCAAATCCGTTTACAACCACTTTCCCGGTAACTGCTTGTCAGATAAAATGGCTTTAATATAGACATTGTTACCTCTTATGGTCACGAGTTTTTTGCCCACCATCCGTTAAGATGATGTTAAAAGCCATATTTCTTTTTTACATGCTCCCTATCTTGTTCCAAGGTATATACCCTACCAGCCTTGATATCTTCGTCTGCCTTGTCAAATAGTTCAAGTAATTCTTTTTCTGTGTAGGTCTTCATTTTTGGCGCCGTCTTTTCTTGTTTCGCAAAAAGTTTCTCGATATAACGACTCGCTTTTTCTAGATTCGGCCCGTTTAGACGGTTCATTTTTGCAATAGCTATTTCCGCAGTTGTCATGCCCCAATTATAACATATTTCATGCTATAATACTATTATGGTCTGTATCGCCGCATTCATTATTTTAATTGTCGTCGGGATTTTCGTCGCCTTTATTAGTATTTTCAAGCGCGACCTCGGCAAGAAGTATCTAAAGGTCCTAAAAAAATCTTGGCATTGCTTTACCCGCCATCTGACTTTCAGAAAGTGCGATACCAGTTTTCAGGATGATGTAAAGACGGCCCTACTTAAAAAAGTCGTTTTAAAAAATCCGAAGGCCGTAAAGCCTTTAAGTATCACTATCGAGGTCGCTAGCATTTTAATCGTCATTATTACGGCGTGGTCCCTAGTCGAGGGAATTAAGGCCGGCCTCGCCCTCTGGACTCTCGGGACTTGTAACGTCTCTCATCCCGCCTCCTGCGCCCTCGGCGCGGAGTCCTGCTCGATAGACGAGGAAAACTTAAACTGGTTTTCGGAGTGGGGCGAGATTTTTGGCGCCATCCCGGACAGGCTAAAAAATTGGAACGCCGCGGATTATCTTGTCGAGCCCGCCGAGACAATTAACGAGCTCTCCGAGAATTATGAAAAGAAGGACAATCTCCCCCCGGCCCTCGATATCATGGATCCCGGCTGCACCGTCTGCCTCTCTTCCTTCCGCAATCAGCTAAAAGACACGAATTTCATTAATAACCATGCTGTTTATATCATGCTCTATGTTATCAAGACTGACGACGGCCCGAAGTTCAAAAACTCTGAGCTTCTCACTAATTATTATTATGCTCTCCTCCTTCAAAATACCGAAACCCTCAAAACCTCCGAGAAAAGCCCCTATAACGGCCTCAGCTTAAAACTCATTAGCCGCCTCTATACCGAGAACAATTCCGAGAATCAAAATTGGCAATATCTCTTTGATAATGTCTATGACAATGAGACCGCCGAAAAGACTATTAAAGACTGGCTAAAGGAATGGAAACTAACCGACAATCAAATCAAGGCTATCGCCGAAAAGACTAAATCTGAAACAGTCAAAACCCACATCGCAAAAATCCGCGCCAAAGTCGAATCCGAAATCAAGCCCAAGGGCATCCCCACCATGCTCTACGACGGCAAAAAACACCTCGGCCTCTATAAATAAAAACCAAATTAGGACATATACCTAATTGATTTTCATACTAGTTCTTCTCGTTGGGACTAAGAGTCCCACTGGTATAAATTACGACATTGTGCTATTATTATAGTATGGATAATAGTCTGGAAAAGCTCCCAAATTCCGAAGAGACTCCGAATCATGCTACCCGGCGCAAAAATTATCGCCCGGCTATCTTTGCCGTTGTTCTGCTCTTGATTGCCGGCGCCGTCGCCTTTATCTTCGCCTTGAATCATAATAAGAAACCAGATAATAATTCTGACAATACCACCACTGCGGAAACCTCTAAGGAAGAAAAATCTGAGGAAAAGCCCAAAGCGACGGAGACCACTAAAGAGCCTGAAAGCGCCAAAGAGGCCGAGGAGCCCGAAAAAGCGCCTGAGGAAATCGTCCAAAATAAAGCCCCTGTAAAACAGGAGGGCGAAGACCCCAATACTTTGAGCGAGCTAACCGGCGTAATAAACTACGCCGCGGTGAATGACGGTACTCTGATGATTCGTGTTTCAATAGATCAATACCTCGACTCCGGTACTTGCCTCCTCGAGATGACCTCCGCGAGCGACAGCTTTAGTCTCTCGGATAATATTATGCCGAGCGCCTCGACTAGCTCCTGCAGTTATGACATAGCAACCAGCCTCCTAAACAGCGGCGATAATTACGACATCAAAATCACTCTAAATAGCGAAAACAAACAGGGGATAATCAAAGGAGAAGTAAAAATATGACAAAACAGAGAATAGAATGTATTTATCCAGAGTCAATAAAGGCCCCGTACCGCTCGCGACGCACGCGGCTAATGTTTATGGGGTTTTTTGCCTTTGCTTTTGCGGCGGCCTTCGCCTTCCTCGCCACTAAAAATCAGGACGAAACTAGCGCAGCTAATCTCGCTAACTTTAGAGCCGGCAATATCATTTCCGATGCCGTTATGAGCGATTATAATTCCATGACGGTCGACCAAATCCAGAGCTTCCTAAAGTCAAAAAATGCCTGTAACCAGTCCGCCGACCCCGGCTCCGTCGGTGCTTTCAAATATGAAAATGCTAATTTTACCGAGCTTGGTATTACTTATAACCGTAAGTATTATTTCTACACCTCTAATGGCGTCGCTAGTGCTTATTATCACGTTAAGGACAACAAATTCGTCTGTCTAGCCGACGAGACTATCAGCGGCCGTTCCGCCGCCTATCATATTTGGGACGCCGCACAGACCTTCAAGATTAACCCAAAGGTTTTGATTGTTTTATTGGAAAAAGAGCAAAGCCTCATTACGGATAAGTTCCCGAATCATACTCAATATCGCGGCGCAACCGGCTATGGCTACCCGGACAACGGCAATCCCGACCCGCGCTTCTTCGGCTTTGAGGCCCAGATCGGCAATGCTGCCAATCTTTTCCATTCCGTCCTCTCCGGTGGCTGGACCAACTTCCCCCTTGGCAACAACTACATCCAATACAACCCCAACGCCGCCTGCGGCGGCAGCACCATCAGGATTGAGAACCTCGCCACCTCCGCCCTCTACCGCTACACCCCGTACCAGCCCAACGCCGCCGCTCTCTCCGGCTCCCCCGACGGCTGCTCCGCCTACGGCAACCGCAATTTCTACATACTCTTTTCCGATTGGTTCGGCGATCCTCATAGTAACGCAAAAACTATAACCACCGTAAACAGCGCACTCCCTGTCTCCTATCGTTCTCACGTCCAGAATATTGGCTGGGAAACTAGCTGGAGGGACGATACAGCCACTTCCGGTACCACCGGCCAATCTCTCCGCCTTGAAGCAGTCAATGTTAAACTCAGCAGTGAAGCTAGTGCTAAGGATATGCATATTTTATATCAGTCGCATCTCCAGAATATTGGCTGGGAAAAAGATTGGAAGAAAGATGGCGATACCTCCGGCACCACCGGCCAGGCCCGTCGTCTCGAGGCAGTTAAAATCAAGTTAGACGAAACCTCCGCAAAGACCTATGATATCTATTATCGCTCACATATTCAAGATATAGGCTGGCTAGCCTGGACTAGGAACGGCGAGCCGTCCGGCTCTGAAGGCTTAGCAAAACGTCTAGAGGCGCTTGAAGTTGTTATCGTTAAAAAAGGCGAGATGCCAGTTTCTAACAATGCAAATAGCCTCAAAGGTTTCATCAAATAGTTAAGATGTGATATAATATACCTATATGAGTTTACCGAGAGTGTTAAACAGGCAGAATCGCATCCTTCTAAAGGAGCTGTCTAAAACAGATTTTAAATTAAGATATCAGGGCTCCGCACTAGGTTACCTCTGGGCACTGCTCCGACCGCTTTTAATGTTCGCAATCTTGTATTTTGTTTTTGCGGTTATTATGAACTTCAATAACGAAATCCCGCATTATCCGGTCTATCTCCTTACCGGTACCGTTCTCTGGAGCTTTTTCACAGAATGTACCAGCCAGGGCATTCAGGCTACAGTTTCAAGAGGAGACTTAATTCGCAAGATTTGTTTTCCGAGATATGTTGTTGTAGTTTCTGCTACATTCACCGCTCTGATAAACCTCGCTATTAATATGGTTGTCGTAGTTCTGTTTGCCTTGATTAATGGTGTCACGCCTTCGCTTTCTTGGTTGATGGTTCCAGTTTGGATTTTAGAACTTTACACGTTCTCCCTCGGAATTGCCTTCCTCCTTGGTGCAATTAACGTTAAATATCGCGATATAACCTCTATTTGGGATGTTATTATTCAGGCGCTTTTCTATGCTGTCCCGATTATCTATCCCATGTCTATGGTCATTGGCGCAGGGGATAGTGCGGCGAGAATGTTGGTTGCAAAGGTCATCCTTGCGAACCCAATTGCCCAGACCATCCAGGATGTCCGGCACGATTTAATTACTCCGGAGACCGTTACAGTCTGGAATTTTGATAGTGCTTGGTATTGGAAAGTCCTACCGATTGCGATTGTCATCTTTCTATTCATTTTTGCTGCTCTGTATTATCGGAAAAAGTCTAAATATTTTGCGGAGGAAGTTTAATGAAAAAGCGTGAAATCGGCACCAGAACTGTTATTGATAATCCTGCAGACCAGACTGCGATTGCCGTCTCTAATTTGTATAAAAGTTTTCGTCTTCCTACGGAGCGCGCCTGGGGTTTAAAGCAAGCTCTCTTCAATCGTCTTCGGGGAATTAAAGGATTTAAAGAGCAACAGGTCTTGCGTGGCCTTAACTTTGAAATTAAAAAAGGCGAGTTCGTTGGCATTATTGGGCGTAATGGCTCTGGTAAGTCGACTCTATTGAAAATCCTTTCCGGTACATATTATCCAGAAAAAGGCTCCGTACTCGTCAATGGTACGCTTGTTCCGTTTATTGAGCTCGGCGTCGGTTTTAATCCAGAACTCACCGGCAAGGAAAATGTTTATCTAAACGGTGCCATGCTAGGCTTCTCGAATAGTGAAATGGATAGAATGTACAATGAGATTGTAAGTTTCGCAGAGCTCCGCCCTTTTATGAACCAAAAGCTCAAAAATTACTCTTCTGGCATGCAAGTCAGGCTTGCCTTCTCGATTGCCATTCGTGCAAGGGGCGACATTCTCGTCCTAGATGAAGTTTTAGCGGTGGGCGATGCTGCTTTCCAGCAGAAGTGCAATGATTATTTTGAGAGCTTAAAGGGTGAACAGACCGTCATCCTGGTCACCCACTCTATGGAAAACGTCGAGAGATTTTGCGACCGTGCCATCTTGCTCGAAGATGGTGAAATTATGCAAGATGGCGATCCTAAAAAAGTTGCTAAGGCATACATGAAACTCTTCGAGTCTTAGTCAAAATATGGATTAGGCATCCCTGATAAATCGCCAGGTTTTCTTCACTAATCTCTTAAACTTGCGCACAGCTCTGCGTGAAAAGCTGAGTTTTACTACATCTGCCATCATTAGGTAGTCGCTCACAGTAACATCTTTCGTGATAGTCTTGCTGATTCTTTTGGCTTCTAGAGATGCCACTACTGGCTCTCTTGTGTAACTTTGCTTTATCTCCGGAGCCTTCGCTTTTATATCACTATCTTTGAAACAATCGTCAACATACTTGATGAATTGCTGATAACCCTTTTCTAGCGGATAATTCTTCATATATTTTGCTCCCGCTCGGCCCATCTTCTTCTGTAGCTCTGGATCTTCAATAACTTTTATCAAGGCCGTCGCTACTGCCTCTGGCGTCGGCTCGGCCAATAGACAGCCGTCCTCTGGCAAATCGTAAATATTATTCTCGCGATAAAGTTCCACCACCGGGAGTCCCGCTGCCATCATCTCAAATGGAATCCTAGACGGATTAGAAGCGCTCATACATAGTCCAACTGCACATTTATTATAAAGATCATTACACTTCTTTGCCGAAATAATCCCGAGATGCTCCGCTACTAGATTATGGACCTTTCTCCGTGCCGACCCATAAAGATAAATTTTTACTTCTGGGTGGGCCATCTGAACAATCTGGAGTGCTTTAAGAGCTATTTTATCGCAGCGCCTAGGCTTGCCAGGTTGAAAAATTAAACAGATAGAGTTTGTTTTGCGCGCATTCTCGACTGGATGATAAGTTTTTAAATCTGCACAGAAGTTGAAATAATCAGTTTTAGTCCGGTAATTTTTACCAATCTTTTGCGAAAGCCACTTCCCAATCGTAATACCTTTCATACCGTAATTATAAGACTGCTCGGCTATTAAGTATTCGCTTCCCATTGGGAAAAACCACGGTTCAAAATCCTGGATAAAATAAACCTTGCGAGGGGATTTTGATTCGGCAACTGGCTTCGCAGTATCCCATCCAGTAGCGATAATCATATCATAATTTCGCGCCAACTGATAGCCTGTGAAGATTTCGCCGTCAAATTTCCCATAATCTTCGACTAGCCGTTCATAAATCTCATTCGGGTATTCATTTTTTAGACTGTCTACATACATATCGCATCTGTAGCCATGTGCAATCAACCGATTAATATTAGTAAAAATCGTTCGATGTCCCCCAGAGCCAGCGTCAAACCACGGCACTAGCCAGGCAATCGTCCCTTTACCCCCATTATTTTTATCGTTTTCAACAAATCCCATCCCTCTCCTTCTGACTTTTTGCCATTGTAATTGCTTCGGGGTTAATTTGTATTTTTTACCAATTCGCTCTTGTACTGAAACTACTTCTCCGTATTCTACATTTAATTTTACTACTGTCGAAGCAGAGCCTTTATCATGCTTTCTGTAATAATTTAACGGTTTTGCGCTATAGGCTATATCGCCGTATTCAAGTACTCTCGAATAAATATACCAGTCTCCGGCCACTTTATATTGTTTAGCTTCTTCAAAAATCTTTGGCAATCGTTTATCATTTTTCCAGACTACGCTCGATACATTCATAATCGGGTTAGTTCCGCTCAAATAATTTACGATTTCGTCTTCACCGCTATTATAGAAATCATGAGCATATCTGCCAGATCGCCACATATCCATCCAGTCCGTACAGGTTTTGCTTTTTACGACATTATTTTGATTAATTCGATAAGAATCTGTGTAACAGAGTACGGTGTTTGGTCGTTCTTCAAATTTTTCCATTACAGTCTGCAAAAAATGTGCATCAGCACTATCGTCCGCCTCTGCAATCCAAACATACTCACCAGTAGCGGCCGCAATCCCTTTTTGCCATTGTGAAAATACGCACCCTCCACTATTTTTCTTGTTCGGCAAAAAACTTACCTTCAGATTTGGATATTCTCGTTTTATGTCCTTTATTTTTTCTTTTATTACTTGTACACTATCGTCCGTCGATGCATCATCTAGAATAATTAGTTCAGAAACAGGATAAGTCTGAAAAAGAATCGAGTCAATTCGCTCGTTGATAAAATCGGCGTAATTATAATTTGGCACTATTGCCGTTACCCTATGCAAAGGCACAACCTTCGCAAAAGGATGTATGTAAATATTAACCTTCATTACCGTACCATTATATCATATCTTATCTTAATATAATAGTCTAAAACCAGTATTGTTTGCCATTTAAAATGTCATAATTCAGCAGTTCGTAATCCGTCGTTGCCTTGCCTTTTGGCTGGCTATCTGCGAGGTATGTTGGCGCGAGAATTGGATTTTCTGCACAAGCTCCTGCGACAATTAGTCCCTCCACATCTTTCTTCAGCCCCAGCATATCATACATAGTGTTAGTCAAACAATTTGGCGTAGTCGTCGGTAGTTTAGTAGGCTTCATGCCGGCATCAAAGTTTGCCCAGATGAAATAAGGCGTAAGATGAGTTAAGTCAGCCAACTCCTTATCAGTGCTTGTATTAGCATAGCTGAAAATCCCCGGAGCATGGTCCCCAAAGAATAGTACCACTGTCTTCTCGTCTGACTTCTTCAGATTCTCTAAAAACTCTCCTAGGTATGCATCAGAATAGTGGACACCCTGTAAATAGGCCGAAATCGGATCGGCAAGGTCGACTGTTGAATTCGGATCATCGAAGGAGTATTCTGTCTCCTCTCCGTAAGCTTCTAGCTGATATGGAGCATGGTCTTGCATCGTCAAGACACTGATAAGCTGCTTTTTATCAGAGTTCTCGAGAATATCGAGAGTCTCCGCATAAATAGAACGGTCGTTGATATAGCCGCCACTACTCCCGTCACGCTCAGTATGATGCATCTTATCTTGCGTGATAAAATCATCAAAACCTTCTATCGGCAGCACATAACTTCTCTTATACATCTCCCCGGTATAAGAATGAATGGCCGTAGTTTTATATCCGGCTGCTTTAGCGGTATTGGCAATTGAGACTATCCGGTCCAACTTCGGCAATATACTAGTATATGGCGTAGTCTGTGCCCAATAATTTGAAAGACTCGTATCTACTTCAAACTCCACATTTGCTGTCCCTCCACCGTACTCTGGAGAATACATATAGCCTGTCGGAGTGCTCTTGGATAATTCACGAAATACAGGTATCGGGTCTGGTCCATTGAACGGATAGACTTCTTTAAGTAGCATTGGGTCATAGAATGATTCATTAAGAATCACGACTATGTTATAATCTGCATCCTTTAAATCTTTCTTTTTCACATTTGACTCTTCTTTCGATAGCTTAGTATACTTCTGTTTGATTTCTGCCATCTTATTTTTACCATAATCTTTAGGAGGTTCGATATTATATCTATTTAGATTGTAAATAAAGCCGAGCAGGAAAGTATTTTGCTCATAATTTAAGGCCTGGCTCCAAGATATAAACTCTGCGCCTCCTAGCCAGTCATACTTTTGGTATGCTGCTCCGCCGTGGTTAATTATAGGATCGGCCACCAAGAAAAATCCAAAAATCGCAGAAGGAATAATTACCATCCTAGGAATTAATTCACCTAGCGCTCGTATTCGGAGCTGCTTTTTTCGCTCGGCTCTTGCGCGCTTAGTCAGTTTTTTCTTTTTAGATTTTTTCTTACGCACCGGGAAATAAGATAGAATTGGCCGGGCGAGATAGTCCAGTAGGAATCCGAGCGAAGTCGATAAAACCGCCGCTAAAATAACACGCACAAGCTCTCCGGTATCTATGAAATCAGTTAATGTTCCAGCCTGGTCAGCCAATTGAAAATCTTCTGGCAAAAGCGGCATACCTCGAAAAGCAATCTTCGTATTGTTGATATAAGTAATTACTGTAATAATCGCAAATACTACTCCTATCGCTCGAAACGGACCATAAAATATTCCATAAAACAGGGTTAGTAAGGTAAAAATAATTAAAGATGAGTACCAGAAAATTTCTGGCTTTTCATCCATTGAAGTCCAGACAGCCTCGGCATTGTTGCCCAAAGTCCTATATTGTAAATACCATGTCAGAAGTATTGCCCCAAGTATTAGAATTGACCAACGCCTCAAAAAAATCAAAAAAACCTTCCCGACTCTCCGGAAAAAATACTGGAACTTTAACTTATCCATACTCTACCATTATACCATACTTGGCATTGTGGTATAATATCTCTATGAAGAGAACCGTCACGGCCGTCATTCCGAATTATAATTATGCGAGATTTCTCCCCGGCCGCGTTGAATCTATCTTAAATCAGACTTATCCTATTTCTGAGCTGGTTATTCTGGATGACTGTTCTTCGGATGATAGCGAGAAAGTCATTCGCCAGATTCTCGAACACACAAAAATCACTCACCCCGATTTGAAAATAAACTTTTTTCAAAACAAGCTAAACTCTGGCAGCGTCTTTGAACAATGGGCCAAGGCTTTTGAAAAAGTCTCCTCGGACTACCTCTGGATTTGCGAGGCTGACGACCTCTGCGATAGGAATTTTCTAGATGCTTGCATGAAGGGTTTTGATAAAAACCCAAAAGTGCTTATTTCATATACGGATTCAAAGATGATTGATGATTCTGGCAATACCTTAATGAAGAGCCTTCGTTCGTGGTCTGGCTACGATGGCTATGACCATTGGAAACAGAGCTATATTAATCATGGCCAGGATGAGCTAAAAAATTATCTCGCAATTAACAATACTATCATCAATGTCTCGGGAGTAGTTTTCAAGCGTCAAAAAAATGTCGATTATGCAGGGTTTTTGAAATCTGCCGCTAGTCTAAAATTGGCCGGAGACTGGTACTTCTATGCTAAGATTTTACAATTTGGCGATATTGCCTATTGTGCTGAGCCTCATAATTTCTACCGGTTACATTCCGGCTCGGTTTCCGACAAAACTGATAATATGACACATTACAGGGAGATTACATTCGTCCAGGACGAAATCGCAAGAAACATAGAGCTCCCAGAAAAAACGAAGAGCTTAATCAACCATCGCCGCGTAGACTTGATTTCCAAATGGGACTTAGAAAATAAAACTTCAGATTTTTTTGCGCCGCTCGTTTCAGTTATAGTCCCAGCTTATAACATTGAGCACTTTTTGCCCAACTGTCTTGATTCAATCTTATCCGGGACTTATGATAATTATGAAATTATCGTTGTTGATGATGGCTCGAGCGACGAGACTGGAAAAATTTGCAATCAGTACGAAAAAAGATTTAGCAAAATCCGCATCATCCATCAAGAAAATGCCGGGCTTTCAGTTGCTCGCAATACAGGTATAAAGGCCGCCAAAGGAAAATACCTAGCGTTTATAGACGGCGACGATTTGGTTTCACCTAATTTTCTATTGGACCTCGCAAACATTGCCGAGCTTATCCCTGCCGACATCGTGGAATGTGGCTATCTTGAGTTTTCGAATAACCCTCCTAAATCTTCTGGAGGTCAGGACCTTCTCGTTAAAACTAGAAGGGAAGCCACTGCCGATTTGCTCGTCGGCCAGGAGAATCTCGACATTGTTACATGGAATAAATTATACGACAGAGAGCTGTTTAAAGAAATTAAATTTCCAGCCAATGAGCTCCATGAGGATAACCTTACTACTTATAAACTTTTTGCCGCCGCTGTTAGAATTGCCGTAATCGATAAAGAACTTTATTATTACCGCAAACGCGGAGGTTCAATTATGGCAGAGCAAAATCTTTTAGCTCGCCTCAAGCAAAAAGAGCGTGCCGCACATGAGGCTATTGACTATTTCAAAGAAGATTCCAGTTTGAAATCTGCCGCCGAAATTGCCTTGCTTTTGTCTAGACTCGCCTACCTTGATAATATTGCCGCAGGACGCCTCGGTGACCAATCTCTATGGGATAACACGATTCGGGCTATCAACTCTTCTCGCCAGGCTTATCGAAAAAATCCTTATCTCACTAAAAAGCTCAGGCTCTATCTCTTGCTTCTTCGTATACCATCACTTTATCACCTCTTCCGTAAAATCATTCACTAGGATGTATGACTATTAACAACAGATTGATTTACAGACTCTTGACTTATGTCGGGTGGGGGTATATTATAGACATATAAACAAGGTCATATTAGAATGAAATATAAAAAATCTCTTTTGAGCCTCGCTACGCTTGGTATTTTCGCCGGCGTAGGGCTCGTATCGGTATCTAATGTATCCGCATTCACGGACTATTTCAAGAATGAGGATACTTACAATGAAAATGGAAACAATATGTACTATATTGATGCCAATAAAGTTAACATTGAATGTCCTTCCGGCTCCGCAACATATAAAGTTGATAAAAATTATGATGCAACTAAGATAACTTGGTTCCGTGCTGACGAAACTTGTACAAATATCACTTTTGACTTGAACGGCAAAACTGTTGCAGACGGGGCTATTACTATACCTGGTGGTGTAACTGTTACACTGAAAGATTCTGTTGGTAATGGTTACTTCCAAAACTCTGCCAGCCACAATGACGCATACTTGGATTCAATAGTTAATACACAAGCTTATGGCGCCTCAACCGCCTCGACTCTTATCATCGAAAGCGGTCGTTATCAAGGTTCATTTAGAGCAAATGGACGAAAATTAGACATTCGCATTACAGGTGGCGCTTTTGATAATGCGTTGTCCATTCCAATGGAAGTGACTCTCGCTATCTTCGGCGGCACCTTCTCCACTAAGCCGGATGAAAAATACATTGATAGCTCATTCGAGGCTTATGAAGTCGACGGTAAATTTGTTGTAGACCGAAGATTTATGCTAACCAATTTCTTCCAATATATGTATGTTGGCCAAAGTAGCGAGGCTTATGTTTCTCCCGGGCTCGTTGCAAAAACTGCTGAGGTCACTTCTTCTGATGAATCCATCCTTGGCATCTCTTGCAAAGATAGCAAGATAATTCCTGGGCAAATGATGATAGAGACAACCGACGGTAGTATTGGTAGCAAGGCCTGTACCATCACTGCTAAGAAAGCTGGTAAAGCCACAGTCTCTTACACTACAGATTACGGCTATAATGGGACTATCACAGTTTATATTGCTGATGTCGACACTACAGACTACGGCAGTGCTGCCGATTCTGCTAAATACGAATTATTAGCCCGTTACCTCTCGGTTTGGAATGCCGAGCCTGTGGAACATTCATGGCTTACTACTGCACCAAGCGCTATTGCTCCTGATGCTGTAGAGGGCTATAAGGAAAAATATGCTAGCACCGCTGCCGCCATCAAAGCCGGGCATAAAATCAAATTAACTCTTAATTTTGAAGAAACTACTTTGGATGACGAAGAAAAGAAAATTATTGAAGAAATTGGCGAGACGAACCCGATGGACGATGCGAAAAATATCGCAGCAGTTTATACTGCGGCTGGCGAAATTGTAGATGTTACCGATAAAAAAACGCTTCTAGCTCAAGTTTTTGGCATTTCAGAATTCCCATTGCCAAATATTCTCAAAAATCATAATCGTGAGGTTTACATTGTTGGCCTACGTAAAAATCCAAATGGCGACTATTCCTTCTCTACCAAACTACCTACGACTATCGATAATAATCATATTATTTTCTCCGGCAGTTATTATTTGAATGGTGACAAATTCGTCATCCTCTATGACGGCTCCCCAATCAATCCAGACGGTACCACGGATGATGTCCCCGCCACCCCAAATTCCGCCGGCTTTGGCGAAGATCATAGTACCTTGCTCATCCTCGGCGCTAGCCTCGCTGGCCTCCTCGCCATCTCCGCTCCTATCGCCTATCTCATCCACCGTAAAAAATCTCTCGATAAAGTCCGCTTCTAAGCATAAAGATTATAAAATTTAGCATAAGCGAGGATAAATTAGCCTCGCTTATGCTATAATATAACCATAATAGGAAAGGTCATAAAATGAACGACAAGGAAATTAATATTAAATCTCCAGACGAAGTTACGCTCGACGAAAAATCTTACGAGCCAGAGCCTGCTCCGGAAAGTCAATCTATAAACCCAGAATCATCGTCTGAAACTGCTCAGACGCCAGAGGTCCCAGATCAAAAATTGAATCAAAGCTCTAGCACTTCTCAGCAAAATACTATCTCAGCGCTAAGCCCCGAAGAACCGCCCAAAGAAAGCCATAAATCTAGAAATATTTTCATTGCTGTTATCGCTCTCGTCTTTGTCGCTCTTGGCACCGCCACAACGGTCGCTATCATAAACCATAATAATAACCAACCGACTGAAGAACCTCCTAAAAATTCTGAAAAACCCATAGAAAAGCAAGAACCCATTTCTGAGCTAAAGCTCACCGGCAATTCTCTTAGCGATTTTGACCTTGAATTCTTAAAGCTTGAAAACGAAGCTAAAAATAAAATTTATAGTCCACTTTCAATCAAATATGCTCTCGCCATGCTAAAAGATGGTGCTGCCGGTGAGTCTAAAACTCAGATTGAAAACCTAATTGGCAATTATGTTCCAAAACTCTATCTGAATAATGAGAATCGCTCTCTCGCAAACGCTCTCTTTGTTCGTGACACTTTTCAAGACCGAATCCTAAGTTCTTATATTGAAACTCTGAATAATAAATATGCCGCCGCAGTCATTGCTGACCCATTTGTAAACGCTATAAATATTAACAATTGGATTAGTGAAAAGACCCTTGGCATTATTCCAAATCTCGTCCAAGACGATCTCGTCCAAAATAAAGATTTTATTTTAGCGAATGCCTTAGCAATCGATATGAATTGGAATTATCAAATTCAATGCGAAGTCGATCAAGATTCTGTACCTTGCCTAAGATACTCCGTCAAATACAACCATGAAGACTATTCTGACAGCATTAGCCCTATTATGTCCAACAGTGGCAAAGCCAGCTATGAATCCATTATCTTTAACGGTCAAGAAAACACTAAAACTTCTCGCATTGGTGCCAGCATTAATAATTATGACATTATTAAAGAAATAGGCGAAGACAAAATCCGTTCAGTTATCAAACAAGAATACACTGAATGGCTTCAAAGTGATGAAGCAAAGTCCGTGATGGGTACTGAAGCGGCTCCAGAACAAGATGTTGATAAATATGTCGATGGTTATATGGAACGCCTTGGCGCCAATTACGGCAAGGTAGATTTCTCGACCGATTTTACTATGTATGATGATGAAAATGTCAAAGTCTTTGCTAAAGACTTAAAAGAATATGACGGTAGCATACTCCAATACATTGGCATTATGCCAAAAGTTGCCAATCTTGGAGATTACATCAAAACTATGACTGCCGAAAATACTCAAAAACTAATCGACAATCTCAAGCCAATTGAGACCACTAGCTTCAAGCAAGGTGTCGTCACCAAGATTAAAGGAAACATCCCTCTTTTCCATTACAATTCTGAACTCCAGCTAATGAAAGACCTCAAGGATTTAGGCGTTGAAGATGTTTTTGACCAAGAAAAAGCTGACCTTTCCAATTTAGCAACAGGCTCAAGCTTTATCAGTGACGCCATCCATGTTGCTGATATCGATTTCAGCAACAACGGTATCAAAGCCGCCGCGGTTACTTTAATGGCTGGCCTTGGTGCTACTGGCGCTCCACATTTTGAACACCTTTGGGAAGTCCCTGTAGAAGAAATCGATTTAACCTTCGACAAGCCCTTTATATTCCTCATCCGTGATAAAGCTACTGGCGAAGTCTGGTTTACCGGCGCCGTCTACGAACCACTTCTAAACAATTAAATTCTACTAAACAAAATCTTGCCCCAGCCATCTCGTTTATGCTATAATATAACCATAATAGGAAAGGTCATATATTCTTATGGAAACAGATTTTAAGAGTAGCTCATATCCTGAAGAGAAGAAATCTCTCAATAAAGCCAATATCGTTATGGCTTGCCTCATGCTACTTATGCTTGGCGCCGCGATTACTTTCGCTGTTCTTTGGCTAACTAAAAAGACTCCCGCCGAGCCGATTGCCAACAATACTAATAACACCACTATTGAAGACTGCAAAACTGAGATTTCCGTTAAGGATTGCCCGCCTTGTGCTCAATCTGGCGCTCAAAATTTTATGTATTTTAATCAGGAAAAAATCGTCAATGGCGAAAATGGCCAAGTTTATGGCGCCATCTTTTCTGGTCACATCCCCGGCCCAGACGGCCAAGATGCTCTCCGGGCGACCGTATCTGCCTCCGGCTCTAATCACGCTTCTATTATGGTAGATTGGCAAACTCTTGAATCTATCTATATCGCCAAACAAGCCGCCTCTTCTGGCGAAGGTCACACCTATGAAACTTACGAGCTTGATCTCCCTCAGACCGTTGCAGATGTCTTTATCTCTGGCGCAGGCCAAATGCTTGGCTCCGAAAGAATCTTATTCCTTCTCGCTGATGGCACAGTAGAGTATATACCAGTCAAAGAGGCGGTTGCTACTAAAGAAATTAAATCCTATGGCAAGTTAGAGGGACTAAACAATATTGTTAAGTTTTATCGTGGCACAGTTGTTCAGGCTAATAGCCCGGCCGGTGGCGGTGCTATGTCATATGCTCAAGACGCAGACGGGAATATTTATCTTCTTAATTAGTTAATAGCCAAGAATAAGACTAAAAAATCCGAGATTTTCCGAGATATGAAGCACGGCACTTCATATCTCACAACATCATAAATTCTAAGACAGAAAAATATACTAAGATAAAATCATGGCACCAAGCCTAGATGGACAGCTAGGGAAGGGGTCAGATTATAAGCAGATCTGTAACACATTAGCGGTGGAACCAAATTAAATAAGGAGTTTCAAATGCTAAAACAGGTAGTAGTTTTTGGTAGCAAAATGAGCGAAAGTATTATTGGAAAAATGATAGAAGTAAATCTCCCCGTAGAAGTCATCAAAGTTATGAGCTCAAAAGACAATGATTATCTCGGTGGCACCGAGTCTGAAATCAGGGAACAGACCGAGCTAATACTTCAGCCGTTTATCGGCAAAGTTGATGTAATCATCCTCTGTGAGCCAGAAGTCGTCTTTTCTACTCAGGCTTTTCTCAGTAGAAAATATCCTCGCCAAAAATTCGTCGGCTATGGCCAGAATTTACCAAATCTATTAAGGAACAAACGGTCCGCTAGGGTTCTACTTTCAAAATCTGTCAAAAGGATGACCCGCTACCAAGAGCTCAAATCAGAATTCTCTGATATGGAAATCTCCGAATGTGAATTCAGCCTCGAAGAACGGCAAAATTCAAAGTCTAAGGACCTAATCGAATTTGCCACGAAAGATTTTTCTGGCGGCCTAATCGTCATCTATACGCCAGATCTAATCCGCATAAAAAGCCTCATCGAGAAAAAGTTCACTTGGCGTGCCGATGTCGTCGACATGAGACCGTCACTCCTCCGGGCGACCTGCCTCGCCCTCAATCTCCGCGGTATCGACGGCAAGCTCAACCGCGACATTAAAGGCTAGAAAGGACTAGAGTATGATATAATCAGTATATGAGTGAGCCTCTCCTTTCGATAATTATTCCAGTCTATAATACCGGCGAAGCTTTTTTAAACCTCTATAAATCAATTGAAAAAGACCGCTATAAAAATCTCGAAATTCTCGTCGTGGACGACGGCTCTACTGACGATTCGCTAAAAATTCTGAGAGCCACCGCCGCTAAGGACAAACGCATCAGGGTGTTATCCCAGAAAAACTCTGGCGCCTCTAGCGCGCGCAACCTCGCCTTAAAAAAGGCCACCGGAAAATATCTCTTTTTCATCGACTCGGATGACGACATTTTAAAAAATCACTTCACCAGACTGACTAAAGAGTTTGAAGAAAACGGTGCTAGCCTCGTCTCCTGTGGCTATCGTTATCACCGCGTCTATAATGATAAATCTCACGATACCTATACGAATCCTCCCGTAGAAAGAAAGCCGAGCGACACTGATCTCTCCTTCATCCTTCGTCAAGATGTCAGGGATGGCCGTCTCTATGCCGCCACCAATAAGGCCTTTCGTAGCGACATCATTAAACAGGGAAATATCGAATTTGATACTCAGAAAAAATTCGCCGAGGATACTAAATTTGTCCTTGATTATCTATCTATGCTTATTAAAAACCATGACCTAAAAATCGGCTATGTCCTCGAGGCCACTTATCTCTACCATTATGGCACCGAAACCAGTACTGTCCGCGAGTCTTCACTTATCTGGAAAAATTGGGAAAATAGTTTCAAGGATTTTCAAAATTTCGCGAAAAAGAATGGCCCCGTCACACATAAAATCAAGCGTCTCTTAAGAAAGCTTAAAATTCGCTTTCATATTTCTCATGCCTTCGCCGTCGCCCGTAGCAATCAAAAGTTTAGCCAAAAACTAAAATACGCCAATATTTTTAAACTTCTCCCTGCCTCTATCATTGTTAAATTTCGTAAATAAATTATACCCCTGTTAAATGCACGAAAAACAGGGGAAATGTGGCCCAGAAAGTTGTAAAAACCACACTAGACATGGAACATAAAATTTACTATAATAAAAGCATAAACAAAAACAGCTACTAAGATTGCCCGGAAGCCCGAGCAATCTTTGTTTTATGGGCATAAACTAATATGGTATAATAATTATATGTTTAAAAAGCTTTGGGCTACCTATAAGAAATACGAAGAGCCAATCAATTATGTCATTGCTGGTGGCTTTGGTACCGTCGTCAATATCGGCACTTTTTCTCTCTTTCGCGCTTTTGGTCTAGACATCACTTTAAGTAATATTATTGCGTGGATTATCACCATCATCTTTGTTTATATTGCGAATAAGTTCTTTGTCTTTAAGACCGCGGATAAGACTAAAAAAGAATCTACTAAAGAGTTTATGATGTTTGTCCTTGCCCGTCTCGCCACTCTCGGCGTGGAGATCCTCCTTCTAAATCTCTTTATCGAGGCGATGCATATAAACGAGTTGGTCTCAAAAACCGTCGCCCAGGTCGTTGTTATTATTCTAAATTACATCTTAAGCAAGTTAGTAATCTTCACACCAAAGCAATAAGACTCTGGACATCAAATCTTAAACAGTTCGAAACTTGGAAACCGCGCTTTTCAAGTTTCGAACCAAACTAGCTAAGCCTGTTTCTTTGCCAAGAAATTCAAAGTGTCTCGCATCGCATCATCAATCGACAGCTCCGCCTTCCATTCGAGCTCACGAAGCGCCTTATCCGGCACCGCACAAAGTTCGGCGAGATCCCCCGGCCTCCTTGGCGCGATTTTATAAGGTAGCGGCCGCCCGCTCGCCTTTTCAAAGGCCCGCACCATCTCGAGCACCGAGGTCCCGCGCCCCGTCCCGAGATTATAAACTGCGCAGCCATTGTCAATATGTTCTAAGGCGGATAGGTGCCCCTTCGCAAGGTCTACCACATGGATGTAATCCCGGATGCAGGTCCCGTCCGGCGTCGGATAATCGTCGCCATAGACCGAAAGCTCCGGAATCTCCCCCGTCGCTACTTTCATCACGATCGGCATCAGATTGTTTGGAATCCCATTTGGGTCCTCTCCAATCAGCCCGGATGGATGCGCTCCTACCGGGTTAAAATAGCGCAGTAGCACCGCTGAAAACTCTGGGTCGGCCACGCAAACATCTCTAATAATCTGCTCTATCATAAACTTCGTCTGGCCATAAGGGTTCGTAATTCCATGCCCCGTCTCCATCGTTTCGTCTAGAAGCCCCACCCCTTGGTCCCCATAGACCGTCGCCGAGGACGAAAAGATTAAACGCGAGCAGCCCGCCTCCTGCATCGCCTTCAGTAAATTCAGCGTCCCCGAAATATTATTTTCGTAGTAAAAAAGTGGCTTTTCGACACTCTCCGCCACCGCCTTCAGCCCGGCAAAATGCATTACCGCATCAAACCCACCCCGAAGGACTTTTAAGACGGCCGGATAGTCTAGCAAGTCGACTTTATGAAATGCTGGCCTTACTCCCGTGATTTCAGAAATCTGCCCGAGGACTTCCTCTTTAGAATTATATAAATTGTCTAAAATCTCCACGGTATGTCCCGCCTGGATCAGCTCCACCGCTGTATGTGAACCAATATAGCCTGTTCCACCTGTCACTAAAATTTTCATATCATGTCCTCTATGTTATAATATTATTATAACATGAAAAAAGATTTAGGGTTTACCTCCGTACTCTGTCTAATGCTAGGCGATGCCTTGGCTATCGTCGCCTCCTTTTTCTTTGCCTTCCTCGTCCGCACCAATCTCGACTCCCGCCCCTTCTATTTTGAAAAAGACCCTTGGAATTTCATCCTTACCTCTCTTATCCTCATCCCGATTTGGTGGATTATCCTCGCTCTCCTTGGCCTTTATAATCGCAGAGTTTATAACAACCGCTCTCGTCTCCCGGAAATCTCGCGGGCCTTCGCCGCCGCCGTTCTCGGCATGATGACACTTATTTCATATCAGTTCTTTTCTAAAACCGCGCTCTTTCCGAGCCGTTCTATCGCCCTCTGGACACTCGTTTTCTGCTTTATCGCCCTCGTCCTTATCCGCCTCCTCATCCGCGCCCTCCGCCGCGCCCTAAACTCTCGCCGCTCCGCCGGCCTTGGCGTCATCATCATCGGCAATCATAAAAATACCGAGCGCCTCATTGAGCACATCGTCGATTTTCCAGAGGATGGGCTGAGGATAAAGGGAATTGTCGCTGGTAATAGTTTCATCCCAGATGGACTCGGACTAGAAAAATACCAATATTCTTCTCTTCAGAATGCCCTCGAGGAGACTGCCGCCGACATCATCTTCCAGACCGACGAAGACAAGACCGAATATGTCTATACCGAGTCTATTAAGCATCATCTGTCCTATTACTTCGTCCCGAAGGAGTCCAGCCTTTCCTCTCATATCGGCGAGATTGAGCTCATCGGCGATACCCCCGCCGTCCTCGTCAAGGTCACTCCGCTCGTTGGCGCCGCCCGCGTCGTGAAACGGACTTTCGATATTGTCGTCGGTTTTCTTGCGACCCTCCTCGCCCTCATCCCGATGCTCATCATCTGGCTCGTATTAAAGCTCTCTGATTTTAAGCACTCCCCAATCTATTCAGAATATCGCCTCAGCCGCTATAATAAAAAGGTCAAAATCTATAAATTCCGCTCGATGAAGCCAGAGTTTTCCGGTCTCTCTCCAGAGGAGGCTTTCGAAAAAATGGGCCATCCAGAATTAATTAAAAAATATCGCGAAGAAGGGGATTACATCAAGGATGATCCTCGGGTCACCAAAATCGGCCATTTTCTCCGCCGTACCTCTCTCGATGAATTGCCACAGTTATTTAATGTTTTAAAGGGCGATATTTCACTTGTCGGCCCACGCGCCCTCGTCCCCGGAGAACTCAGAAACTATGGCGATCGCTCCCTCCTACTCTCCGTCAAGTCCGGCCTCACCGGCCTCGCTCAGGTCTCTGGTCGCCGCGACATCTCCTTCGAGGAGCGCCGCGCTCTTGATCTCTATTATATCCAGAATTGGTCCTTCCGCCTTGATCTCCAAATTCTCCTAAAAACTGTTGTCATCGTCCTCACCGGCCGAGGTGCTAAATGAAAGTAGCCTTAGTCTCAGACTGGCTCGTTAATGTTGGTGGTGCCGAACGGGTCTTATTAGAGTTCCATAAGATGTTTCCGGATGCCCCGATTTATACTTCCAAATACGACGAAAGGGGAATCGATTGGTTTAAAGATGCAGAGATAAAAACCGGCTATCTCCAGCACTTTCCAAATTGTCTGCGAAAGCTCATCGGCCCGCTCCGCTCGCGCTATTTTAGGAAACTCGATCTTACAGGCTATGACCTCGTCATTTCTGTTACCGGCGCCGAGGCTAAAGGAGTTTCCACAACCGGTGGAAAAGAAACCGAACACAAAACCGAACACATCTGCTTTTGTCATGTCCCGACTCAGTACTATTGGGGTCTCTATGATCAATACATTAAAGACCCCGGCTTTGGCATTCTAAATCCGCTTGCCCGCCTCGGCCTCAAGATTTTTGTAAAGCCGATGCGAAAAAAGGATTATGCGGCGGCCCAGAAGCCAGATTATTATATTACCATCTCAAATTATGCCAAGCAGGAAATCAAGCGCTTTTATAAGAGGGAAGCAACCGTTATTTACCCGCCTGTTGATACTAAAACATTTATGCATAAAAAGTCAAGTCATGTGGAAAACATCAAAGCGGGGAAAAGTCAAGTCGAAATCCATTCACATAAAACCATCAAAGCCGAAAAAAGTCAAACGACCAAAGAACCCTATTTCATCACAACTTCCCGTTTTGTCAATTGGAAGCGCCTCGACCTCGCTATCGAGGCCTGTAAAAAGACCGGCCAAAAGCTCATTTTAATCGGTGAGGGTCCCGAATATAAAAAGCTCCGCCGTCTCGCCGAGAGGAATGAAAATATTATTTTCCTGCCAAAGATGAATCAAACATCATTAAAAAAATATCTCGAAAACGCCAGCGCCTATCTTTTCCCCAGCCAAGAGCCCTTTGGCATCGCCCCGGTCGAGGCCCTCGCCGCCGGCTGCCCCGTCATCGCCTATGAGAAGGGTGGCGCTCTAGATTATATTAAGGATGGAGAAAACGGCCTCTTCTTTAAGGAGCAAACCGTAGATTCTCTTGCAAAAGCCATTGAAAAATTTTTGAGTACAAAAAATAATTTTAATCCCGCAAAAATCGCGAGCACCGCTCTTCCCTTTGATACAGAAGTTTTCAAAACTAAAATTAAGGAATTTATTGATGAAAAAATTTAGTAATTCCCTAAAGAAAATCTGGCTCGCCCTGCTCTTCTCTGCTCCGGCCGCCCTCTTCTTCTCTTATCACCCCGTCATTTCCCTCGGCTCCTCAGAGCAGATGAATTTTGAATTTTCCCTCGCCGAAATCTGGCTCATCCTCTTTTCTCTCGCGAGCCTAGTAAATTTAAAAGATTTCTTTAAATTTTATGGTAAAAAACTCTTTCTCTTCGCGGCCTTCCCCGCCTATGCCGCCCTTTCCCTCCTCTGGATCCCCAATCGCCTCCGCGCCCTCCTTACCCTCGGTCTTCTAGCCCTCCTTATTTTCTCTGCGCTAAATATCTATTATTATATTAAAACCAGCCCGAAAAAACTTCCCCTTCTCCAGAAAATCCTCGTCCTCTCCGCCGTCGGCTTTTCTATCTTTTGTTGGCTCCAATGTATTTTAGATCTCGCCGGCGTCTCCCGCTCTGCTACCCTTCTTTGTCGTGGCTGTACTTATCTTGCCTTCGGCTACCCCCATCCCAATGGCTTTGCCATCGAGCCTCAGTTCGCCGGGAATCTTCTCCTCGTCCCGACTTTCCTGATGATTTATGGGCTCATCACTAAAAAATATTTATTTAAAAAGCCCCTTTCTCAAGTCTTAATCTCTATCTTTCTAACCACCACTATTTTCATCACTTTTTCAAGAGGTGCCATCTATGCTCTCATTATCGGCCTCGGTCTGATTTTCCTCTCACAATTCCATGTTATAAAACATAATCGTAAAAAGTCAAATAAATCTGCTTGGCTGATTATTCCCATTGCTCTCGCCAGCTTTTTAGTTGCCCTAACTTTTCAGGGTATTTTCTCTGCAGTTTCCCCTACTAATGATACCTTCTGGAGCGGCGTCACGAAAAGTATTCACCAGCTCTCTCTCGGCAAGATTGACCTCCGTCCGCCCGAGGTCTCTGAAACAAAGACCGAAGAAGAAGATAATATCGCCCTCGCCGAGCTTACCGAAGATCCTTCAGAGACAGAGGCCTCCACTTTCTCTGGCTATGTCGAGCAATCTAGCGCCTTCCGTTCACAGCTAACAAAGGATGCCCTCGATATCTGGAATGACAGTCCAAAAAACCTCCTCCTCGGCACCGGCCTTGGCTCCGCCGGCATTAAATTGCTCGAAAAAGACCCAGAGCTTGGTATCGAAAAAGAAATCGTCCAAAACCAGTACGCCTCAATCCTCCTCGAGCTCGGCCTCGTCGGCTTCCTCCTCGCCGCCGCAACGATAATTTTCATCATCTATCAAATTAAACCAAACGCACTTCTTGGTTCCACGCTTATTGCCCTTGGCTTTACTCTCTTCTTCTTTGGCGGATTGCCAAATGCCTTACATGTTTATTTATTCCCAATTTTGTTGACGGATCCACTTGTCAAGCGGTCCCGCCGACATAAATAACAATAAATATCCATCCTTTAAATATTGAATTAATTTTTCATATAATTCCGTATTAATTTCGGCTTCTTCCGCATCCCGCGAATTATTAAGCCTCGCGATGAATTCGACTGGCTTTAAAACTTTCAGCGCCGGGTCTTCCCTCGTGAGATAGGTCGGTAGCCAGAAAATATGAAAAGCGCCCTCAAATGACTTTCGATAACCGTTTAAGACTTCGTGCTGGCGGACATTCTGATGAGGTTCATAAATCGCAATCACGCCAGAGAGCCCGAGCCGCTTTGCTTCTTCCCCCGCCATCTCTACCGTCGCGGCGATTTCCTCCGGATGATGCCCATAGTCCGAATAGACTCCCGGCGCTATCCTTTCAAATCTCCTTCCCACTCCCGGGAATCGATTTAAAATTGCAACAATCTCCTCGGCCGAGACTTCTTGCCCCACCTCCTCACACATTGCCATAACGGCAAGCAATGCTAGTCTCGCATCCTCCCGCCGCTTTTCCCCCGCTAGATTCAAATCTCTCGCCTCCTCCGGCAGGTCTAAATCTTCTGTCCCGTTAATCACTTGCTCGCTCTGCGACATAAATTTCAAGAATGCCGCCTCATAATCTTCGCGCGTTGGATAAATATCTGGATGGTCATAAGAAATCGTGGTAATTACGGAGAGCCAAGGATAAAACCGGAGAAAGTTTCGGTCATATTCATCCGCCTCATAAATCAAAAATTTTGAATCAGGAGAATACGACCCCGCCTCTGCAAAGGGCAAAGTCGAGCCGACAGAATAGGAAACGGGCAGTCCGAGCTCTAGCGAGGCCCAAGTAATCATCGCCGTCGTCGTGGTTTTCCCATGCGTCCCCGCTACGGCCACCATCTTAAGCCCCAGTTTCTCCACGAGATAAGCAATCAGCTCATCCCTTTTCGACACTCGAATCCCGAGCCGAGAGGCCATCTTGACCTCCGGGCTTTCCGGCCCCATCGCCGAGGTATGGACAAACCAGTCCACGCCCGCCTCATCAAAACATTTTTTCAGGAATGCCCCGTCCTGCTTTCCGATTTCAAATGAAATCCCCTCTTGATATAATTCTGGCGCCACCGCCCCCTCTGCGAGGTCTGAACCAAAAACTGTAAAACCGGCTCGCTTCGCCATCAGGGCGAGTGGCCCCATTCCCGTCCCCGAAATTCCCGCAATATAAATATTCATGATATAATAATTATAACATAATTACAGATAGAAAGTGGGCATGAAAAAATTCTTCAAAAGAAAACCTCAGATAAAAACTTGGCAGCTCGTCCTCATTTTGATTCCCCTACTCTTTATCTCTGCCACCCTCTTTCGCATTGATCATGTCAAGATGATAGAACTAAAAAACGCCGTCGTTGCGGCGGATAAAGAGGGTGATTCCGAAAAGACTAGAGAGGCTCTAAACGAACTCAAGAAATTTACCGAGACTCATACGGTCATTAATATTGAGGAAAAGAATGGTAATTTTGTACTCTATTTTGGTTCTGGCGAAATCTATCTCGCTAAGGAATACGAGCGTACGGCTACCGCCCTTAAAATTCAGGCTCAGGAAAACGCCGGTATCTATGCTAATCCCAATGGTAATATTTATGCCAAGGCCATGGCCGTCTGTCAGCCCCTTGCTCATCAATATGGCTGGAACTGGAACACTCCAGATTATATCGCTTGCTATCAGACCGAACTCGGCAAATATCCCACCTCCGAAAACATCGAATCAGAAATTAAAGTCGACCTCCCCTCCCCCTCCCTCTATCGCTACGACTTCATTTCCCCTCTTATCACCTTCACCCCCTCCAGCATTGTTGCAATTATCACAATCATCCTCATTGTCGTTATCATCATCCGCTTCTTCATCTGGCTAACCTTAAAGATTGCTCTAAAGATTAGACGGTAGGGAGGGTATTGCAAACAATGCGTCACTCGCCCCGCAAAAAATTGCTCATATACCAAAATCAAGTCGAGCTTTGCTTGACTTGATTTTAGTGTTTAGTTTCTCTCGTTGGGGCTCTCTTTTTAAAAGAGAGCCCCACTAAGGTAGCAGGCGGCGAGTAGCGTTTGCAATACCCTCCCTGCTGTCTAATCTTAATTGGAGGCTTTTTACTAAGAGGCCTAAAATTACAGTATAATTTACAATTCAAACATAAAAGTCTTGACAGATATTATAAGAGGCGATAAGATATAAATACAATATCAATTAAGGAGGAACGTATGGCCTATCAGCATACAAACAGCAAAGGAATTACATATTATCTTAGGAAGTCCGAAGTGACTCTTCGCGGTGGCAAACCACAGACTATTTACTTCTTCACTAAGACCGAAGACGGCGGCAAGGGCACTCCTTGCGATCTTCCAGATGATCGTCAGGTCAATGAAAACCCAAGGAACGGTTTCTTGACTCTCTCCAAGAAGAAATAATTTCCTATTTTAGCTAAAAAGAGGCCTTTCGAGCAAATCGGCCTCTTTTTATTGAAAAGTCTAAATATGTGGTGGGGGCAATTGGGTTCGAACCAATGACCAATCGGTTATGAGCCGACTGCTCTAACCACTGAGCTATGCCCCCATATACATTATTCTACCATCTACCACCCCAAAAGTAAAACGATTATGATATAATGAATCTGTGAAGGACAAGCTCCGCAAAATTAAATACAACATCAAGCACGATTTTCCCCTTGATAAATTCCTCTTTACGCTCGCGCTATTGTTTTTCGCAGTCTGTGTCTGGGGGACGATTTCGAGTGTCACGAGGAATTGGGAGCTAGAGCAGCGCCTCTCCTCGCGCAAAAAGGAGCTAGAAATTGCGAAGCTAGAAGTCGAGGCGGCCGAGCTTGAAAATACTTATTATGCCTCGGAGGAATATCAGGAGCTTTCCGCCCGCGCGAAATACAACAAGGGCTTTGAGGGCGAGACGCTCGTCTATCTACCGAAAAATTCCGAAAAAGCTAGGACCAAGCATCAGGAAACTAAAACCGTTATTATGACCGACGAAGAAGACACCCGCACCAATTTTGAAAAATGGCTCTCCTTCCTTTTTGGCGCTTAGTTTGAATCTCGTATAGAAATTTCAACATCTTTTTACTTGCATTTTCATCCCGATTACGCTATTATAATATTAATGAAACTCAGAAGGTCTAAAGAAAAAATCCTGATGGCTGTTTGGGCCGTAATGGTTTTCTGCGGCCTCGCCGCCGGCATCGGCATCTTCGTGGCGAATGAGTCTATGACTTGGGCTGCTTCCGGCAGTCGCAGAAAGTATGCCAGTGATTGGGACTGGAACACTGAGAGCGTTTTGTATTTTGAAAATGGGTTGCAGGGTGCCGCCGCTCAAAACGGAAATGGGAATACTCCAATCAAATACTGGCAACCTATTGATCAACGATATGGCCTAGGTTATATGAACTTCAGTGCAAAGGCTCGTGGTATAGATCATATTTGCAGTGCAGTAATTTTCACTGCTACTTATGGTTCGAATAAAGTCAATTTAAACTTAGACCCTAAAGAAGACAATGTCTTATATATTTTGCCTAAAATTAAATATGAAGAGCCGCATGGTGGGTCAAAGGAAGGTGAGCATAAAGAGCGTATGTGCATCTTTAAAACTGCCGAGACCAAAGACAACACTAAAATTGCTCGTGATGATACCCACTTTATTGACCATCTTGGTGGTGCACAATCTCTTGGTGAACGCTATGATGTTCGCGAATATGTCACTTCTGCTTACGGCAAAGGTAAAAAGGGAGATGAGAGTGCTGACGGTGATTGTCCAACCATTCGTGTGAAGGGAGTTAATAATTCTACCATGAATAATGTCATCGGTACACCGGACAGACCGCTTAATAACAATCGCCCCTATGCCTCACTTAATCGCCAATGTAGAGGGGCTACCATTCTTGAGTTCCACTTTTATCCTCAGCACACTCTTGCATATATCGACCAAGCACTTAAATTTGTCAACCTAACATATAGAAGAAAATATCACTATAAAAGTTGGTATTCGTATTCTTGCGGAACGGAAGAAAACCCTAGAACTTGCTATGATTACTATTACCGCGAAAGTTACTTATCATCTGAAAAATACAATGTCTATATAGGAAGAAACGACCCTACATCCATAACTTATGAATGTCCCACTATGTTTGAGACTGGCTATGACGGCCATACATACCACTCTTTTTCGACTGACGATCTCAAGGGCTGCCTCGACGGGACTTTCCAGAAATATTACCAAACTTCTTATGACCAAATCAAAGACATCAACCCGGCAAATGAAGTTGATACTAATGGCAAGATTATAAGAGCCTTGGCCGTTTATCCTCGTGGCTCAGTTTACTACGGCTCCGATCCTAATTCTAGACCATATATCCCACATGAAATCTACAACCAATATCTTAGAATACAAGAAAACAAAGTCAAAGTTCCCGGCCTTCCACAGGGTGAATTCGATGGTTTCCTAGCCGTAGACGATATTGACGGCCATAATGAGGGCTATACTCCGCTAAAAGGTGTAAATCGAGTGTTCCTTAGCTACAATACCCGCATAAGTCGCAAGACGATACCAAGCATGTTTAAGTCGCAGAGATGGCTCAGTCTCTACAATTGTTCCTCTTCTAATCCTTTCTGTAGCAAGGAATGGTTTAAGGCCGGTAGTACTAAAAGTAGCCATTCTGAAGACAAGTCCACCTCAATCTATATGCAATATGCTTCTACTCCCGATAACCCTCTCACTCTTGCTTATTATACAAACAGCCATGCCTCTGGTATTGACTCTGACGGCATCCCGATTCTCTATGTCGTTGAAGATATTCAAGGTTACAGCGATTCTGACGGCAGTCTCGTTAAAACACTTAAAGAGAAATTAGAAATGTACAAGAAACAATTTAGGGAAATCTATGGAGAAGAGCTCTCGATGACTATAGATATACTAAAAGGCAAAGTTCAGAATCCTTTAACCGGAGAAACCAAGGCTAGCATGCCCGATAATTTCGTCGTAAACGAGAACACCGTTTTAATCTATTTTGAAGCAGAGAGAGGTGCACAGTATGACCCATACACGATTAGCAGAGAAATACTTGGCGACTCGTCCTATGAGATTCCATGGTATCGTGACCCTGCCTTGAAAGATTATATTGAGCCGGGTACGACAGATATACTTGGAGCCAAAACAAATAAAGAGTGGCAAAATAAAAATGTCTCAGTCTATTTCACAAAGATTAGTCGCATCGTCGACGACTATCAGAATACCTGCTATAGCAACAACATCAGCACAAATTGAGAAAGGCAGACGATATGAATACGAAATCTAATTTTAAAAAAGAACCTACCACCATCATTCTCTTTTTAGCTAGTATTGCCTTAGTCTTTGCCTTCCTAGTTATAAATCTCGCCTTTCAAAAATCTGGCCCTTCGATTAGAAACGGCGCCACCGAAGAAGAGATTAATAATTATGCCTATCAGCTCCTCGAAGCAAAGCCCGAGAACGCCCTAGGTTATCAGGAGGCCATCAAATATTATAAGTCACAAATCTCCGCTGCGAGCGAGCCAGAACAAGTCTTCAGCCTTAAACTAGACCTAGCCAGCTTTTTTGGTCAAACTGGAGATCCGATTTCTGGCCTTACTACTTTAGAGGACATTTCGCCAGATTCGCTTTCGCCCATTGCTCGCTACTATCTCTATGCTACTTTGTCATATCTCTATGACCGCGATGGTGATTCTGAAACCGCCACCGAATATTATCAACGCATCACAGACGAAGGTATTTATGACTATATTGCAAAACTAGATGCTGGCGAGATTGAACCAAGTTCGGTCACTACGGAACCAACCGACCAAGATGAATCTAACGAAGACGATTGTGAAGAAGAATGTGAATCTGAGGATTACAGGGATGAGAGTTAAAGTCTTTAAAAGTATTTTCATCTTTAGCCTCCTCGTGGCGGGGGTTTTTATGTCGTCAAAAGCTTCCGCTATTACCGCCTATGGCGAAAATTCGCGCGATGTTAGCCGGGCTGCCGGGGCCACGTGGTATTATTATAAAATTACCGGGTCTAATTATGGGCCTGATGATAAATTTTATGTTCCTACGGGCAGTAACAATACCAAAGTTGCCATTCCCGCCCAGACTTGCCAAAGCTATGGTGGTTTCTGGGTTTTACTTCGCAATGCTTATGATGGCCAGCCCGCTTCCGCCATCCGGCTAAGTGACATTTCTCTAAATAGCAATAGCCTGCCGTCTAACACCATTGCTCCCCCGACCAACGTCATTCCCTATATTCCAAACTCTACTAGCGCAGTTCCGGCATCACAGAACGGTATTAGCTTCGTAATGCGCAATAAAACAATGAAAGAGGTCTTAGATATATATAATAAATATATCAACACCACGGCCGACCCGCTTGGCGGTGGCTACATTGGAGACCTCAGTTATTTCTGCGCCAATGAGGCCGGCACCGCTCCTACTAATGTCAAAACGAACCTGGATAGCTTCTCTACCGTTACTATTGGCGAAATCACCAGCGCACCGGTTCTAAACGGTTCCTCTTATTATGGCAGTAGTTCAAATTCTACGGTCATGGTTCCTTATGGCGAAAAAATTACCGTCACTTTTCGATCTTATCTTGCCCGTGTCGCTTACGACTATCAGCTAAAGGGCGGCAATGCTAGCTATCAGCTTAATACCGATGGCTCGAGTAGAAGTGGCTCTGTTAATTTTAGCGATCTTAATAACGGCGATCGTCGCTGGGATATTAACGGCGTCGAATATTTTTACTCTTCGCCAATAGAAGTGACCCGGGATTTTACTATTACATCCACTAGGACTTATTGTCAAACTATTTCTTATAATGTCGCCTACGATGCTTCCGGCAATTTGACGAGCGGTACCGGATCTAGGACATCCAGAGCCTGCATTACCTTTTATCCAGCTCAAATGGCATCTTCCGGCAACCCAAGCGGTGGTGTTGTTACTAGTTGCAGACAAGGTGGTGATCCCAATAGCGGCAGCAATATTGCCACTGTTGGCGTATCTAAGAACGGCACCAAAGAGGTCGGCTCGGGCTTTCAGATGACTACTGCCGCCAATAAGAACGACAATATTACCATTTTTGCAAAGCCCGGGGATAGCATTCGCTTTTCTTATTCTATTTGCTTTGTTGGGCGAAAGAGCATACCAGTCAATAATCTTACAGATAGGCATTTTGAAATCTTTGCCGGCCAGGGTGGTGGTGACGACGTGGATTCTTTGCTGTTTGGAAAACAGTTTAATTTGCTTGGGCAGGGCATCGGCGTTCTCCAAAAAGCCATTAGAAATGGGAATTTTAAATTTCAGTATATTGATGAATCTGTCTTCGACAGTAGTGACTCTGATGCTAGAGATACTAAATACAAAATTACATCAGCCTCGCTTTGGAACTCTAGCGAGAAGCAGCTCTCCTTCACTTCCCCAGACGCACGAGAAGACGCCGTTCAGCTTGCTGACAAAGGAACCGGAGAAGATAATAACGATGATGACGACTTTGATACAGAAGATGGGGGTACTGAAAAAATTAGTTACGACTGTGAATATTATACTGGGCGCACTACAGACAATGGCGGATTTGTTATTCCCGGTCTTTTACCGGATTATATCAATCAAGACGATTCAAAGATGAAAGATGCATTAGAACATTGTAATAGCGCCAAAGCTCTCGCTTCTAGCGGTAGTAGCAATGCTTCCTATAGCGCCGTTGGTGCTACGATTGGACAAAACCTTAAATATAGTGTCAACAGCTCTAGTGGCACCGGTATCGCCATCGTTAGTAAGGGTGCCGGGGTAAAAATCCCTTATAACTACACTACTAACATTACTGGCGAAATCAAAGACCACGATACTGGCATAGTCTATCCTGGTGAAGTCGTTAAATACGACACGAATGTCGATATTCTTCCGCGCGCCAATCAGCTCACTAGTGATAAAGAAGGAGATAACTATATACAATATGCCACTAATACCCCTCCATATACCGAGGTAGATCTCGTCGAATTCCTGATTGAAGACAACACTAATTTAGATAGTATTAAAGATAAATTAGCTCAAGATTATAATAATTGGGATAGCCACATGGAATCAGTTTTCAGAGTAGAAAACCCTCAATGGAATGGGAATCTGCCATCTCCGAACAGCGACTCAGATGTCTGCGAGTTTTATGCTCGTATCTTAGGTAAAGATTTGACTAGCTGCAAATCTCGGGTCGTCAAAGGAAGCGGTGCAGCCAATAAAGCGGACAGCTATGTTGGCAACCGCACTAGTGATCCGAAAGGAGAAATGGGCTATTATAAAGCTACTGAACTGCTTACTGTTCCGGATACCATAGCCGGCTATAAATATTGTGTCGCAACGGCGATTAATTATGGTGATAGTCATGGCGTTCCTAAGGAGGGGCTTCTCAATGACAATCCAAACAGTCCCGCTTATGGCGCCAATTCCTATAGTGTCAATAGTAATTTCAGCAATTACACTAGTACCCGTTGGCGCGTCTCTAATGCCTCCTGTCGCACCGTCGCCAAAAAGCCTAGCGCTGAAATCTGGAACGGCGGTTCTTATTCCGGTGGCAACATCTGGTCGTCTGTCACGAAAAAATCCGTCAATGCCCGCCTTGGTGACCTCCTCAACGGCACACCACAAGTCGATAAGAATGACAAACGCCGAAGAGCCCCGGGCTATGCCTATTTTGGCTCTTGGGATGAATATTATGTTGTAGCGAAGGGTAGTGTCTATGGCCTCGCCTCCGCTTCCGCTCTCGGCTACACTAGTAATATCGGCCTTCTGGGTGGCCTCGCTTCCGACGGCTATGGCAATCCTAATGGTAAAGATTTTTGTGACCTCTCGCGTCTCACGATAGCAAATAATAACTGCAAGGAAGGCGTTGCTGGTGAGCTAAGTAAAGATCCTACCGAGCCAAATGACATCAAAAAGACCATTAAAGCCTTCTATACCCCGCCAGACACAGTAGAGCCTTCTTCTCCACCTGCCACTATACAAGGAATCTATAATGCTATTGGTGGCTTTTCCAGTGCTAAATACTATTCTTGGCGTAATGCCCATGTCATAATGTCTTCATGGACTGGAGATCAAACCATTGGAAGCCAACTTAAAAACTGGACTTCTGGAACTGTCGTTATCAAAGTAAACGGGCATCTCACTATCGAGGATAATATCTGTATTACTGAAGGGACTTGCTCAAGTATTTCTAATGAAAAAGATATTAACAATCTCTCTCTCGAAAACCGCAACATTAGCGCTGGTGGCTTTGACGCCGAAAATCTCTCTACCATCCCCCAAGTCATCATCATTGCTAAATCCATCAGCATTGGCGAGAATGTTACTCAGATTGACGCATGGCTTGTTACTGACTCCGACGAAGATGGTTATAACGGTGGCTTCATTAATACCTGTGCCGGATTTAAAACTGGCGAAACAACTATGAATACTTGTTGGCGGACTCTTAAAATCAATGGTCCCGTCCTTACTTCCGAATTGCTCCTAAATCGTACCGGTGGCGCATGGGCTGGCTATTCCGGTGACCTCGGCAGCCCGGTCTATCAATCCTTGAGAGAGAAGAAACTGGAGTGGGAAAGCTATTGTGAATTGCGAAATGGGCGAAATTACGACAAAGTTAGAAGTTGTCTCAATGAAAGAATCGATTCCGAGGTGAATGGAATGTCTATGTCAGAGGCAGATAAAACCGCCTTAAAACTCGCCTATCGTGCCGCCGACCGTTTCGGCGCTCAGGATAACACTTACTCAGTAAATGGAGCTTCCTGGCGTGACCTTACCTGTGATGGTTCCATCACTCCCGCAGAAATCATCAATCTTAGCCCCATCGTATATTTCTGGGCCTATTCACAGTCCCAGCAGCTCGGTCAGGCGATTATCACCTATGCTCAGGAGCTCTCTCCCCGCTACTAAACTCTTGAGAAAATTATTACGCTCGTGTATAATAGAAGTATGAAAAAGCAGAGGTCTGGTTTTACTTTGCTAGAGACGGCGCTTGTCGTTGCTATTGCTACGCTTCTTTTTATGGCCGTCGCTATTGGTTTTGGTGGTCGTATTGCTACTAATCGTTATGATACTGCCGCCTCGGAGCTCGTTGATTATTTAAGGGATATTTATACGGAAGCTCTTAACACCGAAAATAATCGCACCGGCATCGAGGGCGCACGAAACTTCTGCACTCTCTCGAGTGCTTTATCTGGAGACGAAAAACTTTACATTGGCAATTCCTCAGATTATCTTGATGTTTTAGATAGCGGAGATGAAGTAGCCTTCTATCCCGGTCGCACTAATTGCGCCATTTACGGTAAAATTCTTTTCTTCGGGGTCGGCAATAATAGTGAGGCCTCAAAAAAGGTCCATATCTTTGATATTGTTGGCGATGTCGCTACCGCCGCTAGACAGACGAAACAAGATTCACCAAAAACCAGTACCGATCTAGAACAACTTAATAATAAAGACCCTATCGCTGGAGAAAAAATCTTAGCCGAGCTAGAATATGTCCATGCTGATTTTCGAGCGGCTCTATCGGAAAATCCTAGGAGTGCTACTAGCAACTGTCATATTTCTCCAGCCGCCGGCTATACAACTTATGATTTTGACTGGGGCACTTTTTCAAAGTCCGCAAATTTTAAAGATGAAAATTTTATTGGCTTTGCTATGATTGTTCGCTCGCCGCTATCTGGAGATGTCCATACTCTTTTCTACGAGCGTCCTTCTGGCTCTGAGCCTTGGGATTTTCATTTTGACAGCTCTGACCCGGTAGGAGATGTCAGTTGCGAAAATTTGACCGGTAGCTCTTATACGAATATCGTCAATGAAAATTCGCCCATTAAACTACTAAGAGACTCTAAAGAGGAAGAGGATTATTACAATATCCCCATAGATGAAAAGTTTCATACTGGCTTCTGTCTTGCCTCTGATGACGCTTATGTTTCTATCGTTGGTCGCCGTAAATTCATCGAGTTTATTGATGGTGGACAAAATGCCTCTGCCGTTAAACTTGAAGAGAGTAATACTAAAAAAGATCCTACGGATCTAGAAAAGGATTATAACCCATGCATTTAAAATCAGAAAAACGCGGTGACACCCTTATTGAAGTAGTCTTGGCTTTTGCCATGTTCTCTCTCGTCGCCGTCGTCTCCATCGCAGTTATGAACAGTAGCATTTCCGGCGCCGAGGCTTCCCTAGAGCTCTCTCTCGCCCGCACCGAGATAGATTCTCAGGCAGAAACTCTCCGCTTCGTCCACGAGGCTTTTGCCAATAATAGCGAATATGCTAATCTTTGGAACAGGATTACCGAACAAAAAGCTGATCCCGCAAAACTCCCCAAGCTAGATGCTACTAATTGTGATGATTTATATTATGATAATACCGGAAATACCATTTATACCGCCAAAGCATTCGTGGTCAATCCGCGCTATGTTGTCAATGGCAATGAGGCAGGTAAGCCTGATTATTATGAAAATACCCTTATTCGGGCTGTCGAAAATAGCGCCACCACTCCTCCGTTTCGTCCGGCCGTAGTCAACCCTCGGGTTATCTACATCAATGATCAGACCAATCTAGACGGTACGCCAAAGACTTCCGACGATGTCTTTGCCGAGAGCGATGATGATGATCTCAGCATGGATTATATTCATGTTGGTGCCATCGAAGGGATTTACGACATGGTCTTAGAAGATTCCGATTCCAGCGCTCCAAAGTCCCGTCACTATGATTTTTATGTCTACACCTGTTGGATGCCGTCCGGGGCGAAGCGCCCGACCACTATTGGCACCGTCCTTCGCCTCTTTAATCCGGAGTATGTTAGCCTATGAGACGCCTAAATAATTCAGAAAAATCCGGCTTCACCATCCTTGAGCTTGCCATTGCCATGCTTTTCATTTCTTTCTTACTTCTCGCCATTGGCTTTGTCTCGGTCCAGCTCGCCGTCATTTATGAAAAGGGAATTACTATCAAGGTCGTCAATAACAATGGTCGCGAGCTCATTGATGAATTTTCGCGTACCATCTTCCTCAGTCGTTATGATCAAACACTAGATTATAAGTACACCTTCACTCAGAATCGTGACAACATTAACATTAGAAATGATGAGAGCAATCGTCAAAATGTCCAGCTTCATGGTGCTTTCTGTACGGGGGCATATAGTTATGTCTGGAATACCGGATACGCACTCAATCTGGATGATTCTCCTGAAAATGAGAATAAAAAAGCCATTCTAAAAATGGGCGACGAGACAAAAACAAAATTCCGTCTTGCTCGGGTCAATGATTCTAGGCGCGCCGTCTGTGCCAATAAGACTAAGGATGATGCTACTCTATCTGGGAATGAATATGATGCCGGTGATCAAGCCTCAAATTATGTTGAACTCCTTTCTGCCTCTGAGAATGACTTAGTCTTCTATGAATTCATCATGTATCGGCCAGCTGTTTACGAGGCCGCTGGCCATGCACTCTTCGCAGGTAGTTTTCTTCTCGGTACTATGAAGGGGGACATTGATATTACTACCACTGGTAATTTCTGCGAGGTTTCCCGCCCGGACAGTTTTGCCTCAGATTTTTCCTATTGTGCCATCAATAAATTTAATTTCGCCGCTCGCGCGACAGGAGGACTATCGATATGATAATAAAGACAAAAAAAGGCATGGCCTCGCTCTATTTAGTAGCCTTTACCACCTTACTTCTCGGTATTTTAACCATGAGCTTTGTTCGAGTTATGCTTACCGAGTCAAAGGAAGCCGCGAATAGCGACTTATCCCAATCGGCCTATGATTCCGCTCTCGCCGGAATCGAGGATGCTAAGACTGCCATCATCATGTATAATGCCTGCCGCGAGACTGGGGCCAGCGGGCTAAGCTTTTCGAGCCGATGCCCCGAAATCATCAGTCTGATGCAAGCTAGTTTTGATGCTTTCAAAGCGGGGGGTGACGGTAGCTGTGATACCGTCCCTAGGATTTTAGGGAGAATTGCCGCGAATGAGACTCCTAAAAATGGCGAAATACCCGTCGGGGCCACCGATTCGGAAGATAATTCAATACTTAATCAGGCTTATACTTGTGTCACTATTGCGAACGATTCCGAGGATTATCTAACTATTCTTGGCGAGAGCGAATCTTCCCGTACCGTCCCGGTTCGTCTTGAAGGCGATAAATACAAAAATGTCGTAGCCTTTGAAGTACAGTGGTACTCTCGGACTAAAGATAATAATGACTCCGCAATCTTTAATGGCACTCGAGATTTCATGCCAAAAAATTCGCTATTGACTAATCTATACGACAATGGCAATTACAAACCGTTTGGCAACAAAGAAATTGCCACCGGCTCTCTACCTATCCTCACCATGGAAATCTTACAAACCGATAAAAAATTCCAGATGTACGAGTTAGATATTAATAATGAGAATGGTGATGGCACAGACCATGCACTATTGGTGCTATACCCAGACCCTAATGCGAGCAGAGTTAATAATAATGAAGGTGGTTTTGTCACCACTAGCATCGATACGCAAACTGTTCTTGATGTCTCTAATAAAGACAGTACAAAGCGTGATCAGTCTCCCCAGTCAGTTTACTGCGCCTACCCAGATAACAATCGTGACTTTAGCTATAGCGATTATCGTTGCCGTGCCACCATCCAGACACCGCCTACTTATTGGAAGGGGGAAAGAGCTGAGCACACCTTCATGATTCGGCTCAGTTTGCCATATGGAGCACCAGAGGATACTGATGTCTCCGTCCGGGCCTGCACCGCAGTCTCTATAAATGGCAATTGCACGGCCTATGCCGATTGGGTTGGCATCCAATTCATCGTCGATTCCACCGGTCGCGCCAGCACCCTTTATCGCCGTGTCACCGCCCGTGTTAATGCCATCAATGATGTTTTCATCTATCCAGAATATGCTGTTCAAACCTCCGGAGACAATGCCGCCATCGACAAAAATTTCTGGGTTTCTAGGAACTGTTGGTTCACAGACAGCGAAGGCAATAGCAAAAATTGCGCTAACAATGGCACCGCCGATACCAATTTCCCCCAAGAAGTCCCTACCACCAACTAACCCTCAAAAATGGGCCTAGACGGTGTTGACAAGCCACTATTTTTGGTGTATACTGTCTTAGTATCTTAACATCGCGGGGTAGAGCAGTCTGGTAGCTCCCCGTTGTGACGGCTCATGAGCCAACTAGCGGCTTTGAGTTAGATAGTAGGAACATTAAAACATCGCGGGGTAGAGCAGTCTGGTAGCTCGTTTGGCTCATAACCAAAAGGTCGTTGGTTCAAATCCAACCCCCGCAACCATGGATTTAGCAGTCTGGTAGCTCAGTTGTTTTCAGCTCATGACCAAAAGGGGCCGTAGGCCCAAATCCAACCCCCGCAACCATATAGATTCAGATTCTAGCTGGGTCTACAAATCCCCCCTTTGTAGACCCAGCTAGGAGCTTAATCATAAACAAAATCAAAGCTAGGACATGTGCCTAGCTTTGATTTTATGCTAGGTTTCTTTCGTTGGGGCTTTCTTTCCAAAGAAAGCCCCACTATAGTTAGATCAGTTTTTTCGCCGCGAGCCGAATCAATTCACCCCATTCTCCATTTATGTGTGGCGTGCTCGCCACCTCCACCACCGAGAGCCCATGCCGGACACACAGCGCCACCTCTTGCAGATTTGCCGCCGCATCGGGCGCCATCATCATTGCGCCTAAAATCTTTCCTTGAGAATTAGACAATAGTTTCACAAAGCCAAGCTTAAAATCAGAAGTAATAGCAGCCGAAACCGCTGAAAGCGGGAGCATCGCCTTATTATATTTAAGGTCTCGCTTCATCAAATCATCCTCGGTCATCCCCACCGTCGCAACCTGCGGATTCGTATCTATCGTCCTCATAAAGCCATCATAATTTACGGTCGTCTTATTCCTGCCAAGCATATTCGCCGCCGCTACCCCAGCCTCGTAATTCGCGAGTTCCGTCGCGCTATCCCCACCTACCACATCTCCAGCCGCATAAATATTCTTTGCCGTAGTCTGCAAAGTTTTTTCAACATAGATTCCTTTATTATCAAATTTCACCCCGGCATTTTCAAGCCCCAAATCTGTGTTTGGCTTTGAGCCTACTGCCGCCACGATGCACTCCACGCGTACAGACTTTTCCTGCCCGTTCCGTGCCAAAGTTACCTTTGAAGAAATCGTATCGCCTTGCACAGCCACCGCCCGCGTCTTGGTCAAAATTTTTACGCCCAATTTTTTCTCGAGATATGCCGACATAATCTGTCCCACTTCCTCATCCTCACGCGGGAGCAATCTCTCAGAAAGCTCGACAATCACGACCTTTACCCCTAGGCTAGCAAAATATTCCGCGAGCTCTACTCCGCTTGGCCCACCCCCAATCACTAGCATACTCTTAGGCAGCTTTTCCATCCTTAGTGCATTTTCCGGGGTATAATGCTTTGCCTCTGAAAGCCCGGTGATTTCTGAAACTTTTGGTATAGAGCCAGTCGCAATTAAGAACCTCGCCGCTGTCAAAGTCTTTCCATCCGTTCCGGCCTTTGCCTCCGCTGCTGTCGGGACCGCCGGTAATCGCCTTCGCACCGAAATCTCATTAGCCGAAACAAAATGTGCTAAGCCAGAGATACAAGTAATCCCTTCCGCCTCTAGCGCCTTCTTGCCAAATTTTTCTCCAGCCCTTGTCACCGCCCGTAGCTGCACTCTCAGGGCCGTCGGATAATTATAGCGTAAATTCGTAGAAGTAATCCCAAACTTTACCCCCGCCATTGCCTCCGCATAGGTATGCGCAAAATTCTGCGCCGCATGGTAAGGCACATCGCGATAATTCAAATTCGCCCCGCCGAGCCGCCCCGCCTCAACGATAGCGACCTTCTTTTTTGCTTTTGCAAGGCTCAGCGCCGCCGTAATCCCGGCTGCGCCACCTCCGATAATTATTGTGTCATAATCAAAACTTTTTCCCATATCTTTATATTATTGTATCACGATTTTTATAAATATAGGCCAAATCTTTGTCATATTTTTCGAGTTTTTTACTCGCCACTCGCGTAATATCCTCCTCCGTAATAAAGGCCCTCTTGTTTGCCCAATCTTCTACTTCGTCCGCCACTTCTTCGGCGATTATCATCGCCGAGCCCATGTGTCGGCCGAGGACTTTCGCCTCAAACATAATTTCATCAACTAGCTTCTTCCTCGAAAACTTTACTTTCTTTCCTCCTTTCCGCATTTGCTTTTCGGTCGCCTGTTTTTTGGCCTCCGCCCGCCGATAAGCTGTTTTTACTTTCTCTTTTATCTTCATCAGTTCACATTCCCTAATATCTTAAAGGCAATTAAAAACACCGCAATCGCTACATAACAGATTCCTACAAAGATTCTAAAGAAGGTCTTATTTTTTACTCGCCACCTCTGTATCTCCGCCAAACTGCTCCCGCTTTTGATAAGCAGTTTCATTATGATTAAAGGCATAACCGTAATTAAAGCATATCCCACTATTGCTAAAATTATTACCGCTTGTGGTAAGTTTAACAGGGAATTCGCCGCAATCACGATTAAAATTATTGAAAATGGTAGCTCGCCTAGCACCGCCATCATTCCGATAGCCATCCCCTCCGCCGCACTATCGGCCTTGCCTGCTCGCTTCTTAAAATACTTCGCCATCCAATTTGGTATCCAGAGCATCGTGTTTTTACCACTTCTAAAATACAGGCCAAAGACGATCACCGCCCCCGCTAGCGCCACCCCGGCTACCACCGGCAACTGTTCCAGCGTAAATGGCTGGCTATTAATCAATAAAATTATCAGCATTACCGTCGAAACCAAAAGTAGCGAAAGTAGAAACGCACCGGTAATAAAGCCTCTTGTGACTTGGCGCGTCGTTTTACGGACTCTCCGACCCAGACTTTCGTTATAAAGCAAAAGCAGCGTTCCCGCACCGAGTTGCAAACCAGAGTTTGCCACCGCGGCCAATATGATTAGTGCTACATCCACCAAATTTTCCATTACTTTAATTATAACATAAGAGGAATAAAATATCTCAAAATCACTCACCTCTGTTATGACACTCTAAACACAAGCGGTACAAAAAACATTATTTACAACATCAAAACCTCTGTTAAAAATTACAATCAAACACTTTTCAAAAAAGGTTATGATTGTAAGTTTTTTCAAAATCGTCATATCATAATGTCATGACAATTTTTTCAAAAACTGCGCCCCGTGGCGAAAAGGCATTTTTAGCATTTGCGTCCTGCGCCCTCAAATTTCTTTTAGCCTTTTCGGCTATGTTCCTTCCTTTTAAATCATCCTCGGTCTCGGCCACAGATTCGGCTTCGCCCGGCTCAGATTCCGGCTCAGCCCTTGCCAGCGGGTCCGATTCTAGTTCTAAGAGCCCTCCGAGCTGCAAGGACGGCTATGAATATGTCGAGGCGGTTAATAAGTGCTATAAAGCCTGCGCCGAGGGTTGGGAGAGAAATTCAGAGACCCTCCGCTGCCGTAAAATTCGCGTAGAGACCAGCACGGAAGACACCACATCTTCCTCTGCCTCTGAATCCGCCTCTAAATCCGCGTCCTCTTCCGATACGTCTGCTTCTAGTGGCGACACATCCACCCCCGCCACTTCCAGCTCTTCTAGTTCTTCCAAAACTAGCACTTCCTCCGCTCCGCCTTCCTGCAAGGACGGCTACGAATATGTCGAATCTGTTGGTAAATGTTATAAAAAATGTATTGAAGGCTATGAGCGAAATCCCGAGACCAATCGTTGCAGAAAAGCTACCGTCGAGTCAAATTACGAAACCGGCTCCTCCGGCTCAAAGTCCGCCACCTCTTCTTCCTCGAGCTCATCTAAAAAATCTTCCGCCGAAAAGTCCACCTCATGTAAAGATGGTTATGAATATGTCGAATCGGCCGGGAAATGTTATAAGGCCTGCTCCGAGGGCCAGATTAGAAATCCCGAGACTAATCGCTGTAAAAAGGTCGAGACTAGTAAAGAAACCGCTGCCGAAAAAGAATGTGAAGAAGGCTATGAGCGGAATCCCGAAACCAATCGTTGTCGCAAAATCAAAAATAATAACGGCGCAGATTATGACATTAAAGTCCCAGATACCGGCGGCGGGGAAACCACTTCCTTTATTGCCATCGGTGGGATTATCGTCCTTGTCCTCGCCGGAGCCGCTTTCGTCATCTTTCAATATCGCACCGAAATCAAAACCTTCCTAAAAAAGCACTTTAAAAAACCTAAAGTTAAAGAGCCAAAGTCCTAATAAAATCTACCAAAAATCTCATCTCTACCCCTGTATTAGCACTCTTGCATTTTGACTGCTAATTTGCTATAATCAATATAAATTAGCACTCATACATAGAGAGTGCTAGAAATAACGCAGAAAAGGAGTAAAAATATGAGCAAAATTATCGGAATCGACCTCGGCACCACCAATTCGGCCTTCGCCTACATGGTGGCCGGCAAGCCAGAGGTCATCACTAATGCCGAGGGCGATCGTACCACCCCTTCGGTTGTTGCCGTCACTAAAAAGGGCGAGCGCCTCGTCGGCAAGGTTGCCCAGCGCCAGAGAGTGACCAACCCTAAAAATACTATTTATGGCATCAAGCGTCTAATCGGCCGCAAGTTTGAGGACAAGGAAGTCCAGCATGATATTGATATTATGCCATATAAGATTGTCAAAAAAGGGAACCAAGCCGCTGTGGAGCTTGATGGTAAGACTGAGACTCCGGAGGAAATCTCCGCTATGGTCCTCGCTAAAATCAAAGCCGATGCCGAGGCCTTCCTTGGCGAGAAGGTCACCGAGGCTATCATTACCGTCCCGGCTTACTTTGATGATTCTCAGCGTCAGGCTACTAAAGATGCCGGTAAAATTGCCGGTCTTGAAGTAAAGCGTATTATCAATGAGCCGACTGCCGCCGCTCTCGCCTATGGTCTCGAGTCCAAGAAAGATGAACAGATTGTCGTCTTCGACCTCGGTGGTGGTACTTTCGATGTCTCCATTCTCGAGCTCGGCGATGGCGTCTTCGAAGTAAAGTCCACTAATGGCGATACCCACCTCGGTGGTGAAGATTTTGATAATATTATCGTCAATTATCTTCTCGATGAATTTAAGAAAGAGTCCGGCATTGATATTAGAGACGATGCCGCCGCCATGCAGCGTATCAAGGACGAGGCTGAAAAGGCCAAGAAGGAGCTTTCTAGCGCCACTTCTACTGATATTAATCTCCCGTTCCTTACCGCCGATGAAGATGGTCCGAAGCACTTCGAGCACACCTTGACCAGGGCCAAGCTTGAGGAGCTCGTCTCCCCTCTCCTTGACCGTCTCGAGGAGCCGGTGAAAAAGGCTCTTAAGGATGCCAAGCTCGAGGCCAAGGATATTGATGAAGTCGTCATGGTCGGTGGCATGACCCGTATGCCGGCCGTCGTCGAGCGCGTCAAAAAGTTCTTCGGTAAAGACCCGATGCAGGGCGTCAATCCGGATGAAGTCGTCGCCGTCGGCGCAGCCATTCAGGGCGGTGTCCTTCAGGGTGATGTCAAGGATGTTCTCCTTCTCGATGTCACTCCGCTCTCTCTCGGTATCGAGACCATGGGTGGTGTCAGCACAAAATTGATTGAGAGAAATACTACTATCCCGACCAGCAAATCCGAGGTCTTTAGTACGGCCGCCGATAATCAGCCGTCCGTCGAAATCCATGTCCTTCAGGGCGAGCGCGAATTTGCAAATGACAATAAATCTCTCGGCCGCTTCATTCTAGATGGTATCGCTCCCGCTCCGCGTGGCGTTCCCCAGATTGAGGTCACCTTTAACCTTGACGCTAATGGTATCCTAAATGTCACCGCGAAGGATAAGGGCACCGGCAAAGAGCAGTCCATCACGATTCAAAACTCTGGTAACATGAGCAAAGAGGATATCGAGAAGGCTCGCGCCGAGGCCGAGGCTCATGCCGAAGAAGATAAAAAGAAACGCGAATCTGTCGATGCCAGAAACCAGCTCGAAAATGCTGTCTATCAGGCCGAAAAAATGCCAGATGAGTATAAGGACAAAATCAGCGATGATGATAAAAAGACTATCGAGGAAGCCGTTAAAGAGGCTAAGGAAGTCTTAAACGACAAAGACGCTGATAAGGAAAAACTCGAATCCGCCGCCAAGGAACTTTCAAATAAGATCATGCCTATCGGCGCAAAGATGTATCAGCAATCTGCACCAAAGTCTGACGAAAAATCTGACGATAAAAAAGACAAAAAAGACGACGACGCCGACGACGCTGTTGAAGGCGAAGTAGTCAAATAGTTAGGTATCAGCTAGCCAAATGAGCAAGTAGTGCTTTGGCGACAATGCGTTACTCGCCCCGCAAAAATGACAATAAATACCCATCCGAAGAGCTCCCCCTAGATTCCCGCATAAGAGCTCTGAGGATGGGCTATTTATTGTGATTTTTCGGCGGTAGCAGGCGGCGAGTAGCGTCGCAAAAGTACTACTTGCTTATTTGGCTTTCGTGCACTTGTTTCCTTGCTTTTTGCTTGACTTTTTTAACCTTAAGCTATATACTAATAATAGAACAAAAGGTTATATTTTAATAAGAGGTAAAAATGAGAAAAAAAGTTTTCGCTGCATGTCTGGCTCTCGCACTAGTCGCATTAGGAGCTAAAAATACCTTCGCCATAGAAGGTGGCCAATTAAGTTGTACTAATTTAAAAACTATTTTAAGCAAAACCAGTACCGAGACAGGTTCCGCTGTGATTGTCATGACGGAGGATTGTAGTGCTGATTTGGTGGTTAAATCCGGTCAGAAAATTACTCTTGATGCCGCCGGCCACACTTTATCCGGCAGTCTTACGGTTGAGACAGGTGGCGAGCTAATTTTAGATAGCTTTAGCACTCCCGGTATTATTAAAAGCGAAATTAAAAATTCTGGTGATGTGATAATTAAGGGTGGCTCCTTTACTAGTGACCCTACCGATTATCTTGCCGACTGCTACCTTACTAAGAAAGAAAACAATCTCTACATTGTCGTTGATAAGTCAGAAACCGAGAAAAAGAATGAGCTTGATTTTTCCAAAATTACCTCAAATAACGAAGAATTAAAAAACGCTCTTATTGATACTTTAAATGCCTATATTAATAATCCCGATGACTCCACTAGTAACGGTCGCAAGCTTAATCAGCTAGTCAATGCTTTGAAACTTGGCCATACTTTAACGGTCTCCCTCGTCTTGACTGATGTTTCAGAATTGCCAGAGGGCGCAGTCACTCCGCTCATGTCCGCCGTCGAAGGTCTTAACCTCGCCTCTATCTATGATGTTAAATTTACCGTCTCCGACAACGCTGATTTATCAGTAGAGCTTAGTGAGCTCGCTACCCCGGTCACAGTCACTATCCCCATCCCAGAAATGTTTAAAGCCGCTCTCCGTACTCGTGGCCTCAGAGTCATTAATCTCCATACTACAGACGGCGCTACTTATACCGCCAATATTATCTCCGATGCTAGTTTGAATGCCAATGGAGATTTAACCTTTAGGACTACCACCTTCTCGGTTGACGCACTCAGCTACGATGGCGATGCCATCACCGCCAACAGCGATGATCCGGCCGTCCCCTCCACCAGCGCCTACCAAGCCCCGGCGGATAATAGCGATGTCACCGCTCCAGATACAGCGGGCTTCGGCACTGACCTAACCGTCTTCCATTTGCTTATGCTTTCCGGCATTTCGCTTGTGGTAATTGCAATTATCGCTTATGCCGCGAAGCGCGCCTACATCCGAAATCGTATTTCGTTAAAGTAGTTTCCCATGTATTGCTATAATATATTCATTATTGTATTTGATTGAAAAGGTCAGCATCTTATCATTAGCCTCAAACGGCACCTCAAAATTATAAACCGATCTCCCCTTTAATTTTGATACCAGCCATAAAAGCTCATTATTATTTTTAAAGTCGATTGTCAGATAATCATCTGTTTCTGGAATTTTATAAATTGAGAACACCTGCCATCGCAACTCTCGCACCCCGTCCGAGGTCGTTATGACAAAATCGGACGGCTCCTTCATCCATGTGCTGCTCGCAATCACACTTCGCGCTGGTTCAAATTCCGTCCCCTCGATTTTCCCATGCAGATATATTATATTGTGTTTTCCTGATAAATCCGAAGCATTCCCGGCATCTAAAAACACCCACCCCGCCGGATTATAACTTTTATCAAAAGAATGCGTTTTATAATATTCGTTGTCGTGTGTCTGTACGAAAGGATAATCAATTTCCGTCCCAGCTATTTTCACTCGGCCGACAGTATCGCTGTTTTTCGCCTTTGCTTCCGAAAGAGTTAAACTTCGCGCATCACCAATCTGTTCCGTCGCGCGGTCCTTATCGGACAAACTTCTAAAAATCCACATCCCCGCCGCCGTCCAAAACACCGCCGCGAGGAATATCGCAACAATCAGAATTTTTTTATGTTTTACTCCACTCATTCTATCTCTATTTTACAAAAGAACGAGCGATTTTTCAATCTAGGATTTTTTCTTCGCCGGTTTACGAGAGGATCCGGTGTGTTCTAAAATTCCAATCAACCCCGTCGTTAAAATTCCACCACAGAGTGCGAATAAGATATCCTGCATCGTATCGTCCAACCCGACAGAAATCAATTCCTGCATATGTGTCCCAAAGAGCTTGTCGCTCCCATATTCAAAACACTCCCAGACCGCCGCTGTCATCGCTGCAAAGCAAATCATAAAGATATATTTATACCACTTTGTCTCTGCTTTTTTCGTATACGCCTGCCCAGAAATCTCCCATGCCACTACCGCCGCCAAGACCCCGGATGAGCCATGCGCGACTTTGTCTAGTGGTGTCCAGACCTTATAAATATCAAGGTCGATTCCCAATACCATCGCCGGAATTAAGAATATATAATATGCGAGCTCCAGCTCATCAGAGGCCTTTAGCTTAAAAACATGTCGCCAGATTTCCGGGACAAAAGCGAGCGCTATCGTCGCAAGGTAACTCCAGATTTTATAAAATTGCGTCCCCGGCACGAAATAAAGTACCGATAAAAGCACCCCGACCGTAATAATAATGACCTTAATACAGAGATTTATTTGTTTCAAATATTGTTTCATGCCTTTATTTTAGCACAATCTATGATATAATAACACCCATAAGGAGTAATATGGATAAAAACAAACTAATTTTGATTACCAACCCCGGTAGCAGCTCTCGTAAGTATGCCCTTTATAAGGGAACGGATCTCGTTTGCTCGCTCCATTTTGAATTTGAAGGCAAGGGAATTATCTGCACCCTGAAAAAGGCCGATGGTTCTAAAAAAGTTTTGAAACAGACTTTCAAGGAGCTGACTAGCACCGTCGCGAATATTAATCGCATCTTGACCGAAGAGGGCTACCTCGGCGGCATGACAAAGATCGATGCGATTCTCGCCCGCGTCGCTTGCCCCGGTGAATATTTTACCAAGGATCACATCGTCGATGAAGAATATCTTAAGGCTCTTGAAAAGGGTAAAAAGCGCGCCCCGCTTCATGTCCCGGTCGTCGCCGGCGAGATTGAGCATTTCGTCAAGAGTTTTAAGGATACACCCATCCTCGCGATTTCGGATACTTCGTTCCATACCGACCGCCCAGATTTAATGAAATATTATGGCTTCGATACAGAGATTGCCGACAAGGCCGACATCAAAAAGTTCGGTTATCATGGCCTCTCCATCGGCTCGATTGTTAATTATATGAAGAGCCAAGACATTCTCCCGGAGAAGTTAATCGTTTGTCACCTTGGCTCCGGCTCCTCTCTCACCGCAGTTTTTGAGGGCAAATCTCTCGATACCACCATGGGCTATTCCCCGATTGGCGGTCTCCTCATGGCGACTCGCTGTGGTGATATGGATCCGGCCGCCGCTCTCGCCTTAAAGCGCTATCTCGGCTATGAGTCTGATGAATCTATCGAGAAATATCTTAATAAGGAATGTGGTCTTCTCGGTGTTTCTGGTCAGAGTGATGACATGCGCGAGATTTTAAGACTCCGCGATGAAGGCGATAAAAGAGGTACTTTCGCTCATGCCATGTATGTCTATCGTGTCCAGAGTTGCATCGGCCAGATGGCGGCCAGCCTCGGCGGCGTCGATGCCATTGTCTTTACCGCCACTATCGGCGAGCGCTCGGATGAGATTCGCCGCACCGTCACTCAGAAACTAAATTACCTCGGCTTCTCTCTTGATGATGATAAAAACCTCGGCGATTTTGAAGAGCGCCATGTCAACATCGCCGCCGATGGCTCTAAGCCTATCTGGGTCATCCGTACGGACGAGTTTGAAGAAATGCTCCGCAGAGCAGGGGAATTATTGAAATAAATAATAAATCAATCGGAAGTTGGAAACCGCGCTTTTCAACTTCCGATTCATACTTGATTCTTTTCGTTGGGACTTTTCTTCGTGATAAGAAAAGTCCCATAGGAGAAAAATAATTGCAACAAGTTTCAGATAAAGAGACCAAAATCATCCTCGACCTCGCTGAAAAAGCCTTAAAGGTCGAGGGCGATTTTGTTGAGCTCGGCTGTTATAAAGGAGACACTTCTATTCTGCTCCAAAAATTACTTCATCAAAACGGCTTCGACCGTCGCCTCTTTCTTTATGACTCTTTTGAGGGCTTGCCGGAAAAGACTAGAGAAGATTCTTCCGCCGCCGGTGATAATTTTAAAAAAGGGGAATTGCTCGTCACCAAAAAGGAGGTCGTCCGCCGCTTTAAAAAGGCCGGCCTCCCAGTACCAAAGATTAAAAAGGCCTTCTTTGAAGATTTAGCGCCAAACGATTTGCCGGAAAGAATCGCCTTCGCCTTCCTTGATGGGGATCTCTATGGCTCTATCAAAACTTCCCTAGAGCTCGTTCTTCCGCGCCTTACTAAAAATGCAGTCCTTATTGTTCACGATTATAACAACCCTTCGCTCCCCGGCGTCGCCAGGGCTGTGGACCAGGCCGGCCTAAAGGGCACGCTCCGCGAAACTTTATTTATCAAAATTGTAAATAAAACACTAGCATAAAACATCTGCCTATGCTACAATAAGGGTGCGACAAACTATTATTAGAAAACGGAACCTTAATTTTATATCTTGGCTTTCACAAGTACTGTCATATTTTGAATATTAAAATGGCACCAGTAGTTGCTGTTATATTCAAAATATGGCAGCCAAGTTGGTTCCGTACCAGTTTGTCGCAAGCTACCGGTGCCATTTTTATCAAAATGCACCGCCAACAAAATTTAAACATAGGAGGTGCGAAGCCATGAAACATATAAACTTTAACTACCTGATGGATACCAGAGCAATATCAAGAAGCTCTGGTACCCATCAGGGAGCCCAAATGAGAAATAACCTCATTCTCTTAAGGTTTGGGCTCCTTACTTCCCATGACCGGTTTGGTTTTTCCGGCTATTTTGGACGCTCTGAACATTCCATTCATTCCCATCATTCCCGCATTTCTCGCTCCATTCCGCTTATGTTCGCTCTGCTTGCCTTAGCTATTCTGTCTGGTGGTTTTCTTTTCTCTCATTCCGCTTATGGAGCAAGCTATCTAAATGTTTCTTCCTCCGCACCAGAAGGCTTAGTAAAGTTTTCTAAAGTACAACCTTCTAGTACTGGTTCTATGAGTACCGCACAAGACACCCTTACCATTAATACAAACTGTACTGTAGGCTATTCCGTTTATGTTTCTGCTACTAGTACTGGAGACACTAATCTCACCAATAGTGCTGCAGCTAATAACAATACTATCTCTGCTTCAAATACTACTGTAGGCAGTACTGCTACCGTACTCTCTCCAGATACATGGGGCATTAATGCAAATAGCAGTGATGTATCAGACGGCAAATACTATGGCCTTCCTACATACGCTTCTGCTATGAATACTGCTCTTACTACTAAATCTAATGTAGAAATCAGTACTACTGTTCCTATCTACTATGGTGCTAAAGTCACTACCGCGATTGCTCCAGGTACTTATTCTGGAGATGTGCTATATACTGTACTACCAGACAGTTCTTGTCTAGATTATATCGTAGTCTTTGATAAAAATGCTTCTGATGCTACCGGTACTATGGCAAACCAAAGCATACCAAGAGGAGATGCTACCGCTCTTTCCGCTAATACTTATACTCGTTCCGGTTATACTTTCCTCGGCTGGAGCAACAGTGCAGACGGCAAAACCGGAACAGCCGTAAATGGTGTAGGTACTATGGCAGATGTAGATTATACCGACAAAGAGAAGGTTACAGACCTCATTGCCGGTAGCCAGACTAAAACTCTTTATGCTATCTGGGCAGTAGTCTCTGGCGATATGCAGACCTGGACTGGCTGTCCAAGCCTCGCTACAAACACTGTTATTTACCTAAAAGACACGAGAGACAATAAAGTCTATGCCGTTAAGAAACTCCCAGACGGCAAATGCTGGATGATGAGCAACCTCTCCGTCTCCAATGTCGTGATGACTTCAAGCGATACCAATCTCGCCTCTGGCGCCACCTTTGACCTCACCTCCGGTATCACCTATTCTGGCGACTCCGGCTGGTGTACGGCGAACAGCGCCGCTTGTGACGACGCCAAGGCCGTCTACGCCAGGAATGACTCTAACGGCTACCTCTACAACTGGTATACCGCTACCGCCGGCAACGGCACTTATAGTACCGCCGCTGACGTAACCATAAATTACGACATCTGTCCGAAAGGTTGGCATCTCCCGGTAGGTGGCGATAACAATACCTCGAACCAGTTTGCCCTGCTCGATATTGCCCTTGGTGGTACTGGCACAAACAGGATGTTTGCAAACACTTATAGCGCTATGACTAATATCTTCCCGCTTGTCGGCTATATCTACGGTTCATTGGACTACGTCGGTAGGGGCGGGCAGTACTGGTCGTCTACTGCTCAATCTAATGACAGCGCGTACTACCTAAACTTCTACCCGAGCGATCAGTACATGGGCCTCCGGAGAAGCAGCTACAATTTCAACGGCAACTCCGTCCGCTGCATAGCTCAGAATAATTATACGGTGAGCTATAATGCCAATGGTGGTACCGGGGCGGCCAGTAAGGCGAGTGACACCATTTACGAAACCGGCACCTTCACAACGGCAGGGCAGGGGACATTAGCAAAAGACGGCTACAACTTCCTCGGCTGGAGTCTAGACCAAAACGCCACCTCGGCCACCTACGCCGCTAATTCGTCCGTAGATGTCCAAACCCTCATCTCCGCCGCCGGCTCCCCCGCCTCCGGCAGTACCATCACCCTTTATGCCGTTTGGGAAGAGCAGGCGGATGGCGATATGCAGAGCTTTAACTGCGCAAGTCTTGCTTCAGGTGCCACCGCTAAACTCCGTGATACTCGCGATGGACAAATCTATTCTGTCTATCGCATCCCAACTAATGCCACTTATTACGGTACTAGCACCGTAGCCAATATTGCTGGTAAATGTATCATGACTAAAGACCTTAACCTTGGCGCAGTAGACTCTGTTTCAGGAGCAAGTTCTTCAATTACCGCACAAGGCACAATGAATCTTTCGCCACAAGATTCAGCTTTCTCTACCCCGACTGGTTCTGGCGAGTCTATTACCGTCCCAACAACGACTACTGCCGTCACTCATGGCACACCGGGCACTGGAGACAACTACTATACTAACCGTCAATACCGTATAGACGGTACCGGAAATTATGCTGGCAGAGGTTACTACACTTGGGGCGCCGCTATGCTTGCTTGTCCAAAGAATTGGAGATTACCAACTGCTGATGAGTATGCCATTGGTAGTGGTTGGGAAACATATACTGGTGGTCTTGCTGCTATCGTTAAAGGTGCTAATTACTCCACTACTATTAGTAACATAACCTCCTCCCCTTGGTCCTTCGTGCTTGGTGGGTACTATAACAATGGTTTCGACAACGCCGGCTCCTACGGGTACTATTGGTCCACTACTCAGAACGTTTCGACTTACTCATATAACTTGTACATGGGTTCGTCGGGCGGTCTCGTACGGGGCAGCGGCAGCAAGAGAAGCGGCTACGCAGTTCGCTGCATAGCCGACCCGACCATGCAAAACTTTGACTCTAGTAGCCTACCGAACGTCGGGGACTCGACCACCCTAGTAGATACCCGGGATGGTACAGAATACGTCGTGAAGCGTCTCCCAGACCAGAAGGTTTGGATGGTAGAAAACCTCAAACTCTCTAACTATAACCTCACTTCCTCCGACTCTAACGTCTCCTCCTCCGGCTTTAACATGCTAACTTCCAACGTAGCTCAATCTACCGGTACCTGGTGTACAGACTGGAACTCTACTTGCTATAACAAAATCTCGGTCTACCCACGAACTGATAGTAACGGTAATCTTTACAACTGGTACACCGCTACCGCCGGCACTAGCGGTAGCAGCTACGACATCTGCCCGAAAGGTTGGCGCTTACCTACCGGCGGCTCGAGCGGCGAGTTCGCAGCTCTAGATAAAGCCTGGGGCGGTACCGGAGCATACCGCAATAACGCTAATACTTACAGCACCTTTACCGGAGCCTATACTTCTGGCAATAACGGCGGCTTTACGCCTCTGCCCGGCTATATTAACGGGTCGCTGCGCAGTGTTGGCTCGAGCGGGTACTGGTGGTCGTCTACTGCTAATGGTTCAGGCGTCGCGCACTACCTGAACTTGTACTCGAGCAATTCGAACGTGGACCCCGATAGCTACTTCTACAGCAACTGCGCCGGGTACCACGGGTACTCAGTGCGGTGCGTGGCTAAGTCTTGAGAACCCGAACCCTCCACCCCTGTTCGCCCTTTCAAAACCCGCTACTTTTCCACCATTACGAGCCTGTGGCTCGTAATGGAAGGGCAAACTTGTGCACGAATGTGCACAAGGAAGACCTACCGAGCTATCCACATCCCCTAATACGGATGGTCCGGAGAGTTCGGGGTCTGACACAGGCCTACGTCGCCGAGCAAATCAGCGGTTCTGTCCGCGCCTTTTACGACGAAGATGAAAAAGAATGGTGGCTCTCCGCAAAAGAGTCTGGTTTACCTCCCTAACGGCGCCATCCCTCCCCCACTCCTCTTCCCAAACCCGCCCAATCCGCCAGAAAAATTCTTTGTCAACAATTTTTACATTTTATATTGACTTTTTATTTGTGCCGGTCTATAATAGAGACATAACATCATAAATGGAGGCTAAATGTTAAGAAAAAATTATCACGCGAAAAGGGAACTGACCGTTCTTGAGCGCCAAGCGAGTTCATGCTACAATAAAAATATGAAAAAACATGATACTATAAGCGGAGACGACAGGATAAACAGAGCCCTTAAAAAAGTAAAAAAGATGGGACTCAGTTTTGATTATGTGCCATGCGACAAAATAGACATCGAAAAAGTGCGCGCATCGGCAAAAAAAATTCGCAATGATGTGGTAGAGTATCATGAAGAGATTGTTGCAGTGTAATCCAGATATAGTGAATGAGTATTCTGGCAAAACTATTGTTTTAGATACGGCAGCATTAATTGATGCCTCAAAAACAAAAGATTTTGGCGATTTAATAACAAGCATGTCAGAGAAAGGATGTATATTCTATTCCACCACGGATGTTTATTTTGAATTTATACGAGGCTCTAAAACGCTAGAAAAGATAATAAATTTTACTAAATTTCTAGAAGATTTAGGTATCGAACTAAAGAAAAGTTTAGTTGATTTTATATCTTCTGCCGATATTATGCTTTTTAATCTAGTCATAAATAATTGTTTTAATCGTACTAAAAAGATTCCTAGCCTGACAGATGTCATGCTCATGCTAGAGCTTTTTGTAAACCGCGACAAAGACATATATCTCATGACCGCCAATCATAAAGATATCCCGGCTCAGATTTTTGATACTATGGAGCTAATTGTCTTTGAAACCAGTAATGAAATTCGTACCGAGGCGATCTATGCCCTGAACAAAGATAGATTAGGGAAGTTTTTTGAAAAAATTTTAGATAAGGAGAACATTTAAATGTTAGAAGAAATAAATTACCCAAACAACATCGGGATGGTCCGGAAGGTCCGGGGGCTAACGCAGGCCTATGTGGCCGAGCAAATCGGCGTTTCTCGCCCGAAATACATTGAGATTGAAAGAGGTCAAAAGGAGCTGACCGTCTCCCAGCTAGAAAAATTAAAAGAGGTTTTAGATGCCAGCTTTGAAGATTTAATCGGCATCGATACAGGGAGGATTGATTTCCGTAAATTCATCAAAGAGCATACCACATCCGAGGAAGAAGAGCTAGAGCTCGGTGGCGGCTCTATCCGCGCCTTTTATGATGAGGATGAAAAAGAATGGTGGCTCTCCGCAAAAGACGTCATCAAGATTTTGGGCGGCCTCTCCGCCAGCCTCTCTGAGGCACTCGATAAATATTCCGTCCCGCCCAAGAATCCCAGTAAATAAAACCCGTCACCGTTCCATCCCCGCCGCTAGTCGCTTTTCGGATGCCTCAATTCGCTGTTTTATAAAGGCTAAAATCTCTTGCACCCTATCGTCTATCTTCCTGATGTCCAGCTTATCCCAGAGAATCCACCATTTTAATACCGTCGCCACATAATTTCCAACTTCAAAACAAATCCAATCGTCTACCATTTTCGCCCGCCTAGTCCCCCGGCTCGTCCGGACAAATAATTTAATCTCCGTCTGTATCGAGCTAGAAATCCCTTCAAATGCCCGCGCGTTCATTCGCAGAACACTATATCTATAATACAGCGCATGCTTAGCCACAAAATAAAATAGCCTCGTTAGGCTAATTAGTAGAGAAGTGTTCTCCTCAAAAACTACAGTCAGTTCCATCTGTATCCTCATATGCCCAGCTTCCGCCACTTCCAAAAGCCCCGGATAATGTCTATAAAAAGTCGGCGTAGAAACTCCCGCCGATTTACATAGTGTCACAACCGATAACTTCTCCGAATACGGATGCACCGTAAAAAACTGAAAGAGAGACTGTTCTAAGGCCTCTCTTGTTCGTGAACATCTCCTGTCTGCCAGGTTGATTGTATTTTTCACAATAAAAATATTATAAACCAATTTCGCCAAAAAGTCAATAGGATTTTTGAAAAATCATGTTCAAATTGCTCATATAGGCAGACATCTAATAATCGACAGTATATAAAAACTCCCGACCATGTTATAATTATGCCATGGAAAATAGCCAAGGCGACATTGTTCTCTATGAGTCACAGGATGGAAAGCTAAAAATAGATGTTAAACTAGAAGACGAAACAGCTTGGCTTTCGCAACATCAGCTCGCAGAGTTATTCCAGACTTCAAAACAACTCATCAGTCATCATATTAATAACATTTTTAGGGAGGGAGAGTTAGACAAAAATTCAGTTGTCAAAAATTATTTGACAACTGCAGCCGATGGCAAAAAATATCGGACAAGTTTTTATAATCTCGATATGATTATCTCTCTTGGCTACCGCATTAATTCCAAAATCGCCACAGTCTTTCGTCAATGGGCGACAGCCCGTCTAAAAGAATATATTATAAAAGGTTTCACTCTGGATGACGAGCGCCTCAAACAAAATGGTGGCCGCTATTTCAAAGAGCTTTTACAGCGTATTCGCGACATTCGCAGCTCCGAGCGTAACCTTTGGCAACAAGTAGCGGATATTTATGCTACGGCAATTGATTATGATAAAAACAGCAAAACCACTAAAGAATTTTTTGCTACTGTCCAGAACAAAATGCATTATGCCGTCCATCACCAAACTGCCGCTGAGGTTGTCTATAATTAAAGAGCTAGAATCACTAAGATATATAAAATTAGCACTCTTGCATTCCAAGTGCTAAAGCGCTATAATATATATCATGAATAAATACCTAGCTCAATTTGAAAAGGAGCAAACCAATGCCTAAGCGTGATTATTATGAAGTACTAGGTGTCTCAAAAAACGCCTCTGATGATGAAATTAAAAAGGCCTATCGAAAACTCGCCATTAAATATCATCCCGATAAAAATCCGGGTGATAAAGAGGCGGAAGAAAAGTTTAAAGAAATTTCCGAGGCCCATGAAGTTTTGTCGGACAAGCAAAAGCGCGCTCGCTATGATCAGTTCGGCCATGCCGGTGTCAATGGCGGCGCCGGAAACCCATTCGGAAATGGCGGGAATCCATTCGGAGGCGGTTCTTATACTTTCAATGGCCAGAGTTTCAATTTCGATTTCGGTGGTGGCGGCTTGGACGACATTTTAGGTTCTCTCTTCGGCTTTGGCCCGGGCGCCAGAAGGGCTCGTCGCGGTGCAGATTATAGGACAAATCTTACCATCACTTTTGAAGAATCTATTTTTGGCACCGAGAAAGAAATCAGCGCAAACGGCCAAAACTTTAAGCTAAAAATCCCCGCTGGCATCGACGATGGCATGCAAATCCGCCTTCGTGGCAAGGGTGGCGAGGCTCCAGAAGGTGGCGAAAAAGGCGATCTCTATGTCCAGATTCATGTCAAGCCTCATAAACACCTCACTCGTGAAGGCACGCTCATTCTTTCAGAGGAGAAAATCAGCATGGTGGATGCTGCTCTCGGCACAGAAATTGATGTCGAGACCGTCGATGGCAAAATCACTATGCGCGTCCCCGCCGGCACACAGTCTGGTACCCCCTTTAAGCTTTCTGGTCATGGCGTACCCTTCCGCGCGGATGGTGATCGTGGTCCACATATTGTCACGATTATTGTCGAGACCCCGAAAAACCTCTCTAAGAAACAGCGTGAGCTCCTAGAGGAGTTTAAGAAAAGTAAGAAGCGTGGCCTCTTTGGCTAAACTAAAGCCTAAGACATACATCCGCCCAGACTTTTCTTCGGAAGAAAAGTCCCATTATGGTATAATAAAGATATGAAAAAGCGCGTCCTGATTTTGAGCCTCGCTCTCGCATTCATAGTAGCTGCGACAGCTCATGCTGAAGAAAAAACCTCCACCATTTCAAAGGAACAGGCTGGCGCTATTTCTCAGTCTTGCGATTCTATCAAACAATCTCTCAGAAAACTTCAAAAAGCCGATACTAAAACTCGTTCTTACCTCGGTAGCATCTATGAGGAGCTCTTGACCGATTTTATCAATCCCTTAAACATCCGCCTCGTCAAAAACAACCTCCCGAGCACTTCCTTGACCGAGCTCCACTCTAGTTTCCTGAGCGGCCGTCAGGATTTTGCCAAAAAATTCACGCTCTATGAACAGTCTTTCGAGGCCTTGCTTTCTAGTGATTGCACTAAAAATCCCGAGGAGTTTTATCAAAAGCTTCAGGAGACTAGAAAGGCCCGCACCACTCTCGAGCAGTCCACCGAGGCTCTTCGCATGATACTCGAAAAACATCAAAACGCTGTCCAAACTTTGAAAGGAACTCTCTAAATGGAAGAAGGTATAGAAAAGAAAAATCACAACCTCTTTCTCCTTGGCGTCGGCGCGACTTTAATTGCCCTGCTAACTACCGGCATCAGCATTCTAATTTACCATTATTCTGGCGATATTTATTTGGATCGTTCCCGCCCTGGCTTTCTCCCCGATAAAGAAGAAATCGAGAGTCAAGACGAAGATGAGGAATATATTTTTTCCGAAGACGGCCCTGTCACTAAATACGACTTAGACGAATATCTAAAACAATTTCAAGAGGAAATCAAAGACCTCGACGAGCTAAAAAATCCCTATGGCCCAGACCCACTTTCGGATGGCGCCCTCGGCATCCCCGCCGCAAAGGCTGCTGAGCCTACCTCACCCGCGGAGAACACATAAAAAACTACAACAGTATTATTTACAAAAATTATTTACTTTTTTTAAAACCAGAGTATACTTATGTAAAATAAATGGAGGAAACATGGGTATATTAGAAGAAATGCTTCTAAGAAACAATTTAATATTAAGAAATTCAGACGGCTCGACTTTGACAGTAGGTAGCTGCGCCGTCCGCTCTGGTCTCACTATTACGGATTCTTCTGGCCGCGTCACTCACCGCATCGAAAATAGCACCTGGCCCGGCGAGCTTGTCCTCCGAAACCTTAGCACCGGTCTCGTCGAGGAGCGCATCCGCGCCTAAATATCTAGCCACGATAAAACAAAATATCAAGATAAGCTAGGCCTATCCCGCTCATCATAATAATTCCACGCACCGAATTTATCCATGCGAGAATATTGCGCGATAAATCATCAAAGGCGAACCATTCAGAAATCGCCGGCGCAAGTAAAGCGGTAATCAGGGCCGCCATCACTAGTGCTTCCGCTATTCTAAGAATCCCAAACATCCCACCTCTAGAAGACTTAAAATACAAAATCATTGGGAACCCGACAATTAAGACTAGAGAAATCAAAGCCTTTAGTTTCCCATCTGGCAAGCCAAAATTTATACTATGGAAAAAATCGACTAGCATCGGCGAAAACGCCGCATCCACCGCCACCCCAGCTATCACCGCCAGAATCCCCGGCCCGATATGCTTTCGCACCACAAAGAACGCCGCAAACAGTAAAATCATTACGATACCGATAACCATAAACTTATTATACCATAGTTTTATCTAGTCACTACTGTAACATTGCATAGCCGTTAAGCCTAACCAAAGTTCATTCCTAGCTCCGCTCCGCTAGAGTTTTTATCTCGTTTATGGTAAACTAAAAGTATGGTCTTACAGATTATTCTGCTCATAGTAGGTTTTATATTGCTAATCAAGGGGGCAGATATTTTTGTAGACGGAGCGTCTAGTACGGCAGCAAATTTTAAAGTCTCAAAGACGCTTATTGGACTCACTATCGTGGCTTTCGGGACGAGCGCCCCAGAGTTCGCGATTTCGATGCAGGCCCTTGCCAGCGGCAGTACCGACATGGTGCTCGGCAATGTAATCGGTAGCAACATTATTAATATATTATTAATCTTAGGCCTCGCCGCGATCGTCAAGCCCATTAGAGTACGGGCAAATACTATCTGTAAAGAGTTGCCAATCTGCCTCCTCGTTTCGGTCTTGCTCGTTGTTTTATTCTTGGATATCCAGATTTCCGGCGGAGATGCAAACCTCATCACCCGGTCCGACGGCATCGCCATCATCTTATTTTTCTTAGTATTTTTATACTATCTAATTTCTTTGGCCCGCAAAAAGAAGACCGAGAAGAAGGCGATAAAACCAAAATTTAAGCTCGGAAAATCATTAGTCTTGGTGGCGATAGGCCTAGCCGGAATCATCTTTGGTAGCCAGATGATTGTAAACTCCGCCACCGAAATCGCAACTGTACTTGGAATATCAGAGCGGGTAATCGCCTTGACAGTCATTGCCTTTGGCACCTCTCTCCCAGAGCTCGTTACTACCATTACCGCCGCCCGCAAGGGCGAGGCCGAGCTAGCAGTAGGCAATATCATCGGCAGCAACATCTTTAATATCTGCATTGTGTTGGGCGTACCGGTGGCCTTGTTCGGTACGGTCACCTCGGCGAGCTTCCAAGCGATTGATCTCGTAATGTTGGTTGTTTCGGCGGTAGTCTTATTTATCTTCGCTAAATCTGGGCGGAAGCTTTCGCGGCGGGAGGGGGTTTTGATGCTTCTGGCATTCGCAGCTTATTATGCGGTCGTCTTCGTCGGGACGAACGCTTAACATAGAAAAAGGCGATAACAATCGGTAGATAAAGCAAAAAGACGGCGGTATTATTTTTGTCAATATTGATCAAAAAGGCCGGTTGTTCAGAAAGAAAAGTCGCGACTTTAATATGATATTGCACGAGCAGGTGCGCACCTAGCGCAGTTACAGGGTTTGGCAAAAGACCAGTCAGAAAGGTCATGAGCATAGTAATGGCAAGCGTAGGCGAGATAAGTAAATTCGCAAGGACAGAAATCAAAGAAAGTTGCCCAAAATAAAACAGCAGAATCGGGGCGGTCAAAAGAGTGGCTGAGACCGAGGCAATCAGTAGCGAGGCGAGTGTACTAGGCTTTTTCTCTGGCCCATAAAAATAGACTTCAAGCGCCGGAGCGAGGAGCAAGATAGCCGTAAAAGATGAAAAAGAAAGTAGCCAAGAGAGGCTAGTCGGATAAGACGGATTAATTAAAATTGTAATGGCAGCAGCATAGAGAATGAGTCGGCCAGGTCTCAAATCGCGGCCAAAATAAGTGGCGAGAAGACTGATCCCCGCGACCAGCCCGGCACGGAGAGCGCTCGGGGTCAGGCCAATAATCCCGATAAAAAGGGCGACCGCGCCCAGCCCCGCGATTAGCCCAATCCTCCGGGAGAGCTTGCCAAAAGATTTACGGACAAACTTTAAAATAATCCCGAGGTGTGCGCCCGAGGCGACAATCAGATGCGTCAGCCCGACGGTAGAGATAGTTTCTTTTAGAGTGCTAGAGAGCTCAGATTTATCGCCGAGCAAATAGCCTAGCGCGAGCCCTTCCGATTCGTTCGGTAGGGCAGATTTTATCCTAGCCTTAAAATCAGTCTTAAAATCGATTAATAGTGGCTCCGCCGCCTCCTGCTTCGCCTTTGAAATCTTGCCGGTGGCCAGCCCAAAAATATCTAGCATAATAATCGCAATGCAGAAAATCATAGGAAGAATGGAAATATGTAATATTTTCATAAAGTTTATTCTATGAAAACTCTTTCCAAAAACAAGACTTGCTTTTAAACAGAGTCCATGGCAATATCACGACTCTCAAAAAACCTCCAGCATAAGCCTTTTCACCGAAATAAATCCGAACAAACAGCGAACAAATAGCATTAAATTTTTATCACCAAAAACTACAATTCTACAATGTTAATTTAACAAGCTCATCCTAGTAGCAAAATTAAAGGGTTTGTGCTAAAATATAATCAAATGAGATTCGATGAGAAGCCGAAACGGAGGAGTTTACATCTAAAGAAGTCTCGTGCGGAGCTCCCGCGGGAGGTTGAGCATTCGCGTCTCGAAAAAACTCGCCGGGGGAAGAAGGGTAGTAAACTAGACAAGCTCGAAAAAGAGGCTAGTGAAAATCTACAATATGAAAAGCCCGAAAAACTCCCAGAGGGCTATGAGGTGGAGGAGACCTTTTTCGAGAGTCTCAAATCTGGCGTAAAAAATCATCTCCCCCTCGTTATTGGCGCAGTTGTCGTCCTTGTCGGCCTTGGCTTCTGGACCGGTTTCTTTGGTAATCTCTTTAAGGGCCAGGAGCCAGACCAGACCGCCACCGCCACGACTAATGAAGAGACCTTCCTTGTGAAGCCAAAAACCGTCTTCACGCAGGGTAAATTTGATTTGAATGTCGAAAACACCGATGCCGGCGTTGATGTCATCTGTGAAACTACCACAGACGAAGACGGGAACGAAAAGAAAACTTGCCGCGCCAAGACCGAGGAAGATAAGAAAAAAGAACAAGAAGAAAAAGAACGCGAGGAGCAAGAAAAAAAGGCCGAAGAAGAGCGCGAAAAAGAGAAGAAAGAAGAGCAAGAGGCCGCCGCTAAAAAATCTGAAAAATCTTCTTCCTCAAAATCTACCGAAGAAACTAAAACCACAAAAGAAGGCCCAATTAAAGCCATCGGCATCACTAACATTTCCGGCTGCCCCGCCGAGGCGGTCTCCGGTAGTAATGTTACCTTAAAAGCCAGCGTCCTCCCTCAAGATGCCGAAAATCAGAATATCATCTGGTCCACCACTAGCTCCGCCAGCGTCGTCTATGACGGCACCGGCCATACCGCTACCGTCTCTGTCTATGAAGGTCGGAAAGTCATCGTCACCGCCATGACCGTAGACGGTGGCTATGAAGAACATTGCACCTTCACCATAGTTGACCGTCTCACCGAATGATAGTATAATATAAAAGATATGCACCCGTAGCTCAGCGGATTAGAGCGTCTGTCTTCGGAACAGAAGGTCGTGGGTTCGAACCCCTCCGGGTGTACCATTTTTGCTGTTAAAATCGCCTATCTCGGCGATTTTCCGTTCTCGCTCGTCCATTAAGACGCGCTTCGAACGGAGAAATCACCAATCTAGGCGATTTTTCCTAGCAAAAAACAATGAAAAGGTTTTGAGCACCAAAAGAACTAGGACTAAAATTGAACCAAGCAAAGCTCGGTTCAATTTTTGATTATGATGTTAGGCGGCTTTCATCTTCGAATTTTTGTTGTTAATGCTTCGAACGGAGAAATCACCAATCTAGGCGATTTTTTCAACGAATTATAATACTCTAAACCATATTCATTTTGACGACGTATTATTTACAACATATTACCTCTGTAAATTAAAACATTTTTCACAAAGACATCAAGGTTATGTTTGTATATTTTTTCGAAATACCCTTATAATAGATGTGGGTTGGGAGTGAGTTACTTATGAGTTAAGATTGATGGTACTCTGCCAGTGATGGTGGGTAACTGCGAGACTATTGATCCTGACCATTCTAGCTAGCAGGGTTTCCTGTCACGACATTTAATAATGGAGGAAAGGAGGAATCTCAAGAGATGAATCTTTTAGATGTAAAAGTCTTGAGGACCTTGCGTCTTCGCCTTGTTGTTGAATGCAACAAGAAACCCCGCCGTAAGTAGCGGGGTTCCAACCCAATAATAGCAAGATATGGTGTGTGATGCTAGATAGCGCATCATATCTTGCTATTATCATAGCACTTATGCAAAGTACTGTCAATTGTGAAATTATCAACATAGGCGGTATTTTGGTAATTCGTTGTAAATAAAACACTTGTGTTAATTTTTGTGGGGTGGTAGAATAGATGTATATAAAGTAAAATAAAGAGGTGTTGAATGGGAAGGTCCAGCAAAATGACAAATACAGTAAAGAGTAAATTAAGTCATCAAAAGGGATGCCGAATATTATCACCCAGTTCGGCGTTCCTTTCGAGGGCTCAATTTCAAAATAAAGTTGAGTCCTCTACCTCCCCATCACAGGGGCGTAGAGGTCTAGCTTTTGCCACTCTTGGTGCTCTCTCTC
>JAFWOH010000028.1 GCA_017509895.1 Candidatus Saccharimonadota bacterium
TCAAAGGGCTTTGCACTAGCAGTCTGGCTATTGACAAAGCATAAGAAAAATGCAAAAAGTAGGCCGAACACAGGCGCTAAAAACCGTTTCTGTGATAGTTTCTTTCGCAGTTTCATAGGTAAAACTCTTAACTCTGTAATTATAGCATATCTTGGCGAATTTTACAAGGTTTGATATAATGATGATATGAAGAAAAAAATCTTGGCTTTAATCCTTGGGATAGCGATTTCGCTAGGGGTTTTGTTGCCGAGCGGGGAGGTGTTTGCGGCGGAATGTGATTCGGAGTTTTTAGGTCTTCGGCCTTGGTATTATGGGCTGATGGATGAAAACTGTAATGTGAAGCCACTAACGGATTGTAAATCGGGCGAGTCCTGTGATGATGCAGGAAAGCAATTGGCTACTAATATCTGGAAAATTGTTTTAAATGTCTTGGTTGATTTATTCGTTATTGCCGGGGTGGTGGCGTTAGGATTTTTGATTTATGGTGGGTATCTATATCTTCGCTCGGGCGGAGATCCGGCTTTTGCGGCCAAGGGTAAAAAGACTCTGACGGCGGCGCTGGTCGGTCTGGCGATTTCGGTACTTGCAAATATAATCATGCGGATTATTACGGCGGTCTTGACGGCGGCGGGAGGAGAGACGACTAATGTAAATGCGGCGGTTGATGTCGGGAGTGTGATGGGCTGGGTCTATGCGATGATGGGAATTGTCGCGGTGATCGGGATTATCTTTGGTTCGATAGTCTGGACGACCTCTCAGGGAGACCCGAGCAAAATCAAGAAGGGTCGCGATGCGGTGATTTATTCGGTGATTGGTTTAATTATAGTTTTATTAGCGGTGGCTATAACGAATTTGATAGCGGGGACGGTGGCGAATAGTAATAACAGCTCTGAAAACGCTGGGACAACAGGAGAGGTGAAAGATGAGTAACGAGGAAATTTGTAACGGAGATTTTGACGACGTAGCAAAGGAAGCGGCGGGATGCTTTACCGGTGAGGCGCAGGTTGGTAATGTGGCGCAGAATATTATTAATGTAATAATCGCTGTGCTTGGGATAGTGGCGGTGATATTTGTGATTGTCGGGGCGGTGCAATATATCACTTCTCAAGGTGATCCCGGAAAGATGAAAAAAGCGCGGGATACGATTATCTATGCGATACTCGGGGTAGTTCTTGCGGGGTTAGCTTTTGCAATTGTTAATTTTGTGCTTGCTAACTTATTCAATGGTAGCTAGAAACATTTACAATTTTAATTTGGTATGATATTATTTAATTAACAAAGAATAATAAGGAATAAACTTTTATGAGTATTAAAGGAAAAATTAAAGTAGTATTAGCGACCTTCGCGGTGGTACTCGCGGGTGTAGTCGGGCTTTCTTTGCCGGTGAATGCGGCGAATGAGGGGTTGGTGCTTTGCTCGGACGGAAAGACCTATAGGAATACATTTGATGAATGCCCGGGCGCAGGGACAGCCGAGAAGAGGAGCTTAATGGGCACACTTCAGATTGTGATTAATGTAGTGCTTGCAGTCTTAGCATTCATCACCGTAGCGATGATTATCATTGGTGGTATTAATTATTCCACCTCTCAGGGTGATGCCGGTAAAGTCAAGAAGGCAAAAGATACGATTCTCTATGGCGTGATTGGCCTTGTGGTCGCTTTGCTCGCCTTCGCGATTGTGAACTTCGTACTCGTCAATATATTTAAATAAAACTAGTGGGACTTTTCTTGGAAGAAAAGTCCCAACGAAAAGAACCTAGTTTGGCAAAAAAGTTAGGCACATGTCCTAACTTTTTTGCAATTTATGATATAATATTTTTAGTAATAAGGAATCGATATGAAAATAAAGAATATGATAGCAGGGGTGGCGATAGCAATAGCGGGGATGTTTGCGGTTTCTGCGCCGGCGATAGCGGCGACTTGTCCGACGGGCACACAACACGCTGGTGAAGAAATGCCAAGTATTGCACAATGTAATATGCCAAAAGATGACACTACTGTCCAGACCGACAATCTCTGGAATACAGTCCAGACGATTATAAATTGGGTACTTGCTGTGCTTGGGCTGGTGACGGTAGTCATGATTATTATCGGTGGTTTTACCTACCTCACTTCGCAGGGGGACCCCGGGAAGACCAAGAAGGGGCGCGATACGATTCTTTATGGCGTTATCGGTCTAATTATCGCCTTGCTCGCCTTCGCGATTGTGAACTTCGTGCTTACAAATGTGTTTGGTGGTAGTTCGACGGGGAGCGACCAGAGCAGTACTGGCGGGATTATCAAAATAACTAAGTTATAGAAAAGAAAATTACCCGGTTTTAAACTGGGTAATTTTTTGTTTTCTAGGTGGATACGCTTAGCTAATCGTAGCCGAGCTTCGCTCGTCTTCCATCGCGCACGCGTGTCCGCGTCCCAAGGGGCGAGCGCGAAACAAACAGAGCAAGGCTCTGTTTGTAGCGCTCGCTTAGCTAATGGTTATGCGCTTGGGGGCTTCGACTTTTTCCTTTTCGAAGGAGATAGTGAGGACGCCGTCTTTTAGCTCAGCCTTGACGCTGTTTTCGTCTTCTTTGACCTGAACCGGGAGGGCGATAGTACGGGAGAACTCACCCCAATAGCATTCCTGAATGTGCCAGCGAGTAGTGTGCTCATCTTCCCCGCCAGAGAGGACACCGGAGATAGTTAAGATATTATCGGAGATGCTAACATCGAGATCCGACTTTGAGATGCCGGCGGTGCGAGCCTTTACTACTAATTTATCGGCGGTTTCATAGACATCTACAGCGAGCTGTCCGGGGAAATCGTCGGTGTTGTCTTCCCACCCATCGTCTTCTGATGGTGCAACAGGAGCTTCCTCTTCAGGGGTAGCGGCGTCGAGATCATTTGTATCCGCGAGCGCGCCGTCGTCCAAGAAGGCAGCGGCTAGTTCGTCTTCCATCAGCATATCGTCATTATTATTACGAGCCATTATGACCTCCATTACATTATTATTAAGCTTTATTATAATGGGTACTTATGATAAAATCAAGGGTATTATGAGTTTGATTGAAAAAACCACAACAATTATGGGGAGAAATGGTGAAAAATAGTGTTGTAAAAATTATATTTGACGCACTTTTGCCGTATTATTGTCGCGGATGTGGGAGGACGGGGAGCTTGCTTTGCGAGGAATGTAGAGGGGAGATAAAGATTATCGGAGAAGTGAAGGGGAAAAATTTAGGGGATTTAAAGAAACTGTATGTGGGCGGATATAGGACGGGGGCCTTAGAGATGCTGGTAAAAGATTATAAATTTAAAAGTATGAAGAAAATCTCTGGGGTATTAGTCGAGATTTTAGACGAGGCGGTGCCGAAGGGGCTTGAGGTGGTGATAGTTCCCTTGCCGACAATCAAGAAGCATATTAGGGAGCGGGGGTTTGACCATGCGAAGAGGCTAGCGGAGGAATTTGCGAAGAGGCGGGGCCTAGAGGTCTGTCCGGTATTAAAGCGCGTGAATAAGACGGTGCAGGTGGGGGCGGACGAGGAGACGCGCGAGAAACAGGCGAAGGAGGCATATGGAATAGATTTTATAATGGCACAGAAATTTTTTGGCGAGGACGAAAAAGCTGGAAGGCTAGAGGCTAATAGATTAGACCCGAGAAAGACATATCTTTTAATTGATGATGTCTGGACGACGGGTTCATCGATGCGGGCGGCGGCAAAAAAGCTCCGCGAGGCCGGAGCGGAAAAGATTTATGGGGCAACGATAGAGATTGGGAGTGATTAGAAGGCGGCTTCGTTTATTTCATAGACCCGGCGAGATAAATCGGACATGATATAATCTTTATCTGCCCGGTAGCCATTTTTAGTAAGCAAGGTAAAGATGTAGGGGCTGCGCGAGAGGAATAGCCCGGTCTCGCTATAATACGGCCCATAAAACCCGGCTTTAAACATAAATTGGGGATGGCCGGAAAATTGTAGGACTCCCCACCAGCCGACGCTAAACATTTCTAAAAGTTCATGGCCATTGCTAAGGTTATTGACTAGTTGCCAGAGCCTCTGCCATTCTATGAGCTGGTCTCGGACGGTGGTGTCGCAGAAATAATAAGTATCGTTATAAATCGAAGAGCCTTTGAGATGATATTTCATGCCGATTTCCTCGGCGTAGCTCTTTAGATTGTCTCGCCCAAATTTCTCGACCAAAGCATTGTGTGCCTCGTTTTTACTATAGGTCACCGAATTTATCAGCAGGCCGCGCGCGCTAGAATCAAGATTGCCGCCAAGCTTTTCATAGGCATACATTGCATCTAGCGTCTTTACGAGCGAGGCGCCATAATAGATTTTATCTGGCTGATAGGTATAAGTATAGCCGGTCGCGAGATTAATATAGCCAAAGCTCGCGTCGATTCCCTTTGAGATGATGTAGTCGCGCAGATTGTTAAAGGCGGTTTCTGGGTCTACCTCGATATTTGGAGCGGCCGCGATTGCGATAATCTCAATCGGGCGTGGCAAGGAGAGCTCTGTCTCGTTCTTGGTTTCTGTCTCTGCTTTTGTGACTCCGGTTTCGGGTCGTTCATCTTCTGCCTCGGTGGTTTCTTCGACGGTTACTGTTGGCTCAGTTTTTTCATCAGTATCTTTATTAAGCCACAAGATTATATCGGCTGTGGTCATGCCTATGGTAAAAATCACCAATAAAACTATCGCCACGACAAAAGGCCATCTTTTTTGTGGCTTTTCTATCCGTACCTTTATCTCGTACGGATTTTCTGAATCTCCCACCTGTGGCTGAATAATCATAACCTTTTTCATTATATCATACCTTTACAAAATAGGGGGTTTCGTGATATAATAGGGTAAATGTTAGATCAGATTAAACTTTTCGCAATGTCTATCCAAGAGGGTGCTGAGGCCGCGCGGGCTGATGTTATGCCGCGTGAGCTCGTCGGGCCAGAGGGCGTTTTTACAAAGGTTTCTAATACCCTGCTGCTTGTTATCGGGTTGATTTCTGTGGTGATGCTGATTTATGGTGGCTTTCGCTATATTATTTCTGGTGGCGACAATAAAAAGGTGACCGACGCTAAAAATACGATTCTCTATGCGATTATTGGTTTGATTATTTCTCTGCTCGCGTATGCGATTGTTAATTTTGTCATCGCGGCGATTACCGGCCAAAATTTAGAGATAAAATAAAATTCGAATTGAAAGCCACTGATACGGCATTTTTCTTGCCTCGCTCTATCAATAATAGCACTTCGGCAAGAGAAAATACCGTCTCAGCGGCTTTCATCTTTGAATTTTGAACTCGAATCAAAAACTGACTATGTGGCATTCTTGCCTCGTTACAGATAGTGTGATAGAATAGTCTAGACGGAGGGTTACCCAAGTGGCTGAAGGGGACGGTTTGCTAAATCGTTAGTCTGGGGAAACCTGGAGCGGGAGTTCGAATCTCCCACCCTCCGCCATTTTTTTGAGTTAATCTTGTTTATTCCCTGTACGTATAGTATAATGTGGCTATGTCGGAGTTAATTCCAAATAATCTAGTGGCGCAAATTAATAAGGGTGAGAGTAGTACGGTTGAGTTTAAGCGGGCTCGAACCGCTTTACCTAGTAATCTTTTTGAAACGGTTTGCGGAATGCTCAATCGTAGCGGTGGACATATATTTTTAGGCATAGAAGATGATGGCAAAATAGCTAACGGAATCGATAAGAAGTTTGTGGAGCGAATGAAAAAAGATTTTGTCAATTTATGCAATAATCCGCAAAAGGTTTTCCCTACTATCCATATTGAGATGCATGATTATATTATAGGCGGAAATATTATACTCTATGCGTACATCTATGAAAGTTCTGATGTGCATAAGACCGCTGGTAAAATTTTTGATCGTAATGAGGATGGCGATTATGATATAACATGCAATACGCATCTTGTTTCTCAAATGTATATTAGAAAAAGTAGTACATATATGGAAAATAAAATTTATCCGTATGCAAAGATGGCTGATTTGCGAGAAGACCTTATAGAGAGAGCAAGACGGCTCGCCTCTAATAGGGTGGCTAATCACCCTTGGGGACAGATGAGTGATGAGGAGCTCTTGAAAAGTGCTGGTTTGTACGAGCGCGATTTGCAGACTGGGGAGGAAGGTATCAATCTTGCCGGCATTTTGCTTTTAGGAAAAGACGAGACCATATCGTCTGTGCTGTCCTATTATCGCACTGATGCTATTTTGCGAGTAAAAGACACAGAGAGATATGATGATCGAGATGATATACGTACAAATTTGTTGGACAGTTATGAGCGATTGACGATGTTTTTGCGTAAGCATACGAATGAGAAGTTTTATATTGAGAATGGTCAGCGTGTTGATATTAGGGATATCATGGCAAGGGAGTTATGTGCGAATATGTTAATACATCGTGAGTATTCAAATCCGACGCCTGCGCAATTAATCATAACAGCCGATTCCATTGTTACTACTAATGCTAACAAGCCTAGATTTGTTGGCTATATCGATGCTACTAGTTTTTCGCCTTTCCCCAAAAATCCTAAAATAGCGGGCTTTTTCAAAGAGATAGGCTATGCCGACGAGCTGGGGTCTGGCATAAAAAAGATAGCAAAATATTCATTAATATATAGTAATACCATGCCCAGCTTTAGAGAAGACGAATCATTTGTGGCAACTATTTATTTGCCCGGAGGAGCAAAATCTGGCGGGAACATTAATTTTAGAGAGCTAATTTTGAACTTTATCATTGAAAATGCGGGAGCCTCTAGGAAGGACATAAATGAATATATATATCCGTTTATGGAGGAGTATGATGATGCGCGAAAGTCTACGAAGGTGCACGACATTATAGCAAACCTTAGCCGCAATGGAATAATAAAAAATAAGGGTAATAATAAATATCCAAAATGGTCATATTGCGGTTCAAGAGATAACACAATAAAACACAACAAAACACAATAAAACACAACAAAACACAATAAAATGGTGTGATGCAAGGCGTTGGAAATTTTTTGGAAAAAGTCTTGCAATTTTAAAACATAGGCATTATAATGGAAATATATATTAGAGGTCATTGAAAATGCATTTTGAACGAAAACAAAAAGTCGGGGGACTAGTGGACTTGCCGGTGGGCGGGGCTTTTTATAGCGCAAATAAGGCGGGGCGAAGGTCGCGAGGGGTGATGGGAAAGGCCCTCGCGGGCGGAGCGTTTTTGTTCCTGCTGGGGCTGTGCTATCAGGCGCTGTTCCCTGTTTCGCCGAGTAATGCGGCGACGGATGATGTGGAATTGGAGCTGGAGGTGGCGCCGACGATAGGCATGGCGCTAGATAAGACGAGCTTGACACTTTATGATTCAACACAATGCGAAACGGGAGACACCGCGGAGCAATGCGCGGAGAAGGGTATGTTGCCCACATCTTCGGGGACGCAGGTCTCGGCGAATATGAATGTTTATGTGACGACGAATGCGAATGGCTATACACTAAAGGTCTATACCCTCAGCCCGACAAACGAGATGAAGCATATTAACAGTAGCGTGACGGCGGACATAAACCCGACAGCGGGTCAGCTTAGCACGCTCGCGGCAAACACATGGGGCGTGAAATATGGCGCGGGAAACTGGATGGCCGTAGGGGAGAGCGAAAGTAGCCCGACGACGATAGTCGAGAGTGTCTCTCCGACCTCTGCGATTTGCTCGGCCGTCTTAAACGGGTCGGGAGTCTCGGCATACGAGGCCTGTGTTTCGGCTGGTACGGCGGACAAGAGCGTCATCACCTTTGGTGCGAATATCACCGATGCTTTGCCATCTGGGCGATATACGAATGATGTGGTATTTTCAGTAGTAGCGAAGACAAGCAACCGGGTAGGAGGCAATTAGATGAAGAGAGGCACCGGAAAAAGTTTTAGAAAAAGTAATCAATTAAAGAATAATAAAGAAAGGAGAGAGATGAAAAAAGTCTATCACATAAAGAAGAAAATCGGGGGAGCGATAGGGATTTTGAGTTTATGTGGGCTAGTCGCGCTCTCGGCAGTGACGGCGCGGATGATGCTCTATCCTGCGGCCTCTACCCATGCCGAAAATCTTAGCTCGGCGATGAGTGCGGAGGTGGGCGTGAATGTGAAGGAGTATATCAAACTCGCCATAGACACCGATGAACTCGCGCTCGCGGACAGTCAGGGACATACGACCATTACCCCGGATGCGAATGGCACTCAGATTACCGGCGAGGTGAATGTGGCGGTGACGACGAATACCATAAAGGGCTATACTCTGTCTATCTTCACTCAGGACAATAGCAAGAGCATGACCCATAGCAATTCCGGCGTAAGCACAGCGATACAGTCGATAGACACCGTCTCTGGCTATGACGCTACGACAGGAGCCTCAAATCTTTCTAATAATACATGGGGCTGGAGAGAGCACCTTTCGGGGGGATATACAAATTGGTTCGCCGTCGGCGAGAATGAGAGTAATGGCACTATCATTGATTCTACAGACGAGGATGATCCTGTCTATTGTGCTGAAAGTGATTTCAGTTATCCTCTGCCAAATGCGAATTGCGCCTCCTCTGCTTATAACAGCTATACTATCGGCTTTGGCGCGAAACTGACCTCGGAACTACCGGCCGGGACCTATACGAATAATGTCGTCTTCTCTGCTGTGGCGAAGAGTGAAGGTACTAAATATACCATGAACTTTAATGCTAATGGCGGGACGAACACGATGGGCCCGAGGACCGTCCTTTCCGGCTCTAATATCGTGATGCCCTCTACCGGCTTTACTAAAGACGGTTATGGTATTAAAGGCTGGGCTATGGTAAATAATGCTACTACTTCTACTACTCCTATCTTCCTAGCAGGACAAACTGTAGCCATCAATGACTTAATTGCTGCCGCCCAAACTGCCGGCCAATCTCCTGCCACGACAAATAGCTTTACCGTTTATGCGGTTTGGGATGTCCCATACACTATCGCCTTTGATGGGAACGGTGGGACAGGTGAAATGGGTTCACAATCTGTATTCCAGACTGCGGGAACTTATACTATCCCAACAAGTAGCTTTACGAAGGAAGGCTATAACTTCCTCGGCTGGGCCTTATCTGCTAGCGATGCGGAAAGTGGCACCGTTGCCTACACTGTCGGTCAAACTCCGACAATCTCCGCTCTCATCACTGCTGCTCATGATGCAGGACAGGATGTGACCGCAGGGACAGCCGGGACCATAAAGCTCTATGCGGTCTGGGAAGAGGCGATAATTTACATGCAAAACTTTGCCTGTTCTAGCATCGGTTCTGGCGAAACCATCACCGCAGTAGATAAGCGCGATGGCCAAGAATACGGTGTCTACAGAATCCCGACTAACGCTACCTATTACGGCACTAGCACCGTAGCTAACATTGCTGGTAAATGTATCATGACTAAAGACCTTAACCTTGGCGCAGTAGACTCTGTTTCAGGAGCAAGTTCTTCAATTACCGCACAAGGCACAATGAATCTCTCGCCTGCCGATTCAGCTTTCTCTACCCCGACTGGTTCTGGCGAGTCTATTACCGTCCCGACAACCACTACTTCCGTTACTCATGGTACACCGGGCTCTGGAGATAACAATTACGCCAACAGACAATATCGCATAGATGGTACCGGCAACTATGCTGGCAGGGGCTATTATACTTGGGGCGCAGCTATGCTGGCTTGTCCAAAGAATTGGCGATTACCAACAAGTGACGAATACAACAATAGCGGTTCTTGGGAAGGTAGCACTACTGGTTTGTCTGCTATAGTTAAAGGTGTCAATGCCTCTACTACTATTAGTAACATTACGTCCTCCCCTTGGTCCTTCGTGCTTGGTGGGTTCTATATCAATGGTTTCGGCAACGCCGGCTCCTACGGGTACTATTGGTCCACTACTCAGGACGATTCGTCTTACTCGTATAACTTGGTCATGAATTCGTCGAACGGTCTCAGACGGGTCCGCAACGCCAAGAGAAACGGCTTCGCAGTTCGCTGCATAGCGGACTAGTCTCCGGGCCTCCGGCCCCTCGCACCCCGAAATTCGGAGTGAAAACATAAAACTCACAACAAAGATAAAAAATGGAGAAGATATGCCAAAACAAAAGAAAA
>JAFWOH010000029.1 GCA_017509895.1 Candidatus Saccharimonadota bacterium
AATCTAATGGACTTCGTAATACTTTAAGAGACGGGCTCAAAGCAGAATATCGACAAATTTCGTGGGATGATGTTGCAGAGAAATTGATTTCGGTGTATAATGAAGTAAATAACCATAAGCGGGAATTTTAGAATGCGAGCAGTTTGTCTCTATCTACACATGCACCAGCCTTGGCGATACGAGCGCTATAGCATTTTTGATGTCTCGCATGATCATAATTATTGGGATGAAATAGATTATTACGATAAACAGAATAATGAGCGGATTTTCCGAAAGGTAGCGGAAAAGTCTTATTATCCGATGCTGGCGTGCCTAGAAAAGTTGCTTGGTGAGCAGCCGGGTTTTAAGGTTTCGCTTTCGATTACGGGGACATGGATAGAGCAGGCGCTGCTTTGGGAGCCGGAATTGGTTTCGCAACTACAGCGAATGGTGAAGACCGGGCGAGTAGAGATTGTGGCAGAGACTTATTATCATTCCCTTGCGTTCTTTTATAGTCGAGCAGAGTTTGAGGCGCAAGTCAAAAAGCATTTGGTTAAAATTCATGAATTATTCGGGGTGGTGCCAAAGGTATTTAGGAATACTGAGCTGGCCTATAATGATGAGCTCGGGCAATGGGCAGATAAAGTCGGGTTTAAGGGGGTGCTCGCGGAAGGTTGGGATAAGGTGCTCGGCTGGAGGAGCCCAAATTATGTTTATCGGCCGTATAAAGCTTCGCGAACGAAATTGCTCTTAAAGAATTATCGGCTGTCTGATGATATTGCATTCCGTTTCTCAAATAAAGGATGGAGTGAATGGCCGCTGACGGTTGAGAAATATATTGATTGGGTGAATATGGATTGTTTGCGTGGGCCGCTGGTGAATTTGTTTATGGATTTTGAGACTTTTGGTGAGCATCAATGGGCAGAGACGGGGATTTTCCAATTCTTTGAGGCGTTTGTAAGAGAGTGGCTCGCGGTTTATGATAATAAGTTTGTGACGGTTTCGGAGGCTTGTGATTTGGTAGCTCCGGCGGATGAAATTTCGATGCCAGAGACGGTGACATGGGCAGATACGGAGCGAGACCTCTCGGCATGGATGAGCAACGAGATGCAACAAGAGGGCTTACGCGATTTGTACGAGATGCGAGACAGAGTTTTACAATCTGGCGACGAGAGATTGATAGAGGATTTTCGAAGGCTTTCTACTTCAGACCATGCGTATTATATGTGTACGAAGTATTGGAATGATGGGGATGTGCATGCGTATTTTTCGGCGTATGATTCGCCGTTCGATGCATTTATGTACTATATGAACGTACTTAGAGATCTGGAATACAGATTGGGGCAAAAGCATTTATAGGCGCATATTGCTTCGTTGAGAGATGCGCTCCTCGCTCTCCGTACTTTAAGTACGGTTCGCTCCGGTGCTCCTCTCGCCTTGCACTATACGCCTCTAAATGCTTTTATCGACACCTTCTCGCCTTGCACTATACGCCTCTAAATGCTTTTATCGACCATGCTTTATATACTTTCAAGTTCTTTTTGCGAATTGGTAAATAGCTACTCCCTTCTCCTCGTATAACATACCTCTAAATGCTTTTATCGGCACCTTCTCGCTTTGCGCTATACGCCTCTAAATACCATGCTTTTACAAAATGGTGATTTTATGGTATAATGTGGTGGATGTGGGAGTTCTTTTATAAGGAGGTGAAGTGTATGGATAATTATTATGATTATCTGAAAGAAAAGGCTTATTTCGTGAGGAAGCTATTCTGGGACGATGATGAAAATTATATGACGCCGATTTTTATTAAGGTGCCTGAATCGATTTTGGAGCCATCTCGAGATATAAAATTATTGATTAAAGCCATTGAAGAACTTTTTGAGGTAGAATGTTTTGTAGTGTTTTTTGAGATTAAAGAGACAAGTAGGGGGCCGCAAATTGTTCAATATGGCCCAGATGCAGATGTAGATGCTGTATTATTGGTGACGACTTGGGTTGGTGAGGATGAAGTAATTTCGGGAGTGATTACTCCAGAAGAAGGTGAATATGAATTGTTATGCTTAAGACCGGATGGGTCGAGAATTGTGCCCGAGGTAGATGCTGATGTTGTAGAGGCGCTCGGCTTAGAATATACGAGTAATATGACCGATGTATATCGAGCGTGGTGGGCCTCGCAGGGATATAAAGAGAGCGCTGGAGATAATGTCTATTATCCAAACTTCATTTATGATTAAAGCCCGGGAAGGTGATTTCCGGGCTTTTTACAATTTTATTAATTGCTGATAAGAGGCAAGTAGTTTCTTCTACCATAAAAAATGTCTACAATAATTACTGTTTTATCTTTTTTGATAACTTGGAATATGATAAGATATTTTTTGGATTTTTTTCTTCTAAATTCTGGCATTTCTGGAATTGTATTATATCCAGTTGGAAATATTTGTAGTTTATAGATATCTTTTATGATTCTAGAAAGGACAATGTTTGCCCAATATGTACCTAAACTGTCTGATACTCGTTCATAAATTTCGTTAAGATCTCGCGTGGCGCTTGGTAAGAACCTTAGTTGATACTTCGTCATCTAGTCCCAATATTACCTTTCTGAATTCAGCATAAGTTTCTGGGACATCTATGCAGAGGCCATGTTCATAGTCATATTTTGCTTGCTCGGCGGCAGCTACTAAATCTTCTTTCGTAATGGGCGCTCTACCCCAAACCTGATCGCTAGTCAATGCTTTCCTTCTCATTCTATTCTCCTTATTATTTTATATTGATGATAATCTTTAATGACCCTATTAAACATAATTCTCTGTTTTTATTATATCATATGTCTTTATAGACAAAAAAATCTCCCCGGAGGGAGATTTATAAGATTAGCGCTTCTTTTCCTTGACTTCGTTTCGGCCGAGGTTTTTCTTAGTCTCGGTGAAGACGACATGTCTGCGGAGGATAGGATCGTATTTCTTGAGGCTTAGTTTATCAGGAGTATTCATGGTATTTTTCTTAGTGTAATAAGCGCGAATACCGGATTCCTCAGAAACAAGCCCGACCAATTTCCTCTTTGTATTACTCTTTTTTGCCATAATACTTATATTATACCAAGAAATCTTAAAGATGTAAATACTTTTTTCATGGCTTATTTCATGGTAAAATGGGGATATGAAAACGATTTTAACGGGACTTCGTGTCAATAGTGAATTAACTATAGGAAATTACCTTGGCGCGCTTTTGCCAATGGTGCGGTTAGCAAATAAATATAATCATGATTATAATATTAATATTTTTGTGCCGGATCTACACTCTATTATTTCTGAGGTGGATGGCGATTTGCAGAAAAATATTTTACGCAGTATAAAAGTTTATTTTGCGGCGGGGCTGGAGGTGAATGAAAATGTTCATATCTATCGACAGTCTTATGTGCCGGCGCATAGTGAGCTTTGTTGGATTTTGAATTGTGTCGCCTCTATGGGCGAGCTTTCTCGGATGACGCAGTTTAAGGAAAAATCCGAGGGGAAATCTTCGGTGAATGCGGGCATCTTTACCTATCCTGTCTTGATGGCGGCAGATATATTATTATATGATGCCGAATATGTTCCGGTCGGGGAGGATCAGTTTCAGCATTTAGAGCTGACGCGGAATCTCGCCTTTAAGGTGAATAATAAATTTGATAAGCCGATTTTTACTCCTCCGGTCAAGACCGAGAAGCAGGTTGAATTTATGGGGCTTAAGAATGGAGTGAGGATTCGTAATTTAGTTGATCCTGAGCATAAAATGAGTAAGTCTTCTAGGTCTGAAAATTCTAAGATTATGATGTCGGATGCGCCGGAGGTGGCCGCCAAGAAAATCATGTCTGCGACGACGGATTCTGTCGGGAAGATTGAGTTTGATATGTTTAACCAGCCGGGGATTTCGAATCTTTTGCAGATTGAGGCGCTGGTGAATGATGTTCCTCTTCAGGATGTGATTTCTACCTGGGCTGGAGAAACTCATTATGGGGATTTGAAGCGGAAGGTGGCGGATTCTGTTAAGGCCATGTTAGAGGTTTTTCAGGCGAGAGTGGATGAGATTAGCGACGAAACCATATTAGAATATCTTTTAGCCGGAGAAGAATATGCCAATATCGTTGCGAATCGGAAACTTTTAGAGGTTCAGAAAGCTTTTTCTTTGAGATAAAAATGGAGCTTTCAAAAAAGCAAGCTTTTTTGACCGGCCTGCTCCTTATGGAGCCGAGTGTCGGGCTTGAACCGACGACCTACGGTTTACAAAACCGTTGCTCTACCAACTGAGCTAACTCGGCATATTTAGTCTGTGACTATTATACCATACATTTTATAAAAAGAGCACCAAATAATTTGGTGCTCTAAGGTGCTAGGTTTCTTCATCTAGAATTTCAATCATGATGCTAGCAAATCTTGGATCGAACTGAGTGCCGATGCCATTTTTTAGCTCACTTCTAATCTTTTCTTTTGGAAGTATATCGCGGTAGCTTCTTTTTGAGGCCATGGCATCATAAGTGTCTGCGACGGCGATGATGCGGGCAAACTCTGGGATTTCTTCTCCCTTCAGTCCAAAGGGATAGCCCTTTCCATCATAGCGCTCGTGGTGAAAACTCGCTCCCACGCCAAGCTCTGGGGAAAGGCTAATTTTAGAGAGAATTTCCCGGCCGATAGACGGGTGAGTCTTAATAATAGCATATTCTTCATTCGTCAGTCTTCCCTCTTTGTTAATAATAGCATCTGGGATGCCAATTTTACCAACATCATGAAGCAGTCCGATAAGATAGAGTTTTTCTAAATCCACCTTATCTTTGCCGGCTCTCTCAGCTATTTTTACCGAATATTCTGCGACTCTTCGAGAATGGCCATTGGTGTATTTATCTTTTGCATCAATCGCTTCGGCTAAGGCAGCAACAGTTTGAGAGATTAGTTGCTTTTTGTGCTCTTGTTCTTCTAATAAGAAATCAATTTCACGCTGATGGGCGTTTTTGACAATCTTGTTGGTATCGAATACCGAGAAGAAATAGAGCAGAGCCGTCATCGCGACGATAAAGATGCTGGTGAGAAACACGCCATGCACAAAAAATTGTACGATGCCTGCCACCATAGGAATTATAATAAATAATATGATGGGTACGAATAATCGTTTGTTGAGTTTTTTGTGGTGCCAGATAATTACGATTAGCTGACAGAATATAGCGATTTGGGGGAAAAGATATGATACGAAATACCATTTGGCTCTAATATAGGTGTTGGTATCATCGTAGTAATAATAAAATCCGGTAAATTGGGAAATTATTAATGTGAGCATGCCGGCAAATAGGAATAAATCTATATATCCTAGGCTTTTTGGTACGGCATCCATCTTTTCCTCTCTGGTGAATAGTTCTCGTAAATATTGATTGAAAAAATAAATAATCACGAGAAAGAGGCCGTAGGCTAGAAATTTACAGATTTTTGCTAGTACTGACCCGGGTAGAGTTAGGCTGCCGTCATAAAAATAGGCAAGTTTATTCGCCATTAATAATAATATAGATGCTAAGGACATAGAGAATAGCGAAAATCGCATTCTCTTCGGCATGGAATCGGTGATAAATGAGAGAGTCATCAGTATCGTGCAGACTCCAATTAAAAAACACATGATATAATCTTGCATAACTTTTCCTCCCTTGAAATTCGGTTGTAAAGGTGCCTGCGATGATAATATTTTACAATAAAATAAGCAAAAAGTCAATTCTTGTATTTTTGGTTGGTTCGGTATATAATGAGAGGTGTTGTATGCTGGAATCACTTTGTCCTGTTTTCAGTATATACATTAAAAAATCGTTGTGCATGCTGGAATCGTCTAGTGGCAATGACAAGAGACTGTAAATCTCTCGGCTTCGGCCTTCGTAGGTTCGAGTCCTACTTCCAGCACCACTTCATTAGCGTTAAAATTGCCCATCTGGGCATTTTTTGATACCGCGCCTCGCCCATAAGGCGCGGCGGGTATCAAGAAAATACCCATCTGAACAATTTTTCCGGCTAATGAAGATATATTTCGGCAAGAGAAAATACCACCTCAGCGGCTTTCATCTTCGAATTTGAGAAGGTTTTTAACTTCGTTGTAAATAAAACACTTGTGCTAATTTTTGTGGGGTGGTAGAATAGATGTATATAAAGTAAAATAAAGAGGTGTTGAATGGGAAGGTCCATCAGAACAGTAAACAAAGTTGAGAATAAATTAAATAATAAGAAGGCTAGTAATGGTCTAGCTTTTGCCACTCTTGGATTCGTCTCTCTCTCTCTCTCTCTCTTAGGTAGCATCTTTTTCTCTCATTCCGCTTATGCTGCAAGTTATGTCAATGTCTCTTCTTCCGCTCCAGAAGGATTAGTGAGTTTTTCTAAAGTACAGCCTTCATCTTCTGGTGAAATAAGTACTGCGCAAGACACTCTTACTATTAATACTAACTGTTCCGCTGGTTATTCCGTTTATGTTTCCGCTACTAGTTTTGGGGATACTAATTTAACTAATGATTCCGCTTCTGCTATTAGTAGTGGTAATAATACCATTACTGCTTCTTCTGCTACGGTAGGAGGAACATCCACAGTACTATCTCCCAATACATGGGGAATAAATGCTAATAGTTCTGATGTCTCGGATGGTAAATACTTTGGTCTCCCTTCCTATTCTTCTGCCACTACTACTGCCCTTACTACTAAAGCTGATGTAGAAACAAGTAGTACTGTACCTATCTACTATGGCGCTAAAGTCACTACTGCTATTGCTCCCGGTACTTATTCTGGA
>JAFWOH010000030.1 GCA_017509895.1 Candidatus Saccharimonadota bacterium
GCCGTGTCTCAGTCCCAGTCTGGATGATCATCTTCTCAAACCATCTAACGATCGTCGACTTGGTAGGCCATTACCCTACCAACTATCTAATCGTACGCAGGCCAGTCCCAAACCGTCCGAAGACTTTAATCCGAAGATCACATGCGGTATTAGCCACTCTTTCGAGTAGTTATCCCTCAGTTTGGGGTCCGTTCCCACGCGTTACTCAGCCGTCCGCCGCTCGTCAGCAACTAGCAAGCTAGTCCTGTTACCGCTCGACTTGCATGTATTAGGCACGCCGCCAGCATTCATCCTGAGCCAGGATCAAACTCTCCATTAAAGATTATTTGAAACTTTTTCAAACATAAAACTGACGATGATTCGTTTTTCTAAAAGAAAAACGGTTAAATTGCACAACTAAACTGTTAAAATCCTCCTAAAATAACCAGACAGTCTCGCAGTTAATTTAGACTATATCTATAGTATCGCATCCTTCAAATTTCGTCAACCCCTTTTTTGGACTTTTTTCAAGATTTTTTATCGGATTCGATATTTGAGCTTAGTTTGGATTTTCTCTCGAGTATCGGAGCGAGTCGTACTAAAGGTACGACGAGCGAGAAACGCAGAGAAAAATTCAAAATAAGCCAAATAGCGAAACCGTCAGAGAAAAATTCAAAATTTTTTATTTTTTATCGGGTTCGATATTTGAGCTTAGTTTGGATTTTCTTCCAAGTACCGGGATAAGCGCCAAGCAACAAGACGGGTTCGATATTTGAGCTTAGTTTGGATTTTCTTCCGAGTATCGGAGCGAGTCGTACTAAAGGTACGACGAGCGAGAAACGCAGGAAAAAATTCAAAATAAGCCAAATAGCGAAGCCGTATCTATTTAAAAATTAAATAAACTAATGTCCCCATCAAAACCCCAATAATCGCTCCTACAAGTACCTCAACCCCCTTATGCCCCTCAACAATTTTCACCAGCTCATCCTCCGGCCGTACCATTTTTATCAATTTATTTACTTTCTTTCCCTGTTCCCCTACTGCATATCTCACATTTACTGCATCATATATCACTGTCGCCGAAAAACAAACTAAAATTCCAAAGGCCACCGAATCAAATCCAAATGCCAGCCCCGCATAAGTTGTCGCACCCAATATACTCCCCGTGTGTCCAGATGGCATCCCGCCCGATTTTATATACATCCGAAACTTCTCCCGCCCACTCTTCCCCTTCGTCTCACCCCTAAAAGAAAGTAGCACAAACTTCGTCGTCTGTGCTACAAACCATCCTAAGATATATGCTAAAATAATCTTCAATCCATTCATATCTTTATTATATCATAACCGTCAAAGATTTTGGCTGCTAGGATAAGCAAGTTTTTGCCATTTAAAAGAGGTATTTAAGGTACTCCCGCCACTTCCCACCTTTTTATTTATTGCTTTTTATTTAAAAGCTTAGACTATTAAGCCTTGTAATTTATTTGTCCTAAGAATTATGATTTAATGAAGATGGGTATACAGATTATATCTAAAAGTCATCACATTTTTCTCTCCTTTCTTTTATTAAGCATCATGACAGATAATAAACTATTCATTCTCCTCTTGTTTCTTCCTTCTAAATACTGTCGCTAAAAATAGTATCGCCGCTGCTGAAATTATTCCCGCTGCAATGATAGCCATTCTAGATACCAAGTCGTCATCTTTCTTAACTTCCTTACCGAGTTCCGGCACCTCCAATTCCTCCGGATCCGCTATTTTTCCTTCTACTATCGGAGTATCTTCCTCGATATCAGCATCTGTATCCTCCCCTGAAGCATCCTCCTCTGATAATATTGTCTCCCCTTCCTCTGCTAACCCATCCACACTCATAGTTGCCCTTGCCGTCTCGTTCATCATATTTGCTAACACCGGCACCTCGCGCACTACTTCTCTTGTGTCGACTACTGTCTTTTCTACCGGCACCTGCACCTCTACCTTTTCCGTTACAATCTTTTCCACCGGCACCTCTACCTCCACTCTCTCTATTACCTTTTTCTCTACCGGCACTTCCACTATCTTCTCAATATACCGAATTTCTGTTTCATCTACTTTCCCACCATCTTCGCCTCCACCACTTTCTGTATCTCCCTCAGTACCGCCGCCCTCATCTGTTCCTGTCTCATTTTCCTCCTCTTTATTAATTGTCTCTTTCACCCATTCCCCATCTTTAAAAACTGAAATCTCCCGCTCATCTTCCGTCTCATCTGGCAGATTTAATCTTTTCCATCCTACATACGGCTGATAATAAAGTTTTTCATCCTCATCTTTTTCTGCCCTACAAATCGCTTCCTCTGTATTCAAATAGATTTCTGATTCTGCGCATCTGCTATAATTCATTCTCCCCCTTCTTGTATTCAATATCTGTTCTTCAGCATTATTCCAGAACAAATATATCATACCTGCTTCTTTTACATCGCTCCCTGCTAAATCTGAACTGATTGTAAAAGTTCGCTCCTCCCCGCGAGCCATTTCTTCAAAATCACCATCATACATTGATGTTGAAAGATACTCTGTCGTCCATGGCGCACTAGTAAAATTTATTGAATCTAGCCCCCAATCACCTAAAAATCCATTTACTAATTTCACCCCCTTAAAAACCGCTTCTGGATTATCCGGCTCATCAAAATAGAGGGAGGCCAGATTATTCCTTTCATCCACCATTGTCACGGTAATTCCATAATTTTCATTCTCTGGATAGGCTGTATATTCATCATATGCAAAGACCATAGCTCCACTTCCTATTGTATTTGCTAAAAGCCCACCTGCCACCACCGCCACCCGAACAATTTTCCTACTCATTGTTGTCTCCAAATTAATTTTGTATGTTTCCATCATAGAACAAATCGAAAAAAACTTACAAACATAACCTTGATACAAAATTTTCTTCATGCTAATGCTTGCAAAAAAACTTCATCTGTGCTAGCTTCCCTGTTAGCTCAAAAAATATCATGCTTATGCTAGACTTTTAAATTAGTCTGTGCTAAACTAGATGTCCTCAAAAACCCAAAAATCAACAAAAAGTGTTGTAAATAATGTTTTTTAACCCCTCAAAAGAAAACATTATTTACAACATTCCCCCCTGTAAAATTTTCACCCCCTTCTTCTTATTTCGTTTATGCCTATCGCAATTTTTGACGAAAAAGCGAGATAATACAGCTATAATAAAGATACTACACTAAATCTAAGATGAATTCTAGCAGAGATAAAGTTCAAGGAAGCGGGAGTAACGCAATTCCTTAGATATTGTACAGCAGAGATGCTATGTTGAAGCTAAGATGAATTCTAGCAGAGATAAAGCAAGGAAGCGGGAGTAACGCAATTCCTTAGATGTTGCATAGCAGAGATGCTATGCGATGAAGGAGGAGCACCGGAGCGAACCGTACTCTAAGGTACGGAGAGCGAGGAGCGCATCTCCTGAAGAAGCAGAGCGCTCTGCTATGCAGCATCATCAGGCAATACGATACCGATTGACGCTACTGTATCCGAATCCGCAAGCTTCATAATTCGAACCCCTTGCGTCGCCCTCCCTAATGTCGGAATCTCCGAGATAGCAACTCTTATCGCCTGCCCCTTGGTCGACATCATAATCACCTCTTTTGCCAAAGGATCAAGCGTCTGCACCGCCACAATCGGCCCGGTCTTCGCCGTTACTGCCGCAACCTTAATCCCTACTCCTCCTCTCTTATGGGCCGGGAAATTCGAGACTAATGTTGCTTTTCCATATCCATTCGCAGAAACCGCAATTAACTTCTGCCCCGGATCTGTTACGACATCCATACCTACAATCTCATCCTTCGGACGGAGTCTCATGCCACGCACTCCCTTGGCTGCCCGCCCCATCGGCCGAACCTCTGCCTCATTAAACCTTATTGCTTGCCCCGCCGAAGTCGAAATAATGATGTCATTTTTGCCGCTAGTCCCCTTAACCCACTTCAATTCATCCCCTGCGTCGAGCTTAATCGTCACGAGGCCATTAGTCCGGATATTCTCATAATCCGAAATCGGAGTCTTCTTTATCGTTCCCTTCTTGGTCGCCATAAACAGATACCCATCTGTGCCAAGCTCCGTCCCCTGTTTAATAATCGCCGTAATCTTCTCTTCTGGATGCAAATTCAGCATATTTACTGCCGCCGTTCCCTTTGCCGAGAGCGAAGCCGCTGGCACCTCATACGCCTTCAAGCGGAAAATCCGCCCCGCTGAGGTAAAGAATAGTAGAAAATCATGTGAGCTCGCCGTTACAATCTGGGAAATCACATCCTCTTCCTTCGTCTTCATCCCAATCTTTCCTTTTCCACCTCTGTTCTGCCGACGAAAATCAGCCTGCGCTACTCTCTTCATATAATTCTCAGAGGTAAGTAATATCACACTTTCCTCCTCCGGAATCAACTCCTCTTCCGAAAACTTCCCAACCTCGTGATTAATGATCTTCGAACGCCGTGGGTCATCATACTTCTCTTTCATTGCAAGCAACTCTTCTTTCACGACCCGCAGAATCTCGTTTTCATCCGCCAAAATCGCCTCTAGCTTCTTAATTAGCTCATGTAGCTCCTTGAGTTCTTGCTCAATCTTGTCTCGCTCAAGTCCTTGCAGTCTCCGAAGTTGCATCGCGAGAATCGCCGCCGCCTGAATTTCAGATAAGCCAAATCTGGACATCAATCTCTTGTCGGCATCATCGTACGCCTCACGAATTGTCTTAATTACTTCGTCGATATTATCAAGTGCAATCTTTAACCCCTCGAGGATATGCGCTCTCTCGCGCGCCTTTCTAAGCTCAAACTCCGTCCGCCGCCGAATCACAATCCTTCGATGTTTAATAAATTCACCAAGAATCTCTTTAAGTCCTAAAATCCGCGGCTGAATCCCATCCACCAAGGCCAACATATTATAATGGAACGAGGTCTGTAAACCTGTTAATTTATAAAGCTGATTCAAAATCTTCTTCGGGAAAGCATCTTTCTTAAGCTCGACTACTACGCGCACCACCCCTCTCGCACTCTCGTTTCTCACCTCTGCAATATGGTCAATCTTCTTTTCATTCGCGAGCTCCCCAACCTTCTTCATAAAGGCTTCCTTAGATACTCCATAAGGCATCTCTGTCACGACAATGTTATACCGCCCACCCTTTCTCTCTTCGATATTTGTCACCGCCCGAATCGTCACACTCCCCTTACCTGTCGCATAGGCCTGTTTCATCGGCGCACCACCATAGACCTCCGCCCCTGTCGGGAAATCTGGCCCCTTTACATACTTCATCAATTCATCCAGCGTAATATCTGGGTTATCAATCTGTGCCACCGTTGCATCAACTAATTCACCGAGGTTATGTGGCGGAATATTTGTCGCCATCCCCACCGCAATACCCATCTGTCCATTCAAGAGAATATTCGGTACTGCCGCCGGCAAAACCACCGGCTCCTTCTCTGTACCATCAAAGTTATCTCTAAAATCTACTGTCTCTTTCTCAATATCAGATAGTAGCTCTGCCCCCATCTTATCTAGTCTCGCCTCAGTATACCTTGATGCCGCCGGTTCATCTCCATCCGCCGAACCAAAGTTACCCTGCCCCTCAACCAGAGTATATCTCATCTTCCAAGGCTGCGCCAGATTCACCATTGCATCATAAATCGAAGAATCTCCGTGCGGGTGATAATTACCCATCACCTCACCCACAATCTTCGCCGATTTTACCGTCGGATGTGGCGCCTTCCAACCATTCTTATTCATCGCAAACAGAATCCGCCTATTCACCGGCTTCAAACCATCTCTGACATCCGGCAAAGCTCGATCGATAATGACCGACATCGAATACTTCAGGAAATAATCTTCCATCGTATTCTCTACCGCCTTCCGTTCAATTCCCTTTGGCAGAACCTCCGAGACCTCTTCTGCCTCGTCAATCGGCTCTAAATTTTCGTCTTTGATTAAATCGTCCTTCTTTGCCATATTTTCTCCTCAAAAGTCTAAATCGTCTAAGTTAACGCTCGATGCGCCCGCCTGTATAAAGTTTTTCCGGAGGTCGACCTGGTCTCCCATCAACTTCGTAAATATCGCATCCGCCTTCTCTGCATCATCAATATGCACCTGTACTAAAATCCGATTCTCTGGGTCCATCGTCGTCTCCCAGAGTTGCTTCGCATCCATCTCGCCCAGACCCTTAAATCTCTGTTGTGCCGTATATCCCGCCTGCTTAAACCGCTCTTGTGTCGGGTCGATCTTCGTTCCTGCCGCCTTTCGCTCCTCTATCTTTTCGTTAATCTTCTGCTCAAGCGCAACTTCGTCATATACATAATCAATCTTTCTCTGTGCTCCCGTCCCCTTAATCAAGCCAAAGAGCGGTGGCTTTGCAAGATAAACATGCCCCTTCTCAATCACCTCTGGCATATACCGGAAGAAAAAGGTCATCAGAAGCGTCGCAATATGTAGACCATCTACATCCGCATCAGTCATAAAGATAATCTTGTCATATCTAAGCCCATCAATATTAAATTGCTCGCCAATTCCTACTCCCGTCCCCTTAATCAAAGAAACTAGCTCTGCATTCGCAAGCATCTTATCTAGTCTTGCTCGCTCAGTATTCAATACTTTACCTCGAAGTGGCAAAATCGCCTGAATTTTCGGGTTCCGCCCCTCTTTCGCCGAACCCGCCGCCGAATTACCCTCTACTATAAAGAGCTCACATTCTGTCCTATCTCTAGACGAACAATCTGCTAGCTTTGAAGGCAAGTTTAGCCCATCCATCGCCCCCTTTCGAAGGACATTATCCCTCGCCGCTCTCGCCGCCTTCCTTGCACGGGCCGCCAGCGTCGCCTTTGTCACAATCTTCTTTGCAATCTGCGGATTCTCCTCGAGGTAATACCCAAAATACTCAGACATTACCTTATCGACATAACCTCTTGCCTCTGGATTCCCAAGTTTATTCTTTGTCTGCCCCTCAAATTCCGGATTCGGCAACTTAATCGAAACTACCGCTGTCAGACCTTCCTTAATGTCATCTCCGGTCAGATTATCTTCCTTCTCCTTTAGGAGCCCATTCTTCCTTGCATAATCGTTTATTACGCGATTTAAAGCTGTTCTAAACCCGACTACATGCGTCCCCCCATCAGGAGTGAGCACATTATTTGCAAACGGCTTCAAGGTCTCTGCATAACTGTCATTATATTGTAATGCTATCTCTACTTCTGCATCTTCAATCTTCTTATCTACATAAAAGATGTTATCTGAAATCACCTCTTTACCGTTATTGAGTCGTTTCACATAGCTCGTAATTCCCCCTTCAAAGTAAAACGATTCCTTCTTCCCCGTCCGCTCATCATAAGCCGAGATCAAAATCCCTTTTGTAAGATATGCTTGGTGTCTAGCATAGGATAAAACCCAATCAAAATCTATCGTGGTCCCATTCTTAAAGATTGTTCCATCCGGATAAAAAGTAATTGCTGTCCCCTGTTTTTCTGTCTGCCCGATAATCTTAAGATCCGAGGTCGGCTTACCAGTATCAAATTCGATATGATGAATCTTCCCGTCTCGATAAACCTCTGCTATCATCCTTGTCGACAAAGCATTTACTACCGAAGAACCTACCCCATGAAGACCAGAGGAAACCTTATAACCACCATCGCCAAACTTACCACCCGCATGCAAAACTGTTAACACCGTCTCGAGTGTAGACCTACCAGTCTTTGGGTGAATATCCACCGGAATACCGCGCCCATTATCCTCAACCCGAACTCCTCCATCTTCTAAGACAGTAATCTCAATCTTTGAGCAATATCCAGCAATCGCCTCATCTATCGAGTTATCGGCAATCTCTTTAATTAGATGATGTAGGCCATCATACCCCGTCGAGCCAATATACATCCCCGGCCGGACGCGTACCGCTTCCAAGCCCTCTAAAACTCTAATTTCCGAACTGTCATATTTCTCTGCCATGCTAAACTACCTCGTCTTAATTTTAAACTCTCTCTATTATACTCCGAACCAAACCAAAATTCAAGGTTTATTCGCCTTATTTGGCGATTTTAGGCGAGATTGGCAGTCCATCCGAACCCATAGGCATCTCATAATTTTCTGTCGCTATTTCGGGCTTCTGTGCGCCCCTAGACTCAATTTCTCTTTCCACTTCCCCTCTGCCCCTTCCAAACCTCGTTGCCGAATATAATTTCAGAGACTCGAGTAGTTCTGGATTACTCTCCCCCATCGGCGGCAAAAGCTTCATTGTAAACGGGCTAGATGGCACCCCAAACATCATCACCGTCGTAATCGCATGATAATTTGGCTGTTTATGCAAATCTTCCGCCGTAAAAGTCGGGGCAAACGCCTTCTCCATAATCTCCGCATCAGAAATCCCAATCCTCCCGCAAATAATCGTCCCGACATTCCCAAGAATCCCGTCCTTAATCTTATCTGTTAATTGTGTCATAAATTGATTTGCGATAATCAGGTTCAATCTAAACTTCCTCGCCTCCGAAAGAATACTTTCGAAACTATCTGTCGAGAAGTTCTGAAACTCATCCACAAACAGACAGAAATCCTTCCTCTGATTCTCCGGTATATTTACTCGGCTCATCGCCGCCGTCTGAAACTTCATTACAAATATCATCCCAAGTAGTTTTGAATTTAGCTCCCCCATCTTCCCCTTTGAAAGATTAACCAACAAAATCTTGTTATTGTCCATCAGCTCCCGGATATTAAATCCACTTTTCCTCTGTCCTAAGATATTTCGCATCATCGTGTTTGAAAGGAACGGCCCCCATTTCGAAACGAACCAAGTTGTCACCTCCCCTGCATCATTACTCTTCTGCGAAGCTGGGAATTCTTTCGTCCAATAATCATACACATTCTTATCTGTTACATATTGCAATTTTGATTTCACAAACTCTGGATCAATAAAACACTTTGGAATATCGATAAAAGTTGCTCCGTTTGGATCAGACATCAAGAGTAATGCTGCATTTCTAAACATATGCTCTCCTCTTGGCCCAAATATTCCGGTGTGTCCCGGATCATAGAGAGAGTAAAGCATATTTATCCCCTCTTGCACGATAAAATCTTTCTGGTCCGGCGTCTCAAATTCAAACATATTCATCCCCATCGGGTGTTCAAGGTCCCCCGGGTCAAAATAAATCACATCGTCTATCCGCTCCTCTGGTACTTTCGAAAGCAAATCTTCCACTACATCTCCATGCGGGTCAATAAAAGCAAATCCCCTTCCCGAGAGCATATCTTGATAGGCCAGATTCCCAAGCAAAACCGATTTCCCCATCCCCGTCTGCCCGATAATATAAGTATGTCGCCTTCTATCATCCTCGGTTAATCTTATCTCTCTTGTCTGACCTCTAAATTCATTCACCCCAAGAATCAATCCATCCATCGCAAGTTTTGCTGGCGCATCCACCTGCCGGGTTAGTTGCCTTTCCACTCTCGAGTTTGGAATAGTATTTTGATTCGGCAAGTGAAAAATTGATGACATTTCTACACTGTTCAAAATATTTGTTCGCTTATTTACCGGAAAATTACGGTACATATAATCTAGTGCCAGCCTTCCCGGGTCAAGCCTTGGTTCAATTTTAAAACCGTTGTAATTTGTAGAATTAAACTGCGAAAATGCACTCGTCATCCCACCAACAATCGCCTCAGACCGCTCGCGAGACCCCGTACTTGCAATCAACCGAATCAAAACCTCGAATGCCGGATACCTTGTCTTCTCCTCAATCGCCTTTATTTCCTCCTGTTGTAAATTTGAAAGAGATACCGGTGTAGTCTCTTTCTTCTCGTCCGGAACCTCAAATGGCGCCTTTAAAATCTGTCCTATTCCATAACCTTTTTCTCTCCCTTCCCTTATTTCATAGGTTTTCATCTTTGATTTATTCGTCCAATTTTCTGCCGCCGGCCTAAACAGAATCTGTATCGCCGCTCCTTCATCTTTCTTGAGATTAGATAGCGCATTTAGCATTGCCGCCCCTGCATCCCATCTTGTATCTTCATAAGTCGCAATCGGGTAAATATACTCCTTCGAAAGATTCAATTCCCCGCCTGAAACTCCCTGAAGTCCCCCAAATTTCGAAAAAATGTTATCATCCCGAACTTCCTCCAGTCTCGCCGCCGGATAGGCCGAGACGATTGCTTGTCGTACCACCTCTTTTAACTCCATTGGCACTAGCGCAAAATACTTAATCAGCCCGTTTGCCGCAATAATCTCAAACGAAATATGTGGCTGGCCCTCTATCTTTGTCTTCCAGCCCTTCTCTACTGTTGAGGATAAGATTGAATACATCACCTGCGCCTGAGAAATTGCCTCGTTTGTCACATCTCGCTCATCTCTTCCTCCCCCTTGGATGTCATCCGTCGCCGGCGGCAAGTGAATCATCATCGGCACCATCGAGAATCCTTTTCTCGCCCCCATTTCTTGCCGTTTCCTATCAATCCGCCTCAGCCAAAAGAAAGTCCCCACCCCAATAGCTATCAGAGCTAAAATTGCCCCGATTAAGACCGGCATCGCCCACACACTTGCATCCTCTGTCATCTATTTATTTCCCACCTTTATTCTTCAGTAATTATTCCCGCTTCTTCCTTTGCCTCTGTCCATTTTTCATACCCTGCGTGTGGGTTTTCATTTTCTTTCACTTCCGTCTCTACTTCTTCTTTTAGTTTGTCTAAATCAACCGCTTTCCGCGTAGACTCGCCCATCTTCCGAAAGGTCTCCTCAGAAATCGTCTCGACTGTCTGCTCATTCTCAAACTTTTCTTCCATTTTCCTCCTTCATAAAATCTACTTATGTTTATTCTATCATAGAAAATTCGTTTTTTCCATCCTAAAACCAACCTTTTTCCGAAATTATTTTGAAGTAATTTTCTTCAGCATAAAACAAGCTAAAAACTCAAACAAAATTACCAATCCCACCGTCCAAATGCTAAAACTCCCGAAAGACTGCACCATGAGTAGCATCAGCGGCCCAAGGGCAATAATTGCCGCATAGAGATAGTCTCTTTTCTTTGCCTCCCCTTTTCTAGTAATTTTTACAAAAATCCGCACGAGAAATGTGCAGATTCCAAACAGCGCTACATAAACCATTGTAAAAAATAATAAAACACCAGCCGGACCCAAATCCATTGGCGCTAAGAAATTCATCATCATTACGATTCCTGCTGTCGCAAGAAGTGTAGAAAGCAAAATCAGTCTATTAACCATAACTAGATTATATCATATTTGTCCGTACCAAGCCAAACCCATCGCTCAGTAACAATTACCCTTGCGCCCAACCTCTCTCTACTGTTGTCGCCCGGTTTATACAAGAAAGTTTTAAAACTGCGAGTATCTTAAAACTAATAAAAACATCATAACGAGTAAAAGAGGGCAGTTATCCGGCACTTCCGATAAAACTATTGGCCGCAACTGTGATTCCCTCTTTTGCTCTTGACCGCTCCACGCTAGGTGGAGCACAGTCCTTGTTAATTCCCTTTATCGTTCTAATTGATTTTAAAGTGCTAACGATTTAGAAATTAACGCGCTCTAAGACGCCGTTTGGCGGAGCTATGGTAGTTTCTAAATGTAATTTATGGCTAGAAGCTACCATTTGCGCCGCCAAACTTTTCGTCTTATTTGTATTTCATGCTGTTTTCCTTTTGTTTTTAATTTTTATTTTGTCTTATCGACTGTCTCTATATTAGCATAAACATTATAAAAAATCAAGGCCTTTGAACAACTTTTTTACAGTATTATTTACAACAAATGCAATTTATATATTCGTTCTTCCCTGTTAAATTCATTATACAATGCCAAAAATAAGAATGTGATTTTCACAGCAAAATGAAGTTAGCGCCTTCCATTTAGTGTGCTAATTTTTTATAAAAAGCCTTAAATCGGCTTTTTATAAAAGCCCACATTTTCTTTAAATTAGGCCCACATTAGTCCGATCCATCATTCTAAATATCGCAATTCGAAAGTGCTTGTGGAAAACTCACAAAAAATCATAAAAAATGTGTTCAAAAAACTATTGACATGAGCATTTTTGAGCGCTATAATAGAGACAGCTTTTGAATACAAAAATTATTCAAAAGGCAAAAACAAAAATCATAGCCAAAAAACTCCACACTCTATAGGTCCGGTTCCTCGCAGTTTCCGGACCTTTTTCTATGCCTAATCTCTAGCATTTTTAAGGAGTGTATGATATAATGTCTATAGGTTTGGGGCTGACAAAGCTTAGACAGTTTGTTAACAGATATCAAGCACGACGATTTGTACCGTAAGTACTGAAAAAGTGAAGAAAAAACTTCCAAGCATGTAGCTTATCTACCTGCTTATGCCTAGATTATTTTATTAGGCTGGCCAAGGTGTGAGGTCTCATAGCATCTTTGGTTATCAGATCATGGGAATCGGATTTCTAAGCGACGATTAGAGATTCTAAATCAGTCATGACGAGCTTTTAGTTTTTGTCTATTTACTCTAAAAGTTTAAGTCGAGAATAAATTAAACAGACTACGCGTGTAGAATGGTATCTAGTTTAGCTTTCTGGACCCGGAGGCAGTATCCGGCAGCTCCACCATCATTTGACTAAAAGAGCCGATCCTCGGCCTTTTTTCATATTAAACCACATCCACTTTGAGCAAGTAGAATTTACAATCTAGCCTAAAAAATCCTTATCTAAAACAATCAAATTACTTTTAAAAAACAACACCCAAAAACATCAAGGTTATGATTGTAAGTTTTTTCAAAATCATATTACGATAGAACCATGATTGCAAAAATATATTCCATAGTCCCCGCCGGTTTTTCGGGAGCCCTCGTAGAAGTCGAAGGCGATAAAAACCATGGCCTTCCCGCACTTAATATTGTCGGGATGGCCGATAAAACCGTCAGCGAGGCCCGTGACCGCGTAAGAAGTGCCATCGTCAATTCTGGCTTTTCCTTCCCTATCGACAAAATCACTATCAATCTTGCACCTGCAGATTTACATAAAGATGGCACTTATCTAGATTTACCTATTGCGCTCTCTGTCCTTCTTCTGTCTGGCCAGCTTACCCCAAACGATGTTAAAAGCCGCATTTTTGTTGGTGAACTTTCTCTTGAAGGTACCCTTCGTCCCATCCGCGGTATCATCAATATCGTTGAGACCGCCAAAGAACTTGGCTTTAAAGAGATCTTTCTGCCTACCGACAATATTCCTCAAGCTTCTCTTGTCCAAGGCATCAGTCTAATCGGTATTAACAGTCTTTCAGAGCTTCTGCTCATCCTTAAACATCAAGTCACCCCCGCTCCCCCTAAAATCACCAAGTGTGTTGAAACCAAGCAGACGAAATATTCTCTAGATGAAATTAAGGGACAAGCCATCGCCAAACGCGCTCTCAGTATCGCCATCGCAGGCCATCATAACATCCTTATTTCTGGCCCACCCGGAGCCGGAAAAACCCTTCTTGCCAAGACCGCCGCTAATCTCCTTCCAGATTTAAATCCAGACGAACAAGTTACCCTCACTAAGCTCTATTCTCTCATTTCCGACCATCCTAAAATTATCACCCGTCATCCATTTCGTTCTCCGCACCACTCTGCTTCTGCAGTCTCCATCCTTGGCGGTGGCTCACCCATCATCCCCGGTGAAATTTCTCTTGCTCATCTCGGGATTCTTTTCCTTGATGAACTTCCCGAATATCCTCGGTACATCCTCGAATCACTCCGCCAGCCTCTTGAAGATAAAACAATCACCATTACTAGATCTAGCAGCCGCACTACCTTCCCAGCCGATTTCATGCTCATCGCCACCATGAATCCCTGCCCATGTGGTTTTTATGGTGACCCATCTCATCCTTGCTCCTGTAAAGCCGCAGAGATTAAGCGTTATCAGCAAAAACTTTCTGGGCCCCTTCTAGACCGCATAGACCTCCAAATCAGCGTCCCGAAAGTCCCAATCGATTCCTTAACCCTTTCAAGCGGCAAGACCGCTAAAACCGGCCTTAAAACGCCAAAAACGACTAAAAATAACCCGGGCAATACCCTCTCAAAAGGCCTTAAAACCAACCAAATTTCCGAGCATGAAATTGTAAAAAATAAAATAATAGCGGCCACCGAGCGTCAGCATCTCCGCTATCAAAATTCCTGCCTCTACAACAGTTCCCTATCCTCTGCCGCAGCAATCAAATATCTTAAAATCAGCCCATCGGCCGAAAATCTCCTCCGCTCTGCTGCCAAAAATCTCAATCTTTCTGCTCGCAGCTTTTATAAAACTTTCAAGGTCGCTGGGACCATTGCCGATTTTGAAGGTTCAGCAGAAATTCTCCCTGAGCATATTTCCGAAGCCCTTTCCTACCGCCTCAGCCAAACTCTCAGCTCGCTCGTTATTCAAGGAAAGCCTCATACTTCTGTTCAGAAAGCACAGAAAAACCCTTGAAAACCCCTCTAAAATTTGCTATAATAATCAAGATATTTAATCACAAGGAGTAATTCACCATTAGTAAGCATAAATCTACTCGCATCAATGGCGAGATTCGTCACAAAGAAGTTCGTGTAATCGGAGAAAGTGGCGAGCAGCTCGGCATCATGTCTAGCCGCGAGGCTCAAAAAATCGCCAATGAAAGAGGAGTCGATCTAGTGGAGATTGCTGCAAACGCTAATCCTCCTGTTGTAAAAATCATCGACTGGGGCAAATACCAGTATCAACAGTCTAAAGAGGAGGCTAGGAATCGCAAAAAAGCCCGTGAAAAACAGTCCGAGCTAAAAACGATGAAAATTGGCCTCAAGATTAGTGACAATGATCTAAATATTAAAGTTCGCAAAATTCGAGGTTTCCTTGATGACGGCGACCGCGTAAAAATCATTATCATGTTTCGCGGTCGTGAAATGGCCCATAAAGAAATCGGTCAAGAACTCCTAGATAAGGTTATTTCCCTACTCGGAGATGATGTCGTCCTAACTAGCCAACCTCAACAAAGCGGGCGCAATCTATCAGTCGGGGTTCGGAAGAAGTAATCTTTGTACTTCCACGGCCCTCTGTTCGCACATTCCATCAATACTAACTAAACAAGGAGAAAATTATGCCGAAGTTAAAGACGCATAAAGGTACAGCCAAGCGCATTAAGGTTACCGGCTCTGGTAAACTCATTCGTGAGCGAGCCTATAAAAACCACATTCTTGCTAAAAAGTCGAAGGCAAGAAAGCGCAACATGAAAACTTCCGCCACTATAGACGGTAAGATCAAGAAAAACATTAAGACTGCATTAGGAGTTTAAGATGAGAGTTAAAAGAGGTGTACCTGCTAGAAATAAGCACAAGAAGATTCTAAATGCTGCTAAAGGGATGCAACATTACCGCACCCGCAGCTACCGCCTAGCAAAACAAGGTGTTATCAAGTCCCTAAGATATAGCTATAGAGACCGTCGCAATAAAAAGCGTGACCTCCGCTCTATCTGGATTACCCGTATTAATAACGCCGCTAGAGAGAACGGAATTTCCTATTCAATGTTAATCAACGGCCTTAAAAAGCATGATGTTAAAATAGATCGTAAAGTTCTTGCTGAACTCGCCGTAAATGAGCCAGAGGCTTTCAAGGCTATCGTTAATACTGTGAAGGAGGGCAAATAAATGGCAATTTGTGAAATTACTGGCAAAGGCAAAATGTATGGCCATAATGTCTCTTTCTCCCAGAGAAAGACGCGCAAGGTCTTTAAGCCAAACATCCAGAAAAAGACCATCAAGCTTGAGAACGGCACGAAGTTAAGAGTAAATCTTTCTACCTCCACACTTCGCACCCTCAAGAAAAAGGGCTTATTAAAATAACCTTTTAATAAGCCTTTAAATCCTAAAGCCACAAACCTAGGTTTGTGGCTTTTTTGAATAATTTCAGCCCGGAAACCGCGCTTTTCGGGCTGAAATCTTACTAAGTTCTTTTCATTGAGACTTTTCTTTCAAGAAAAGTCCTATTAAGTTTGAGTAAGCCGGGTTCTGTCTTTATGCGAACGCATAAAGGGTAATCATCTATCTAGCTCCTAAATTGCTCTAGGAGTCAAGCGGTGAGCGTACATCCCCGGGACGGGGTTTCTAGTACTCCTTGCAGCCGGTAGGGTTTACCTCCGATATATATCGCTACATATCGCTGTGGGCTCTTACCCCACTCTTTTCACCTTTACTGCTGTTCTAGGACTACCGAGATTGGCAATTTCTTCGCCCGCAGCGCGTCTTAATCGACGAGCAAGGGCGAAAAATTGTCAAGATCGGCAGTCCTAGGACGGCAGAAGTATATGTCTCTGTGGCACTTTCCCTATCCTTACGAACGGTCGCCGTTAGCGACTACCGTACCCTGTGCTGCCCGGACTTTCCTCTGATAAAATACCAGCGATTACCTTTCAAACTCCCCTCAATTATACCACCCTTTGACAAAATTGACAATAAATGATAAAATTACAGAAGTTTCTAGAGGTTCTTTAAAAAACACCAGAGGGAGGTAAATTATTATGAGCAAAAAGAAGAAAGTTTTCTTTAGTATATTGACTTGGATAGGAACAGCTACCCTACCGTATCTTATCCGCAAATGGACCGAGGAAACCGGTAAATTCACCGGGCGTATCTCCACACTCAATTATTCAAATGACAAAAGTATCGGCTATTATCTGATACCGGGATTAATTCCCTTGCCGAGAAAGCTTGCGCAGAGCATTTTTGAGCCGAAGAAATACGACTTCAATTTAATAGAGTACGGTCATAAAGATTACAATCTCGAGGCGATTAGCTTCGCTATTGATAACCATATCAAGCAAGCAGGCTATCAAAAAGTCCGGCTCATCACAATCGGCCTAGGAGATCATCTTCTAGCCTTTCTGGACTATACTTTAGCCGACATGATAAGAGACGAGAAGGTAGAAGTAGTCACAATTGATAACTTGCCTAGTCCAGACTTCCTATCAAGGCACAGCTATAAGCTCCTGAGTCTTGTAGAGCCCGGTCTGATGTCCCTTCGCATCTTCTTTGGCTGGCTTGCCGAAATCCCCTTTATCCGCTTTAGAGGAGATTGGCGTTCTCCAGCCGTCCTCATTGAACAGCTTAGCTCGCTCGTAGGCTACATCGGTGACTACTCACAAGACGAAATTATGTCTTGTATTAAAGCCGTCGTTAAAAATGGTGAAGCCTCTTATGCTTCCCCTGATATCGATAGCCTTCTTGACATCACCTTTAATTTCGTAGAAGACGAACAAGAAGATGCTCCACCTTGCAAAACCTTTTACAATTACTTCGGTAACCCCAGCAATTTAGCTGATAGTATCACAGCTGGTGGCTGTCTCCGAGTCCTCAAGAATCTTGACTGGAACTTCTAGAATTAAGCCCCGCACCCGCGGGGCTTTGTCATTTCACCAAGACTTTAATATAGAGAAACGAAAAAGCGCATCTGCTGACGGAATAACGAAGCGAGAGTTCAAAACGCTTGCGTTTTTAACCGAGCGAGGCAGTTCCGTCTGGCGCGTAGCGACAGAAGAAGCAGATCGCTCTACAGTAATGTCTTTTTACCAAAGTAGTTGTCTATCGCCCTATTCGCTTCCACATCCGCTTCCGTATTCTCTTCCCTCTTTACATGTACAAACGATACTCTTTCAAACTTTGAAATCAGTTTCAAAATATCATCATGCACTTGCATCAAATCTTGGTTCTTTACCTGATAGATCCCGTTCATCTGATTAATCACCATCAAATTATCCCCGATGAATTTTACCCTTAAGAGCCCCAATTCCACCCCCTGTTCACAAGCTTCCTTAAGCGCATAATATTCCGCCACCCTTGAAGTGGCAAAACCAATAAATTCCCCTCCTCGCTTTAAAATCTCTCCATTTTGAGAAACCACTACATACCCCACTCCCGCCGGGCCAGGATTACCCCTGCTCGCCCCATCAAAGTAAATCGTCGCCTCTGATACTACCTCCGTCTCATTGTTTGAAGTGCTATATGATAATTCCGTCTTGCGCCCACTCTCAATCTCTAGCACCGACAGCGTCGCCTCGTCCACCTTCAAAGCTTTTATTTCATCTGGTGCTACAAATTTATATGCTGAATACTTTTCTGAAGCCTCTAAATTTATCTCCCCATTAAACTTAACTTCAAAGACAATATATAAATTTGGTAGTTGAGATGCCCCTGAAAGCCCCATAAAAGTAATCGCATCAAATAGTTTTATTTCCTCTACCTGCACCCCTAGATGTTCGAAAAAGAGCTGTGAAACCGCCTCCTCTGGCTGTTCCCCAAGTCTAATCTTCCCTGTCGGCAACTCCCAAAATGGTAATTCCTCGGCCCTCCCGCGGCTCCTTTTAAGAAGTAAAAGCTTATCCCCCTCTCTTACTATACCTACTACTCTTATTCTCTGCTTCATCTGCCCACCTCTTTTCCCTTATACCCCTCCTACCAAAAAAGCAAAGAAATTCAAAATCCCTTCCATTGCCCAAACCATATACTGAGAAAGCGCACTCCCGAACATCCAAACTAATATCAAAACTATAAATATTCCATATGTCTCCATAGAGACCATCACCTTCCTCGCTCCATCCGGTGCAATCGCATACAATACCCTCGAACCATCAAGCGGCGGAAAAGGTATCAAATTAAAAATAAAGAGCCCCAGATTTATCAAAACTATCTCGCTCATTACATAACTAGCAAGACCACCATTATAAAACATCCCTGTAAAATGACCAATCATATAAAATATCAAGGCGAGCAAAAAATTCGTAAATGGCCCCGCCAGCGCTACCAAGGCCATTCCCCATTCCTTTCCCTTTAGGTTCTGCGAATTTACCGGTACCGGCTTTGCTCCGCCAAAAATCGGCCCATGCATTGCGAATAGCATCAAAGGTATAAAAATCGACATCACCGGATCTATATGCTTTAAAGGATTTAAGGATAATCTTCCCTCCTCCTTTGCCGTAGTATCTCCTAAAAGATATGCCACCCCTCCATGCGCCAATTCATGAAGCACCGTCGAAACGAGTACGATTGCCAGAATAATCAACAAATGACCGAAATCCATATATCTATTATAGCATCAATAGCCTTAAGAAACATTAATTTAATACTACAACTTCAAGGGCCAGCGGCAATGCATCCGCATTCTTTATCTTTAATTTCTTCTCTGTCCTCGCCGAAAGCTTCAGTTCTGTCACCATACCATCCACATTTCCCATCGCCACCACCATCTTTGGCTCAATCTCCCGGACTGCTCTCACCGACGAAGTACAAAGTACCCCTATCATCCCAAGCTCGTCCAACCCCTCCTCGCATCCCCCGATAATCCCAACATGCACTCCACCAATTTCCACATCATAAATCACCTTCGCCTCTTTCGGGTCAAATGATATAAGCGGCTCGGACAAGGCTTCAGAAGGGATGCTATGCGACGATGAAGGAGCACCGGAAGGAGGCGTATTTGACATACGCCGACTGAGGAGCGCATCTTCAGAGGAAGCAGAGCGCCCTTCTGAGACCTTGCCTCCTACGCCGAGCGCTCTTATAGAGATATCTCCTATCTCAAATTCTCCCGGCCCCTGTATTTTACCAACCTTTAGATTTGCATCCACCGTTCCTTGTGCGACATTAAAAGTTACGCTCGTTTTCTTAGTCGTAATCGTTATTTCGTCCGGTTTTTTACTTTCAATATCAAACATTTTCCTCCTTATTTTACTTTCACCAAAATCTTCTCTGGGTCATAAACCTCAGTAATATCCATTTTCATCAAGTCGACAATAAACCTGTCTTTCACGCTCTTCCGATAAGAATAGTCATCCTCACTCATAATCACATAATTAATCGGCTTTCCCTGCTTCTTCTCTACTACTTCTGCCCAATGTGTTAATTTCTTCGTCTTATCATCACCTACAATCAAAAGGTCTATCCCATCTTCTCCTGGCATCCGATTCGTCACGACCAGCGCCTTCAAATAATGTTTTACCGGACGCATATATTCATCCCATCCCGCCCGATGCACATCCCGGTCCTTTGTGCCATCAACTTTTACTGTAAACAAATCTACTAGCGGCTTTGAATAAGGATGTTTCATATTTGCCGAATAATATATTTTATTGTCGAAAGTATCACTCTTAATAATTCCTATGCTGTCTAAATTTAATAATTCCCTCCTTACCGAGTTTATCTGCTCCTCAATTAATCGTGTAATTTCCCTCACATAATAGCTCTGGGTTGAGTTTGCAAAGAACAGTTCAAGAAGCTTTGTCCGCGTCTTTGAACCAAATAATTTTTCAAGTCCTGTAGTATTTTCTTTTACCATATATATCTATTTTAGCACAAAGCCATCCGCAAGTACACGCTAAAATATCAAAAAATTATTCAATTTATAAATATGGTTTTAATGCCTTCATTACTGCAGGTTCAATTTCTGTAAGTGGCAACCATCTAATCTCTTTATTTCTCTTAAACCATGTCATTTGCCTCTTCGCCAAATGCCAATCGTCTAGAAAATTTAATCTCTTTGCTTCTTCTAAAGTATATTTTCCTGTCATATACCCCCATGCAAACTGATAAATATTGCTCTTCATTGCCTGACTCTCCCATCCATATCTTTCCACCAATTCACGCGTCTCGTCATATAATTCCTGAGTAAATAATTTATTCACTCGTTCTTCTAATCTCTGGCGAAGCTCGTCCCTGTCCCAAATAATCCCAAAAACCCTAAAATCTTTTCGCATTTCTATACGGTCTGGGTACTTTTCTGCGAAAGATTGCTCATCCTCTCGCCTTTCTGAACAATTTTTGTGTTCAGAAAAGTGATAATCATAGATAAGTGCATCTATATAGAGTCCCGTCCCGCCACAGACAATTGGCACTTTTCCTCTCTCTCGGATTGAACAAATCTTTTGTTCAGCATATTCTTTCCAATCTGCCACCGTAAATCTCTCCCCCGGCTCTACCAAATCAAAACCATAATGCACTATCCCCTGCCGCTCAAGCATAGACGGCTTTGCCGTCCCAATGTCCATCCCCTTATAGATCGCCCTCGAGTCCGCCGAGATAATTTCCGCTCCCAAAACTAAAAAACTCTCAGCAGAGATGCTATGCGACGATGAAGGAGCACCGGAAGGAGGCGTATTTAGCATACGCCGACTGTTCGCCCCTTGGGACGCGTGAGCGAAGCGAAGGAGCGCATCTTCAGAGGAAGCAGAGCGCTCTGCTGAGAGTTTTCTAGCAATTTCAATACTAACTCCTGTCTTCCCCGATGCAGTCGGCCCAACTATTACTACTGTTGGACCCTCATAAGGCTTTACACTCATAATTTCTTCAAAAACTTACTAAGCTCAGAGAGCTTCACCGTCTCTTCCCTATCGCGTAGCCGTACCGAAACTGTCTTCGCTTCCGCATCCTTTGGCCCGACAATTAAGACGCAAGGAATCTTCATCTCTGTCGCCCGACGAATCTTCTTGCCTAATGAATCGGCCGAATCATCTATATTAAATCTCAAATCATTTCGTACAATCGGCTCATCTAATACTATCCCTGATAAAATCTCCGAGATTTCTGAAACATAATCAGAAACCTTGTCATTAACCGTTAAAATCCGTACCTGCTCCGGCGCACACCAAAACGGGAACCACCCCGCCGTGTGCTCGATAAACACGCTCATAAACCGCTCTATCGAGCCAATTAGTGCACAGTGTACCATCACCGGCCGCTTCTTCGACCCATCTTCGGCCGTATATTCTAGTCCAAACCTCTCCGGCTGCGCATAGTCTAGCTGTACCGTTGCGAGCTGCCATTCCCGGCCTAGCGCATCTACCGCCATAAAGTCCATCTTTGGCCCATACATCGCCGCCTCTCCAAGGCCGACAAAGTAATCCATCTTATATTTATCTGCCATCTTCTGAATCGCCGTCTCAGCCTTCTTCCACATCTCTTTTGTCCCAATATAGCCATCAGAATCGTCTCTAAAGGAAAGTCGAAGCTTTAATTTCATATCAACTTTAGCATACAAATCCTTTGCACTCTCAATCAACTCTCCAAAAATATCTCCAATCTGGTCCTCAGTACAGAAGACATGGCTATCATCCTGAGTAATCGCCCGGACTCTTGAAAGCCCACCTAGCTCTCCCTTTCGCTCATCTCGATAAACCATCGTCGTCTCAAGATATTTTACCGGCAATTCCTTATAAGAGCGTGGCTGTGAGGCAAAAATCTGCGCATGATGCGGACAGTTCACCGGCTTCAAAGCTAGTTCGTCCCCCGACTCTGATGACACAAACTTCAAAAGCTCTGGAAACTTCTCATAGTGCCCCGAGGTCTTATATAAATCAACCAGCGCAATATGTGGAATACAGACCTTCTGATAGCCCCTATTTTCTCGATAGCTCTGTGCAAACCGGTTTAGCATATCACGCAGAATCGTCCCACGAGGAGTAAACAGAGGTAGCCCTGAACCAACTAGCGGAGATGAACAATAGAGCTCTAATTGTTGCCCTAATTTCCTATGGTCTCTAGCCTTTGCTTCTTCCTGCCAAGCCAAGAAATCTGAAAGCTCCTTCTCCGTATCGAATGCCACCCCATAAATTCTAGTTAGCATTTCCCTCTGCTCATCCCCTCTCCAATATGCCCCCGCAACTTTCGTGAGCTTAAACACCCCAATTTTGCTAACATCTTTCACATGTGGCCCCTTACAAAGGTCTTCAAACAGCACCTTGCCATCAGGAAGTACTATATCATAGAAAGTAATTTTCTCTTCCGCTGGCAATTCCTCGATTAACTCCACTTTATACTTCTGACCCTTTTTAGCAGCCCAATCTAACGCCTCTTTTCGTGTCATCTCGCGCATTTTCATCGAAAATCCCCGCTTTATAATCCCCCGCATCTTCTTCTCTATCTTCGCTAAATCTGTCTCTGTGATATTTTTACCATTAAAATCAATGTCATAATAGAACCCATCATCTATCGCCGGCCCAATCCCGAGCTTCGCCTCCGGATACATCTCAAGCACCGCCGCCGCAAGTACATGACTTAAAGTATGCCGCATCTTTAATATATCTGTTTCTTTTTCTGCCATAAAATTAACTCCTTTTCATAAAATTATACCACAAAATGTGATATAATATACCCAATCGCTTGGAAAATCGCCTAGATTGGCAGTTTATCCGAGCGAAGCGCGTCTATTGGACGAACGAGCGAGGAAAACTGTCAAGATAGGCGATTTTACTGTGATTGTGGGTCGCTAGCTCAGTTGGCTAGAGCATCTCGTTTACACCGAGAGGGTCAGGGGTTCGAGTCCCTTGCGACCCACCACAAACACCAGCGCGAAGGCGCTATTTTTATTTACATAACCACAAAAACTATGCTATAATAGATGTATTAAAAACGGAGATTTTATGGCAAAAAAGAAAGTTATGGATATATCTGCCCCGCAGAAAAAGTCCAAAAAACGCTCGGCCTCCATTACTGAGCCTGAGCAAATTGAAGAAATTGACTTAGACGTTAATGAAACTCCGTTAGAGGAGCGACCTATGAGTGCTAGAAAGGAACCCAAAGTGAACACTATCGAGATTGTCGAAAAAGACGAGATCACAGAGCCCGTAGAGGCAAAAAAGCCTAAAAAGCAAAAACCAATTCTAAAAATCGTGAGTGTTCTTTTAGTTCTTGCGATGTCCGTCTCTGTTGGCCTTCTGATTTTTAATATTTCCCGTTCTAATTTTCTCCCGGCCAAATTCTTTTATCCCGCCGTTGCCATCTTAGGCTTTTTCATTCTCCTTTTCCTCTGTCTCACCATCCGCAAAAAGACTAAAAAAGCCACTCATATCGTCATAGATATTTTCTCCGTCCTCTTCTTTGCCGCTTCTCTCTTTGGCAATCTTAAATTAAACGACACTATTGCCTTCCTCGATAAAAATTTAAACGGTGCTTCTTATCAGACCATCGTCTATGATGTTATCACCGGTGCAGATTCTAAATACCAAACTAAAGAAAGTCTAAGCGGGGCTAGTATCATCGCTCCGCCCGATTTCATCTTATCAGAAGATGAGCTCATCAATGCCGTAAAAGATCAGCTAGGGGCTAATCTCACCTTCAGCGATAATAATGACGGCGTCACTAATCTCCCACTCACAGATTCAGACGGCCTTATCTTGCTCGGCGATGCTATCTATACCTCCATGACCGAAGCCAGCTCCGATTATACCTCAAAGACTAAAATCATCACCACCGTCAAAATCGAAAAGCGCATTGATAAAGACGCCGATAACGGCGATGTCACCGAAAAGCCTTTCCTTATTTTCCTCTCTGGCATTGACGCACGCGAAGATTACATGCCCTATGCCTCCCGCTCTGATGTTAATATGGCTATCGCCGTTAATCCCAAGACCGCTAACATCCTTCTCCTTACTATCCCTCGCGATTATCAAATCCATGTCCCCGGCACTCCTGGCGGCCTCAATGATAAAATGACCCATACCGGCTCGCTTGGTGGTGTTCAGCTCAGCAAGGCCACCGCAGAGGATTTGCTCGGTGTTAAATTCAATGATTATATCCGGGTTAATTTCGCTTTCGTTGTTGGCTTAGTCGACGCCATCGGTGGCATCACTATTTATTCAGATTGGAACACTCCTATTACCTGCTGGACTAATAAAAGCTGTGTTATCCAGCCGGGTAATAACGAGGTGGATGGAGAATGTGCTCTTGCCTTCGCTCGCGAACGCATGGCCTATAACACCGGTGATACTCACCGCGCCGCCAATCAGCAACAAGTTATCGAGAAAATCTTTGATAAAATCAAGAGCAGCAGTACTCTCATCAATAGCTATTCCAATATTCTAAACGCCCTCGATGGTACCTTCGATACCAGCCTGACTAGTAGCGATATCCAGAGCTTTGTCCGGCTCCAGCTCGATAAAACTCCTTCATGGAAAGTACGCTCTTATACCCTTGCCACCTCCGGCCATGATGAGCTCTATACTTACTCTTATCCAACCGAGCCTCTCTATGTCGCCTATCAAGATCCTTCCTCCGTCGCCAAAGCTAAAGAGATGATAAACGAGGTCTTAAACGGAAATTAATATGAAAAAGCATCCTAAAATCGGCTTTAAATCAGGCTCTTCCGCAGAGGAGCCTAGCAAAAAAACCGAAAAAGAAAAGATTAATAAGCGTCGTGAAGAAGTCCTAAAAAGCGGACGAAAGTTTAAATATCCCTTGCAATATTCTAAGCATAAACTCGTCATCGTCACCATCGCCGTCGCTATTATTGCCCTTGTCGGCTCCATTGTTGCTGGCTATTTCTTGCTCTATAAGGTCCAGACCACTAGCGATGTCATGTATCGCCTTACTAAAGTCCTGCCTCTCTCCGTCGCTAAAATCGATGGTGAAAATGTTCGTTTTTCCGATTATCTCATGCTTTATAAGAGCAGTATTCGCCCCATCGAGGAGCAGACCGGCTCCTTCGGCGAAGGCGAGGATGGCAAGGAGCGCCAAAATTATTTTAAACGCTCCGCTCTAAATGATGCCGAGGAATACGCCTATGCTAATAAAATCGCCCGCGAGCAAAATATCAAAGTTGAAGAAAGCGAGATTGACACCTCTTTTAATGAACATCGCGAGGTCGGCGGTACCGAGCTGACGGACGAGAGCTTTCTCCGTATCGTCAAGGATAATTTTGGCCTCTCAAAGGATGAATATCGCTATCTTCTAAAGCTCTCTCTCTTGAAGAAAAATGTCTCCGTCGCTATTGATGAGACCGCCAAAAATACCGTCAAAGAGGTTCAGCAATTCCTTTCGAGCAATGGCGATGATTTCAAAAAAGCCCGCGACCAATTTGGCGAACGCGTCGAATACGAAGAAACTGCCAGTCCTGTCGGCCCCGGCAATGTCGATGGTGGCCGCGCTAGAAAGGCCCTCACCCTCGGCAAAGATCAGGTCTCTGAGCCTTTCGTCTCCACCAATGGCGATGGCTATTACATCATCAAATGCCTCGAAAAATCCAGCGGTGAGGTCACCTACACTTCCCTCTTCGTCCCCTTCACAGAGTTTAATAAGCGCATCAAATCCCTCAAAGACTCTGGCAAGGTCGAAGAATACATTGAGCTTTAAAATTCAAAAATCTTTGACAACAATTCACCGTACCTCTATTTTTGCCTTACATTGTAAGGCGACGCCCGGCGGAAGACGTGAAGTAATTACCGCCAAGAGCCGATAGCTCTTGGCGGAAAGGCAAACTCATGCACAAATACGCATTGAGAAGCAAATTTACTTGTAACACAATACAAAATAGTGACTGCTGCTACTACTACCAGGATCCTTAAGGTTGGCGGCCGACGAGAGTGATGAGGTGCTACCAGGGATGCGTAAAACATACGCTTCCATTCTCTTACGCTCAGTGGAAGACCAGAAATAGCGCCAATCAGAAAGGCCAAGCGCAGCATAGAGGGTACCAATCATCTCTCTGTATCCTTTACGGTCGAATGTTTGCACGGCGCCGCCATAGGCCTGTACTAATGTGTCAAAATCAGTAATCGCTGGTGCTGAGTAGCCCGACGGACAAATACCTGATTTAACCGTAGCATTATGACCATCTGCATTAGTGGCACCAGAGAAGGTATCGCTCCAAGTGATACTGTTCCCGCTATTCCCATAAATCCAAGTTTTATCATCTGCCAATTTACAGCCTTGCGAAGCGGAGATGGTACACGAGCGAGACCAATTAGCAGTCAAAGTAGCCGTCGGAGAGCTACTGCTAAGTTTAATTGTACTCCCGGGGCTGTATGTAGAACCATTATAAGTATAGTTCGAAAATGACAACGGAGTATAGCTAGTTGGTGTGCTACTTGGAATAGTAAAAGTATGGGTAGCCTCTGTTCCTGTGTAAGTTTGAGTTGAAGGCTTGTTGGAAGTCGCAAAATTAACATTTGAATAAGATAAAGTATAAGTTGTACTTTGTTTCCAAACTGCATAAACTATTACAGAGCCACCATCTGTCGTAGTGATATTGCTCTTTATCGCCGTCGGAGCGATACCAGATTGTCCAGCTGTCCAAGTGGCGGTAGTGGCGCTCGAAGAGAGACTCCAGCCGAGGAAGTCATAACCGCTCCTCGAAAGGGTGCCCTTAGATGCCATAGTGATATTTACGCCATATGTTGCGCTCGTAGTGCCTCCAGATGCGCTCCCGGAGCCACTATTTGCATTATAACTAATTGTAAAGGTATTCGGTGCCCAGACCGCATAAAGCGTAAGCGTAGAGCCAGTCGCCGTAGACTGTCCCGATGCCGCCGCATCACTAATCAAAGTAGCCATATTTACATCTGTACCGGCATTGTAAGCCGCCGTAGTCGCGGAGCTATTCGTGCTCCAACCGAGGAAGTGATAACCAGTCTTTGCCATTGTGTGTACTGTTGCCGTCGTGAACTTATCAGTCTCAAATAGCGTGCTCGGCTCTGAGGTCTTACTAGGCGCACCGCTCGCCCCATTCACATTATATGCCACTGTATAATTACTTTGCGCTATGCAGCGTACAGCGACCCCGCTGTACTTGTAGCCGCTGCCCTGGGGGTAGACACCCGACGAATCGAAGTATAGGATGTAGCCGCTGCCGGTATTGTATACAGAGGAGGACCAGTAGTACCCGTTGGAACCAACATAGCTCGCGCTAGTATTCGTACCATCCCAGTAGCCTGAGTAAGAGAAACCAGCATAGTTGTTCCCGTTTGCGGCTACTCCGGTATGAAGACCAGTATGTACTACGCTACTAGCATCGCTAATATAGTAGTAGTATGATGTGGCCGTTCCTTGCCAGCCGCTAGTACTATATTGGCGAGCGAGATAGGTAAAGTCGTTTACAGAAGTGATTGCGGAGACGGTAGTACCTGCGTCTGTGGTATTTGGTAATCTCCAACCTTTCGGGCAGATGTCGTTTGAAGAGGAGCCGGAAGTTCCGGTGCCGTAGTACGCATAACCTAGAGTTGCAGTATAGAAGTTATAATAACCTGTATCAGAATCATTCACTACATCTGCATCTCTATCTCTAAACTGAGTCTTTGCCCGATTATCGTTTGTCGTGCTGAAATTCGCCGCGTCCGTAGCCGTTAACGTGCTAGAATTGTCTATCGTGCTAGAGCCCTGCTTCCCCGCCGGCGGTAGATAATAAGTCACGCCGTCATTGATGTTTGTTCCTGCGTTCGTTAAAGTCTTTGCTCCGTCCGAGCCAATCGTGAGGTTTTGCATCATCCAGCATTTCCCATCCGGGAGTTTCTTTACCGCATAGACCTTGCCATCGCGAGTATCAGTGAGATAGACGGACTGATTTGCAGAAAGACTGCTACATCCTGTCCAACCTTGCATATCGCCAAATACTGCGGCCCAGACTGCATAAAGGTCTATCGTGGTGTTAAAAGTATCAATATTTACCGATTGTCTATCAAAATATTCTACGTCATCCACCGTACCAATGCCCCCAGCCACTTGAGTCGTAGACCAACCCAGAAAAGTATAGCCAGAACGAGTGAAAGCATTAGCAGTTAGTTTGGTCGCTTCACCATAGGTGATAGTCTGAGCATCCATTGTCCCGGTGCCACCGTTCGCATGAAAAGCCACTGTATAATAATTACAAGCATTATTCGGCAACACTGTATAAAGCACATCTCCACTATAGGTTCCGGGAGCGATGGCAGTAGTAACTTTAGCGCCATAATAAATAGGAACAGTAGTTTGCTCTACTACACTAGCTTTAGTGACTAGTGGATTATCTGTAGCCTTGGCATAAGTGGGTAGGCCAAAGTATTTATTGTCTGAAGCATCTACACTATTGCCATTTATGCCCCAAGTATTGGGAGAAAGAGCCGTAGCGGTTCCGCCGACAGTAGCAGAAGAAGTCGAGATGATATTGTTTCCTAAACCAGAAGCGGAATCATTGGTGAGATTAGTATCTCCATTATTCGTAGCCGATATATAAACATTATAGCCTATAGAACAATTCGTATTAATGGTTAAATTGTCTTGAGCCGTACTCATTTCGCCGGTAGCGGAAGGCTGAACTTTCTCAAATTTCACTAGTCCTTCTGGAGCGCCAGAAGAAACATTGAGATATGGGGCCGTCGCATAAGCGGAATGAGAGAAAAAGACGCGAGCTAAGAGAGAGAGAGAGAGAAAGAGGTAGAGAGAGCACCAAAGGTGGCAAAAGCTAGACCTCTACGACCCTGTGATGGGGAGGTAGAGGACTCAACTTTATTTTGAAATTGAGCCCTCGAACAAACACCCGAACTAGGCAAAGCTCTGATATTCATCTGATTGCTCAATCTGTTTGTATTCATAAAATACCTCCGATTAATTCTACTTATGCATATATAATACCACGCCCTCTCTCCCCGCGTCAAGACTTTTTTAAGAATTTTTCTCCTCTCCAAACATACATACTATTACTAGATAAACCCTGTCTAAACTCAAATAGATTGTGGACACTTCGTCTCGAGTATAATAGTTATTATTAATACTAACAAATTTAATAACTAAAGGAGACGAATATGCGTGGCAGAGCCAGCACATCCACAATCTATACTACTATTTTACCAAA
>JAFWOH010000031.1 GCA_017509895.1 Candidatus Saccharimonadota bacterium
GGTAAAATAGTAGTATAGATTGTGGATGTGCTGGCTCTGCCACGCATATTCGTCTCCTTTAGTTATTAAATTTGTTAGTATTAATAATAACTATTATACTCGAGACGAAGTGTCCACAATCTATTTGAGTTTAGACAGACTGATTTGTAAAAATACGGGTGTTCCTTGAATTTCATAATTTTATGACCTTAAAATCTTAAAAGTATGTTATAATAGCCTTACGCAGGTGTAGTACAGCGGTTAGTATACAAGTTTTCCAAACTTGAAACGAGAGTTCGACTCTCTCCACCTGCACCAATCAGGTGTAATGCGCAGAGGTTCGAATCGAGCGAAGCGAGATCCACTTCCGCCCACCTGCACCATTGATACATGGTGCCAAGAGTTCGCTCGCCCCTTGGGACGCGAATGGCCGAAGGCCAACTCTCTCCACCTGCACCATTTTTACAACATGGCGAGATTAGCTCAGTTGGTTAGAGCGTCTGATTGTGGTCCAGAAGGTCGCTGGTTCGAACCCAGTATCTCGCCCCAAGTAATTCGGCTCCAGTAAGCCTTTTTTGTTTGGGAACCAGCGTAGCGTCCCAAGGGGCTATCGCTGGTTCGAACCCAGTATCTTGCCCCATTTCGAAATGCAGTTTAGTGAAGTAAGCTAATGCCCTTTTTAGAACAATGCGTTACTCGCCCCGCAAAAATGACAATAAATACCCATCCGAAGAGCTCCCCCTAGATTCCCGCATAAGAGCTCTGAGGATGGGCTATTTATTGTGATTTTTCGGCGGTAGCAGGCGGCGAGTAGCGTTCTAAAAGGGCATTAGCTTACTTCACCCAAGTCTGTAGTGTTCAAAAGGGCATTGGCTTACTTCACCCAAGTTTGCGACCGATCAGGGAGCCGGAGAACCCATCTCCCGAAGTATCTCGTCCGCCAAAGCTAGAACCAGAGCGTGGGATATAGGCCCTTGCCCGCTCCACCACCTGCGCCCCGCGCATTAATCGGGCGTTCTCATATCCTTGCACATATCTCCGCCGCTCGTCCGCCGTCCGCTGACTCGAAAACGCTCCGCCGGTTTGCTGGCCGGAGGCCGCAAGCAACCCGCCCGCCGGCCGGGTCGAGACCGCCGTCCCGGGCGTGTCACCCCGCCCGTCTCCCCCGTAATGCTCATCATAAGCCTTCGCAAACCCCGAAGAATGCAAAACGTCGCGCGCCTTTGCCTCGCCGCGCACCCGGCTAAAAAGTTTGCGTTCGTTTGCCATAACCCTATTTTACCACGCTCTAGACCACTGACCAAAATATGCTAAAGCACTTGCAAGAAAGAAGCATAAAGACCATAGCACTTGACAAAATAAAGACAGTATGATAAAATGCTAAGCAGTGTATCGGGCGATTCGGAGGTAAAACCTGAATCGCTTTTTATAGCTATTTAACAATTCAGTTCCGGGGCCCAGCGGTCCCGAGAAAAACAGGAGGAAAACTATGCGTAAAGGTTGGTTTGATAAGATAGCAACAGGCTGGACACCCAGCGAGATTAAGGAAGCAAAGGACGAAAAGTCCGAGGTTAAATCCGAATCAAAGGACACGGATGAGGCCAAGGACGAAAAGTCCGATGAGGCTAAATCTGAGGACCCCAAAGGCGATAAGCCTGAGGACAAACCCGAGGACAAGAAACCCGAAGACAAGACCGAGGAGCCGAAAAAGGAGGATGGCAAGTCCGATAAGAAAGACGAACCGAAATCCGAAGAAGCCCCGCAGGCCGCTCCGCAGACTACGACTACGGCTACAAAAGGTTATAATGGTGTCGGCAACGTCACTGGTATGAGCCAGACTAGCCACACGGTGAACAATATCAAGGAGCAGACCGTGCATAATCATTATCACGGTTCATTCCATGATTTTGTTAAAGAAACCTGCGATCAGCCGGTCAAGCGTAGCCAGTTAAAAACGCTTGACAGCAATCAGCTCGAGGCGATTTCAAACGTGCCTGATCTCAATAAGTTTAATTTTGTAAACGAGGAAGACCAGGTAAAAAACGCCTACAAAGAGTTCGCAGCGGCCATCATTCAGCGCTGCCCTAAGCTCTTTAATGAGCTGGTAAGAGAGCATATCTCTGGCGCCATTGAGAGGGATAAAGACCTCTTCAAATTCATCTATGATGCTAACGAGAAAAAGCATCGGGTGGAAAGGCGGTATGTCGCCAAGAAACCGGAATATGACGAAGGCCCGATGACGGAAGAGAGAGCAAAACAATTTGTGGCTGAAAGAAGGAAGGCAATCGCCGAAATCTCTTCTGAAGAGGCGGCAGCTAAAGTCGAGGAAAAGGAATTTATTATACCCAAATGGGTCGAAATAAACCTTGATACCGGTAGTCAGGAAATCCTCTCGGATGAAGCTGCGGCTCCGTACGAGAAAGAGTGGGCCAGGTCTCACAACACCGTAGCTCCCACCAAGCCCGAAGGCAAGAAAAAGGCGACTAAGAAGCCGAAAGAGCCCGAGGGTGAGGGCTAATATACCTCCTGTGGGGGCGTATCGCCCCAGGTATTGCGTTTACGCTTACCACGGGTGGTATTCCCCTACGATACACTCCCTAGGGGTAGGGTGACAACCCCATGTAACTTACGGTCCTGAGTATGACCACCCCTCAAAAACTGCTCAAATACCCCGCTCCGGCGGGGTATTTTCTTATGCTTAAAATATGTTAATCATATTGATAGCCCCTTGGGACGCTACTGCCTCGCATAGCGAGGCAGACAAATTTGCTTATGTATAGAATAATGCTAAAGCTATTGCTTGCCCCTTGGGACGCTACTGCCTCGCATAGCGAGGCAGACAAATTTGCTTATGTATAAAATAATGCTAGAGCTATTGACATTTTTACCGAGGTATGATACAATATAAGCAGTCTATATGCTTAGAGGTGTTAGCTTTAGGTGTATTCAGACGACCGTTAAAAAATCGGATCATCTCAGGTACAAAACGTACCTGGATTTGCATAAATCGTTTTCATTTTTCCAGGGGGGCATTGCCCTCTTGTTTACATATATTGTTGCAAAAATGGTGTATTGAAATACAGGAGGAAAAAGATATGGAAAATAATACGATAAACATTGTTGGTGGGGCGCTAATTGCTATTGCCTCATTAATCGGTACAAGCTTCTTCATCGCCTGCTTTGAGCAGATGATGGAGCTAGCAAAGCAAAAAGCCGGCAAGGCCGAGGAAAAAAACTTTTTTGGCCCGGTGTCGAGAGTTTTTATCCATCTCGTATGGGCTGGCATCGCAGTCGCGGTTTGCCTAATCTTTGGCAACCCCATACTCTCATTGGTTCTTGCAGCGCTTGCTGCTGTGGGGATTATCCTCGTAAAAGAATCCACCGAGGGTGGCGAAAAGCTGGCGGCCTGGATGGCTAAAGGTCTGGCCTTTCCATACGTTGCGGGTATTTGCCTTAATATTTTTAAGGCACTTTACTATCGCGGCTGGAATTGGGCGGAGGACTGGAAACAATTCCTCTGGTTGCTCGTCCCGATTGCGTTTTTCGCAATCCTGACCGCAGTTTGGCGCGGCGCCGCCGGCAAGTCCTGGAAAGGATATGTCTGGGGCATAGCTCTTCCGGCAATTGTTATTGGAGCCCTCCTCTGGATTTGGAATTATAGCGAGACCAAATCCGCCGAAGAAGCCAACACTGAGGCTGTTGCCGAGGAAAGTTCGGCTGAAGAAACGGCCGAGGTAGTCGCAACTACCACGACCACAGCCAACAAGGGCGGTTTTGTCCGCGTAAGCTCAGAGACGTCTTCCGTCGAGGACATCATGTCTAAGATGGGTGTTTTATCTGAGGAGGATAAAATCATCCAGGCTGAATACGGCGAGGACGCTTTCGCAGCACCCAAAACCGCCGAAGAACTCGGCACGACGGCTGCAGAAACTGCTTCTCTCGGAGCAGTTGACCAGGTATTGAAAGATACCTGGAAGGCGAAGGTCCCGTCTGAAGTGAGATGGAAATCTTATTCCATCGACCTGAAGGACGGGAGCGAGACCCATGTGACATCTTCCGCGAAAGAGCTCGGGTATGTCAATTACGACATAACAAGCGCTCTAGAGCTCGCATTCCCTTGCGAGAAGAATGATCTGCAGAAGATCTACGAGGAGATCGAGGCAAGGCTGGCCAATCCTTTCGTCGCCGGAACTTATATCCGGGGAGATGCCAATATTGAGTATCTCGGCGAAAGGGCCCGAACCATCGAAGGCAATGGGTTCTTCAATGAGTTTATTCTTGAAGACAGAAAAGCCTTTGCGAAGGATCGGGAGGAATTCGAAAAGGTCATGAAAGAGGATGCCATCCTAGATGGCGATTATGTCCTCGAATATGACTATGACGAAATCCCTGGCCCCGGCGGTGACGGGTTAAATCACTGGGCCGAGTACCTCGGAGAAGATGAAGATGGTAATAACATTTTCATCCTAACCGAGCGTTATCGGGATTTGGTTGGAGATTGGTATGCCTGGTTCCGCGGAACGCATGCCTTTTATGGAGCGAAAGATTGGCAGACCCGAGTAAAATCGGTTCTAGACAATCGGAACTCCAAGACGGCGCGTCCGGAGTTTACGGACAAGGCCGATCGCCAGGACAGTCTTACTAGCTATGTTTTCGCTGGAACAGATAAGAACGGCAATCGGATCTCGGATTTCCGGGGATTTAATCGCTGCACAAGCGATTGGTGTATCTATAGTTTTACTACAAAGAAGACTTCTAGCGGCAAAACTGTAGTGGTCCATGATAAAACGGACCGTAAAAAGAAGGTAACACCGACTCCTACTCCTAAGCCGAAGGCGACACCGACCCCGAAGCCAACAAAGACCCCAAAGCCGACGCCGAAGCCGACATCGACTCCGAAACCGACTCCGAAGCCGACACCCAAGCCGACGCCGAAGCCTACTCCGAAGCCTACGCCTAAGCCGACGCCAAAACCGACATCAACTCCGAAACATCCGGAGGATGATCCACAGTATAAACCAGAAAATGTGGACATCGCCGGTAAGAACATCGGTGAAGAGCTTGATCTCTTTAACCTTAATGTTCCGCAGACATGGAGTAATAGTGTCCCGGAGGCCCAAGGAGGAAATCAATCTGAGTATACTCAGGCCATTGAAGAAGGTACTTGGATACCTTCCGGCTCTGAGAACAACGATGTTCCGCCAGCAGGTACGGTTGAGCTTAATGTCACAATCGTTGACGAGAGTGGCAACGGGCATACGGGTACGCTGGAATGGCATGATGACGACCGCTCCGGTGTAGAGGTGGCCGACGGCCATTATGAGGAATCCACCTCCGATGGTGGTACTCAAGAGGTCTTTGTCGACCATGCCGAGGCTGAAACCTCTGAAATCGAAGTCACTCCGGCGCAGGAGCATGTTGGTACTGAAGAGACCAATACCTCTAGCGACGACTTTGGTTTCGGCTTCTAAGAGGCCTAAAATGCTGTGAAGCCGGCGGGCTATAAACGCATTTATGCTATATAGTTCTTTACTCTGGGGCGGCCATTCGCCGCCCCGAGCCCAAGTAAAAAGTTTTGTGTTTGAGACGATCCGATTTTCTGACTGTCAAGACGAAAATTAAAAATTTGGCTAGCAAAACATTAATTTAAAATATTATTTTTTATTATTAATTTTAGAGAAAGGAGTTTTACACTATGAGTAAAGCTATTAAACTTGGTGCCGCTTTAGCGCTTTCCGCTGTGGCGGGCCTCACTATCGCTCAGGGCGTTTCCGCTTGGGGTGACAATAGTGGCAAAGAAGGTGGCCGCGAGAGCTATACCCTTAAACAGGTAGAGTCTGGCGCCCTTAAAAATAAAATCGTTTTTAACTCTATCTCCGATAGCACTATCGGTGATGAGAAAAAATTCGTCTCCGCTCGCGAGAATGACGGTAGCAAGGATATGAATAAAACTTGGCAAACCGGCGAGCTCACCGTTGAAGAGGGCAAAGAGTATGTTATTCGTCTCTATGCTCACAACAACAACCCTCAGGGTACTAAGACCGTAGCAAAGGATACTACCGTTCGGTTTAATATCCCTACTACCTCTGAAAGTTCCCTCACCGTCAATGGCTATATCAGCGCTTCTAACGCTTCTCCTTCCCAATATTGGGACGGCGTCGTCTTTAAGAGCTCTGATGGTCGCAAGTTCTATCTTGACTATGTAGAAGGTTCTGCAACTTTCTATAACAACAAGATTGGTCTCGGCGGTCTCAATGTTTCCGATAAAGTCATCACTAACGATGGTATTAAAATCGGTTACGAGAGCCTTGATGGTAAAATCCCTGGCTGTTATGAATATGCCAGCTATACTACTATCGTAGTCAAACCGGTCTTTACCGACCATAACTATGTTGTCGATAAGAGAGTCCGTCTCCATGGTACCGAAAACTGGAGCGAATCTGTTGAGGCCAAGGTTGGCGATTTAGTCGACTTTGTCATCAAATATCAGAACACCACCGAAAATGCTGTCTCTGATGTCATGATTCGTGATGTTTTACCAAACAACATGGAACTCGCTTCTGATGTTGTTCTTAAGAACGGTACTAATCCAAACGGTCTCACCCTTAAAGGTAATATCAGCACCGGCATCAATATCGGTGGCTACGCCGTCGATGCGACTGCCTATGTAACCTTTACCGCTAAGGTTGTTGACAAAAACATGATTTGTGGCAAAAACATTCTTCGCAACTGGGGCCAGATTGGCGTCGGTAGTGTCACCCGTCAGGATGATGCCGACGTAGTCGTCCAGAAGACCTGTAAAGAAGAGCCAAAGAAGGATTGTACTACCAATCCAGAGATGGCTGAATGCCAGAAAAACGAAGAACCAAAGAAGGAAGAGTCAAAAGAGACTCCAAAAGAGATGCCTTCTACCGGTGCTACCGAAATCGTTATGGGTGCGCTCGGTATTGGTTCTACTGTAACCGCTGCTGGTTACTATCTTGCTAGCCGCAAAAATTTGCGTTAATGACCGCTCCACTAGGTTATAGGCTTTAGCCTTTATCTAAACTTTGGCGAGCGTCAGCACGCCCTAAAAAGTCCCGTCCGGTTTTCCGGCGGGGCTTTTTGTTTGGCTTTTTTGTTAATTTTTCATTCCGCCTATGCTATAATAAATGTATGGATCAAAATAAGGTCAATCCTTTTTCTGAAAATCCCGCGTCTAGTGCAGGTAGTGCTCCTGCGCCTCAGTCTTCTCCGAATGTCCCGGTTAATCCTTATGCTCCCGCCGGCGCGCCTTATGCTCCGGGGAGTAACACCCCACCTCCGGATTACGCCATAACCTCTGGTGACGCTCCCGCCGTCCCCAATACCGCCCCGCGCTTCTCCACCCCCGAGCCGGCCTTTACCTCAGTTCCGAATAACTATCCATCGGCCGGCCCCGAAAAGCCCAAGTTCTTCACCAAGAAATTCGTCATCCTCGCCTCCGCCGGCGTCGTCCTCATCCTCGCCGCCGTCATTACCGGCATAATCCTTCAAAATAACCGGAAAAATCAAGGCAGTACTGTAACTATCTCAGCTAGCTCGGAAGGAGAAGCTGTTACAAAGCTGTCAAATCTCTTGATTCAAAATAAAGACAGTATAGATAACCCAAATTTCAATCAAGAAACATGGTACATACAAGAAATATTTGACTTTTACGAAGACAGATATTCTATAGTAGGTGATTATTTTACTAAACTTACTAAGCTCAGTAGCTATATTACAAATGATAATATTATCAAAAATGATATCAAGGCACTAGCAGATTACTTCCTGGTTAATCACTATGAAGAAAACTTGCTCTCTACATATATTAAAAGCGGGCAAAATGCAGCCGAGACATATATATCCACGACTTTAGGCGGAGCTGAAGTTAAAAACGGTAATCAAACCATTGCGGAATATGTGTTAAGCCAGCTAAGGAGTTATCTTGAACAAAAACTCCAGCTATTTAATACGTACAAAGAACGTGGTTGCATCTCTAATGGCTCGTTGATGGATACATGCATAGAACAATTCAGCAGTACGGACAACAGTATAAACGCCTTAAAGTTTACCATGAGAGGGAATATCCAGACAACCATAGACGAGGTTAAGGCGAATATAGAAGGTCTATACGCGAGGGAGACTCAAGTATGAAAAAAGTAGTATTACCAGTCATATTTTCGGCACTAATCGCCGGTTGCTTGGCCATGATAGGAGGCTCAAATGTCTACGCATATCCTAGCCCAGCGGAACTCATCAAAAAAGCTTATGATAACGGCGTAGAAAAGTGTTCAAATGATCAGTATTTCAAAAAGAATGTCAGCTTATACGATGTTTACGGTCTCGAGTCAATCACAAACGGTGGCGGGATTGGAACAATTAAAAATCCCAATCCTCTTGAAGATGTATTATCTACTTCCGGGATTGACTGTAAGACCCTATTTGCCAATCATATTAAAGTCAGTGTTCCAGAATATTCATCTGGAAACAATCAAGCTATTAACACCGCCCTTATTAATTTAGGATATAACGGGAACGGAGCTACATCTGGTGGAAAAACATGCATAGATATTTCATATAAAAATGCAAATAATACTAACGGTAAGTCACAGCCTCTCTGTATAACATCCGCCAGTAACGGCGCACTCAATACTGAAGAAGTAGCAAATGCAAACGGTTCTTTTGACACTAGCAAATATGATGTCGGTATATATCTCGGTCATTGTGGCGACCCACTCGGCCCAGCCTCGGTCTGTTTAGCATGGAAGGAGTCATCCGGCTATACTCAGGTTGAGTCTATCGGCAATAGGACTACGCCGTATACGACTTTAGCGGAAATTCAAGCCGACATAGAAAAAGCTGCCAATCGTCTCAGCATGGCTACTCAAACCGGAGCGTCGGATATCGGTCTTTTCTCAAACGTAACCGTCAATGCTCCTACTACTGAGAGAGGTGATGGATCATATGAGTCATATACATATGGCTCGAATCCGGAAACCAATGCCGGCTTAATCTTAGAGAATTTTTCAAATTATAGCAGTTGGCCAGCGGCGGCATTTACACCATATGAAAAATATTGGTATTACATGTATACTCTCCTAGATTTTTACAAAGTTTCTATTGACGAACAATCTTGCGACACAGTAAAAAGCTCATCTAACCCACGCGCTATACCTATGCACAACCAAAATGGTGGTCGCAGATGGTGTAATGTCACTGGCGCAAGAGAAAATGGCGACATGCTAGTGAATATGTTCTCCGACGATCATTTCCTAGATAAAGAAGGCGGACTAGATGATGTCATTGCAGCCATCCGTAGTCTCGATATCAATAATGAGTTCCCTGATGAAGAATTAGCCTCAATTAGCGAAACCACTGGCGAAGTTACTGACCCAAATCCAAATCAGAGCGAGGACGCAGGCGGCTCTACTGATCCAAATGATGTCTGTTATGGTGCCGATGGCACCCTTGGTATGAGTTGGCTTGTTTGCCCGATTGCCACCGGCTTATATGACACTTTAGGCAGTGTTTACGATGTTGTAGAAAATAATTTCCTCAAGCTAGATGGTCCGCAGCTCCTAGGCTCGGATACTCGTAGTGTCTGGAACATTTTCCAGACAATCGCCAATATTGTATTTGTTATCTTTCTACTAGTTGTAATCTTTTCCCAGTTAACCGGTTTTGGCATCGACAATTACGGAATCAAAAAAATTCTACCAAAACTAATTATCTGTGCAATTTTAATTAACTTAAGCTTTCTAATTGTTCAGGCCGCCGTTGATGTTTCAAATATTATTGGCGTTAGTGCAAGGAATGTATTTTCTAATATCACCCCAGAAGTCACTCATGGTGCAACTGATGCTAGTGGCGCCGCGGTGGCCACTACGGCTATTGTTGGGCTTGGGATTACAATTGGTGCATTCGTCTGGAACCCAGCGCTCTTATTGTCATTCTTGCTTGGTCTACTATCCTGTGTAGTGTCCGTAATTACTCTCTGGGTAATCCTCATGGCTCGCGAAGTAGGAGTTGTAATTATCGCCATTCTTGCACCACTCGCCTTTGCCTGCTACCTTTTGCCGAACACCTCTAGATGGCTCAAAAGCTGGTGGAATGTCTTAAAGGCTTTACTATTACTATATCCATTAGCTGCACTGCTCGTTGGCGGTAGCGCTTTTGTCAGTGCCATCATTGCCAATACTGCCAATGGCGACCCAGAGACTACTGGTGGGCGCATAGCAAACAATCTAATGATGCTAGGTGCCATGCTTGTTCGTTTCCTCCCGTTTCTTATGCTACCTACCTTATTCAAAAAATCGCTTGATGCCGTCGGCAAACTCGGCACGACCATCCAGGGGCTTGGTCGCAACCTTACTAGTGGCGCTAGGAAAAGCATTGCTGGTACGAATCTCTATAAAGATACATCACTTAGATTATCATCTGGTGTCAAAGTCGATAAAGAAGGTAATGTCAAACAGACATGGGGAGGGCTTATTCGCAGAAAGCTACCAGGAGTAAACAGGCTTACGTACCGTCGTGATGCACGTTCTAGTGCGGCCTATTTAAAAAATCAAGCTGAAATCGACCAAGCTAGACAGCTTAATGCGCAGGACTATGCGCAAGCCCGCGTAATCAATCAACAATCTGCTCTCGAGGATGAACAAGCTAAGACGCAAGCCTCTTTATTGCGGGCTGGTCGCATGCTAGATGCAACTACTGGCAGACCCATCGACTATAATGATAAAACCGCAGTAAGGAATGCTCTCGTGGCCGAAGCACATAAGGATACTAAAGACCAAAATATGGGGCGTCTGCGTGCACTATATGACCAGCTACGTTCAATCGGCGACGACGGCATTGACGAAATCGCCAATGCATGGGATTCTGGCCAATTCAATACTGCTAGTAGAGGCTTTGAATGGATACGTGATACAATTGCAAACGATGGCGAAATTAAATCTAAAGCTAGAAGTCTACATGCTCTAGCGAATGAGGTTAAGGACCCGACCAATTCGACAGTTTATGATACTACCGGTGGACAAGTTGGTGCAGCACGTGCTACCGGAAGATATACTAGTAAAGTCAAACCGGAGATGCTTGCCAGTATGACCGACGGCGAACGCGACGATTACATTGCCTATGCACTTGCTCATTCAGACCCACGTACCGCTACTTATAATCCAGAGATTGCACGTGTTGTCTACACAGCCTCTTCTAGCAACGCCGTCATGGGCAAACTTAAGGATAAAGAAGCGAAGGACGTCTATAACATTGCTGATTCTTATGTCCAGACACATACAGAGCTTGCTCGCCCAGGCACCTATACTACAAAAAGTGGCACAGAAGTTCGTGTTCGCAAGCTTGCTGATGGTCGCTTAGTTGATGCGGATAATCCTGCCCACGAGTTTGTTTATCGTGATTCAACAGGCAAGCTCGTCAACGAATTCCTCGATAATGATATGCGCCTAAAGCGCGATTAACTCTTTGCCGCGCGAAACAAACTATCAAACCTCACCCCTATAAAAATCACAACAAAAGCTCAAAACGGCATTCATTACAATGCTAACAGCCAGCAAATCCCATAGGCGTTACCATCTAAATACAACGGATTTTTACCTCCCTTTAAGCCTCACCTGATAAAATTAAGAGGCAAATAATTAGAAAGGAGTATATATGAATAAAAAGAAAATCATCGTTACCTCCGCTGTCCTCGCGGCGGCCGCGACCGGTGGGACTTATGCAGTCTTAAATCATCCGGCGAGCGCCACCGAGGGCGAGCAGACCACCACGGCAGATAGTACTTCCTCGGAAACCAAGCGAGCAAGAAAGGAGCTCAGCGAGGAAAAGAAAGCCGAAATCAAGGCAAAGTTAGAATCTATGACCGAGGAGGAAAAGCAGGAGTGGCTAGAAAACCATAAAAAATCTGGTCGACACGAAAAGGACGCGTCCCGCCATGAAAAGCCGGCGAACATGACCGACGAGGAGTGGGAAGCTAAAAAGGCCGAACGTAAAGCTAAGCTAAAAGAAAAACTTGATTCCATGACCGAGGAGGAAAAAGCTGAGTGGCTCAAAAATCACCAGAAAAAGTCCAAGACTGCCTCCGAGACTTCCGAGTAACTCGCTAGCCCCTCGCTGCCCTTAGCGCATTATCAAATAGCGCTGCCACGGTCAGCGGCCCGACCCCGCCGGTCGGCGGGGTCACTGCGGCCAGGTCTGTTCGCTTTAAAACCTCCGGCGAGACGTCGCCGACTAATTTTCCGCCTTCACTCGCCGTTCCGGCATCTACTAGCACTGTCCCTGGCTTAATCATCGCAGATTTAATTAGGCCCGGCACTCCCGTTGCGGAAATTACCACGTCAAAATCGCGCAAAACTTCCAAATCGCTGTCATGTCCGAAGACCGAAACATCAAACCCAGAATTAACAAACATCCGATAAAGCGGCGCCCCGACCAGCCTTCCTCTCCCGACCAAGGCGATTTTTTTATCAGAAAGCGAAATATCATATCCGGTTAATAGCCAATTCACCGCCGTCGCCGTCGCTGAGTCAAAGGTATTATTAGTTTGGCCGGCCCCACCATGTTTTACGAACTCTAAATCTAAAACCCCCTGCGCCAGCCCATCCACATCTTTTGATGGGTTTATCAAAGAAACTACTTCGTCCGTCTGAGCAGTATCAGAAAGCGGTAATTGCACGATAATCCCAGAAACGGAGGCATCTTCATTTGCCTCTAAAATTGCCTCGCGCACATCTTTTGTAAACACATCTGAGACCGCCACCCCGATATCCTCTCCATAAGCCTGTTTTAGGTGTACATATTTTACAATCACCGGATTATCACTATCGCGGATAATCACCAGCTCCGGCAAAAGCCCCTCGGAGCGCAGCTGCCGCACTTCCGCCGCCTGCCGCTCTTTAATAAAGCCAGCTAGCTCTCTTCCGTCTAGAATCTTCATACAATCTCCACCGGCTCCTGCCGGATTTCAAAGCCAAATTTATCTAACACGCCCGCCGAAATCTCTGCCCGCGCCGCGGCGAGATCTGCATAAGACTTTGCGCTTTCATTTATTAAAACCAGAGATGCCTTCTCAGACACTCTCATCCCGTGTAAAAGTTTGCCTGAGAACCCCGCCTTCTCAATCAAGGCCCCGGTGTTTATCATCTTCCGCCCATCTGGCTTGTCGTAAATCTTACAACCTGACTTTTCAGCTAGAGCCAGAGCCTCTGTATTAGAAGATTCAAAATAAATATTCCGAAAGAAACTGCCAGAAGAGGCCGAAACAGACGGGTCTGGCAGCTTATCACCTCGTATTGCCGAAACCCCATTATACAGCACCTCCGGCGGATAACCCTCGAGATTATAAATTTCTTTATCCTTCGCACCCAGATTCTCATCCAGATATTTCTGCAGACTGTTATAAAACGGCGGTCGCATCCCCTCAAAATCCGCATCATAAAGTATAAACGCTACGCTCGTAATAATATATCGCCCGGCTTCAGGACCGGTATTAAATAAGGTCTCCCGATAAGACATCTTCATCTCATCCCGCCCCAAAATCACAAATTCGCGAGCAACCGTATCATACGCCTCGACATGATCTATCGTCTGGGAAACCTCCTGCCCATATGCCCCGATATTCTGCACCGGCGCCGCCCCGACCGTCCCCGGAATCTTCGCGAGGCATTCCACGCCCGAAAAATTATGCTCGACCGTAAACCGCACAAAATCATCCCAGACCGTCCCGGCCCCTGCCGCGACCATCACATTCTCCTCTGTTGCATCAATAATATCTATCCAATTTTCGCGCATCAAGATAATCACGCCCGGGAACCCCTCGTCCCGCCCAATCGTATTTGCGCCCCCGCCTAGCACGAACCAAGGGAGCGGACCTTCGCTCTGAATAATCTTCTTGCCATCAGACAGCTCACCCCCATCTTCCGCCCAATCAATTACGGTCTTTAACTGCCATTTATTATCAACCTCAATCACATACCGCGCCTCCCCGCCTAGCCGCATCGTCGTGAGCTCTGAAATTAAAACATTTTCCCTGATTTTCATACCTTCTATTATAACATATGATATAATTATAGCCGAAACTAGAATTTAGCACCTTAAAAGGAGGGAATATATGAGAAAAATTCATAGCGGTAAAGTTCGTGATATTTTTGAATATGATTGGGACAATGAAGAAATCTGTATCATTGCTTCAGATCGCGTCTCGGCCTTTGATGAAGTTATCCCCGGATTAGAAATTAAAGATAAGGGTAAAATCCTGACGGAGATTTCTAGAAACTGGGCTGAGCTGATTGACCTTGGCGGTTTTATCGGTAATAATTATGAAACCGCCTATACCTTTTTCTCGGACGAGCAAAGAAACGAAATTGTGCGCTCTGGCCTTGACCTTGAACGGGCGCAGAACCAGCTTAGGCTTGAGATGGTTAAAATCGAGGCGGTTGTCCGCGGTTATATTACGGGCTCGCTCTGGAAGGCCTATCACGAAGACGGTCTTCGTGAATTTTGTGGGATTAAACTTCCGGAGGGGTTGAAGGAATCGGACCGGCTTCCCGAGCCGATTTTCACTCCCACTACCAAAGCCCCTGTCGGCCAGCACGACGAGAATTTGACCTTTGAGGAGATGGTCAAAGTTATTGAGGATAGCAATATGGAATATCTGCCGGATTACGAGTATGATGCCAAGGGTCTCGCCGAGACCATTCAGGAATAGTCACTTCGGCTTTACAAGGATGCTTGTGTCGAGGCGGAGTCGAGGGGGATTATTATTGCCGATACCAAATTCGAATTTGGGCTGAGCGAAGATGGCTATCTGATGGTTGGTGATGAGATTTTAACTCCGGATAGTTCTCGCTTTTGGCCTTGTCCTGAATACGAGCCCGGCCGCCCGCAGAAATCTCTGGATAAACAGATTATTCGGGACTTCATTAAAGCCGAAAAAGCCGCCGGCAAGACCAATATCACCCTCCCGAGAGAAATTATTGAGAGGACTAGGGTCGCCTACCAGACCATTTTAGACGCCCTCTTCCCAAGTATTAACTAGTCAAAAAGCCGAGCTTTGCGCCCGGCTTTTTCAATTTCGATTTTGGTGATCTCGGCGAGAGTCGAACTCGCATTGACGGGATGAAAACCCGTTGTACTGACCGTTATACTACGAGACCACTATTAATTTACCCATTAATTATAGCAAATATCTAGACACTTGACAACCCCTAATACTCGGCCCTTTTTGTATTTGCCTTTCGCCATTCGGCGATTTTTTCATGGTGTCCCGAGAGTAAAACTTCTGGCACCTTCATCCCCCGAAACTCCGCCGGCTTGGTATACTGAGGATATTCTATTATGCCATCTTCTGAAAAACTTTCAACCTCCGCCGAGGTCTCCCCGCCAAGCACACCAGGCAATAATCTCACGATACTGTCAATTATTATTAGAGCAGGAAGTTCACCGCCTGTCAAGACATAGGAGCCAAGCGAGATTTTATAATCTACGATCGACAAAATCCGCTCGTCATACCCCTCATAATGCGGACAGAGGATGATGTAATGTTGTGATTTAGAAATGGGTGACGCGAACTCTCTAGCCTTCTTCTGCGTCCATAATTCTCCTGCCGGCGTCGGCAAAATCACCTTCGCCTCCGGGTCCTTCTCCTTCACGCTCTCCACCGCATTAAACACCGGCTCGCACCGGAGCAACATCCCGTCCCCACCTCCGTAGGGCGTATCATCCACCGACTTATGCGGCCCCAGCCCAAACTCGCGCAGATTCACAAATTCAATCTCGAGCAACCCCTTATCTTGTGCTTTCCACATCATCGAGCTCTCTAGATACGGCCTAAGAGCCTCCTCAAATAAAGTAATAATTGTAAATTTCATATTTTCAAAATTATATCAAAAAATAGGTGTTGACACAAGTAAGCAAAAGCGTTACAATAAATATAAGCTTATACGCTTCGCAGGGGTTCCACTTCTTTTAAGGGTGTGGAGACCATTAAAAACAAAAAGCGGATTAAAACAAACCAATGTGCCCCGGGGTGGGCGCGCATAAGCGGGCATAAAAAGCGGCGAAAACACGCCGCTTTTTCATGTCGGGACATTAAGAGTATGGTATACTAAATATAATGGAAAGATTATTAGAGTATTTTAACCCAAAACATTATGATATTACCCTTTTTCTAAATCGCCATAGTGGCGAGGCTAAGGGTCATGTAAAAATCACCGGCGAGCCGAAGGGAGGAACTATTAAGCTCCATGCCAAGGACCTTACAATCGACCGCGTCAAGCTTCAGGATGAGATTGTAAAATTCACACATGAAAACGACCAAATCGAAATCCCCTATTTCCCAGAGCTAAAAACCGCCACGCTCGAGATCGACTATCATTTTACACTCAATACTAATATGGAGGGGGCCTATCTCTCTAGCTATGAATATGAAGGAGAAGAAGAGACGCTTATCTCTACTCAGTTTGAAAGCCATTATGCCCGCGAGGCCTTCCCCTGTGTAGATGAACCTGCTGCCAAGGCGACTTTTAGCCTCACCATAGAAATCCCCGATCAGGACGATACGGTCATCTCTAATATGCCCGCAAAGGCTACGGTTTCATTAAAATCGCCCGCTGATTTCTTGATAAAGACCGCCGGCACTAAGGATGGTAAGCGCGTCGAGTTTGAGGAGACCCCGAGGATGTCCACTTATCTCCTCGCCTTCTGTATCGGCCGTTTCCAGAAAAAGACCACTAAGAATGCTAACAATGTAGAAATTACCACATATTGCACGCTTAACCACCCTGTTGATTCCGTCGACTTTGCCAATCAGATTGCCGCGAGAAGCCTCGATTATTATGATTTTCTCTTTGGCACGAAATACCCTCTAAAGAAACTTGACCAAATTGCTATCCCAGATTTTGAGGCCGGCGCGATGGAGAATTGGGGCCTCGTCACCTATCGTGAATCTTGTCTCCTTGTTGATAAAACTACAACGCTTTCCGCCAAGCAGTATGTCGCCACCGTCGTCGCCCATGAGCTTTCGCATCAATGGTTCGGCAATCTCGTCACGATGGAGTGGTGGAATGACCTCTGGCTAAATGAGTCTTTCGCAAATATCATGGAATATATCGCCGTCGATGCGCTTCATCCGGAGTATAATATTTGGCGCGAATATTTCGCCGGTACCTGCCGTCTGGCACTCCTTCGCGATGCGCTCCCCGGTATTCAGGCTGTAAGGCAGGATGTTAAGGACCCGGCCGAGATTTCCGCCCTCTTTGACGGCGCCATTGTCTATGCTAAGGGCTCTCGATTGATGCTGATGCTCCTCCGCGAGATGGGTAGCAGTAGTTTCTTTAAGGGCATTAAGGATTATTTCAAAAAATATGCTTACGGGAATACCACCGGCGATGACCTCTGGTCCTCACTCCAGCCCTATGCGAAGTTTGATGTTAAAGAATTTATGGATGCATGGATTTCTCAGCCCGGTTTCCCGGTCTTTACGGATGAGGCTCAGCAGCGCTTCCTCTTAAACGGCGATACGGACGATACTAAGTGGCCTCTTCCCGCGATTAAGGATGACATGTCCGGCCATTATCTAATCAATCTCTCTGGTGATGAATTTCAGACGGCCCTAAAAAACTTTGACAAACTTTCTCTCGAGCAAAAAATCCGCCTGCTCATGGACCGCTCGCTCCTCGCGAAGACTTCGCTCGTCTCTTCCGCCTCTTTGCTTGATTTATTGCCGAAATTTAAAGATGAAGAGAGCTATGCTATCTGGGGCATCCTCACCGGGATTATTAATGATTTAAAGGTTTTCTTCCCCTATAAAGATGTCGATCGTAAAAAGTTCCAAAAATATGTTGAAGACCTCATTTTGCCACAGCTTAATCGTCTCGGCATCAAGCCAAAGAAGGGGGAATCGGATAATGATACTAAGCTCCGCGGTATTATCCTCGGCCTAGCCTACTACGCCGAGCATCAGCCTACTTTAAAGGCTCTCGACGAGCTCTATGATGCAGATTTTACTACGCTCGACCCAGAGATTCGTGTTGACATCCTCTTAGCCACCATGGACCAGACCAAGGAGGCGGTCTTCGAGGATTATCTAGCGCAATATCAGACTATTGATGATCCGGAGATAAAGGATGATTTATTATTTACCATAACTGATGCGAAAAAACATTCTAAAGAGCTGATTGCCCTCCTCGACGAGCCAAAAATCGTCAAGCCTCAGGATCATGGTTATCTCTTTGGTTTCCTCATTCGCAATTATTTCACAAAGAACAAGACTAAAGAATGGCTCTTTTCTCATTGGACTTATATCGAGGAAATGATGGGCGACAAATCTGTCGATCTTTATCCGCGCTTCTATGCGAATACCGTCCGCACCGCAGAGGAGGAAAAGGAGTTTTCCGATTTCTTCACCCCTCTTGCCGAGCGCAACTCCGCCATCACCCGCGCCGTTGCCCTCGCCAAGGTCGAGATCGACTCTCGCCTAAAGCTCCTTTCAATGGATAATGAAGATGTCCATAAAAAACTCGCTAGCCTAGGATATTAGCCATAACCATTAGACTTTTCCACGGTATTTTGCTAGAATGAACAGCATGACAAGTGAGGAGTTGACAAAAGTTAGAAAAAACAAAATTGGTCGCGTAAAAACAAATGGCATGCATAAAGAGGCGCATGAATATGAAACCGCGCTCTACCTTGCTCTATTTGGACTAGAGATAGAATTTATTGTTGAAACTTATACGAAGGGGACGCATAATGCAGATTTTCTAATGCTTGGTACTATATGGGAAGCAAAATCGCCCAATGGCTCAAGCAAGCACTCTATAGAACGCAATTTTCATGCTGCTGGTCACCAATCTAGCTGTCTTATCTTAGATTTAAGGCGTTTCAAATTACCAGCTGATAGATCAGAAACAGAGGCTATTAAACAATTTAAACTCTCCAGAAATATCAGGCGCATGATTCTAATCACGAAAGATGGGCGCGTCCTTGATTTTAAGAAATAAGTATGATATACTAATGAATAATGAGGGCGACTCACTGCCGGAGTGCAGAGGGCCAAGCCCTCATCTTTCTTTTCAAATAAAAATCTCAAAAAAGTCCAAAAAAGTACTTGAAATCGTGAAATAACTGTGCTATACTAGATAACAGTTGAACAAGAAGCGCGGAGCTTCCTCTGTAAATAGCGAGAAATAAATGCGAGGTAGTTTTAGAAGGCCAAAAACTTTCTAAGGCACATCTAGAAGCAAAAAATTTCATTTAACAATTTGTAAGAAATTTAAGATTGTATCTTGACTTGCAATCGAGTATCGATTGCTAGTTAAGTCAATGCATAAAAAGGTTACTAAGGGCACTAATAGTGGATGCCTTGACAATCAATACCGA
>JAFWOH010000032.1 GCA_017509895.1 Candidatus Saccharimonadota bacterium
AAGGAGCTACAGAATTATATAAACTGGTATAATAGTGAGCGCCCACACCAATCTATAGACTATATGACACCAAATGAATATGTGTTATACTTTAATGCAAGAGGAGACCTTAAAAAATCTCAAATGTCTTGAACCAGTACAGACATATTGAACTTTACGACTTTTTGTGCTAAAATAAAAACACCTAGATTTACTACCGACACGTGTCACCTCTAAGGTGTGCCTTCTAGGACAAGCTCTTAGATAGGTAGTAAGTCGCCAAAATAACCCAAAAGGGGCTTTTTTAATCTGATATATCGTATAGCCAAATATCTTCTATCTTACCAAGTAATGGCCGAAGATAGTTAGTATTCAAGGTCTTATTGCGGTTATATCGAAGTCTTATTGCTCCAGCTACCATATCAGCAAGTTGAATTAGTACATTATCTTGGGAGTCTTCAAGAGCAAAATCTGCTATCTTACGCTTTCCATTTCTGTTTAACTTCTTGCGAACATTTGAAGTCATTTTTCTCTTAAACCCTCTATCGCCACTCCCATCCAACTTAACCATTGCTTCCTTCATATTATCAAACCTCTCCAAGACATCAGAAACTACCAGATTATAAAAGTTTTCCGATCCCCTAAGTTTAGGTTTGGTTATTCTCTCCTTGTCTACTACAACCGCCCTAATCCGGAAATCATATCTCTTCATCTCTAAAAGAAACGCTTTTCTCTGTTCATCATTGGTCTTATTAAACTTAAACTCCCTATGCTGTCTCCAACCCATCTTATCTTTCAGCAACCTTATTCCGGCACTAGCGAATTCAGCCTCATACGGACTATCGAAGATAACGCAAGCAATCACAAACAGCTCGCTAGACCCTCTCTCGAACTTGAATCCCGGGTCTCCCGAATCGTCCATAAAAATCAATTGCCTTATTTTCATGAGATACAGTTTATCACTGTTCAATCTAAAAGTCTAACATGAGCATTACAGAATAATTTATTTTAGCGAGAGGATTCGCCTCCAAGGAGGAGGCCCAGAAAAAACTTGTTTTTTCTGGACGACGACGCAGGAGAGGAGGATCCTCCTACTGGGCTCTGCCCAGCAGTAATTTCAACGAGCAGATTGTCGTTTTCTTCGTTCGAAGCGGGCCTTTATCGGCCAGCGAGAACGAAAAAACGGCAAGATGCCGTTGAAATGGCGGAAGGGACAGGATTCGAACCTGCGAAGAGGTTGCCCCCTTACACGCTTTCCAAGCGTGCTCCTTAAACCACTCGGACACCCTTCCGTATTAAGATTATTCTACCACACCAAATCAAATATTAAAACCCCAATTTTTCCACTTATACCACTTATGCTTAAAAATGTCAAATTTCCCTCTTGAAAAATCAGAAATCGTACTCTATAATAAATTCAAATAATCAAGAAACTGCGAGAAAATATCAATGGGCAATACTGTTATCGAGCTAAAATCTTTGAGCCGCTCCTATGGCTACGGCGAAGGCACGACCTACGCTCTCAAAGATTTCGATTTGACGGTAAAACGCGGCGAATTCATCATGATTATGGGCCCCTCCGGCTGCGGCAAGACTACCTTATTAAACATCATCGGCCTCCTCGACCGCCCCAATTTCGGCTCCTATACTTTAGATAATGAACCTGTCGCCCGCCTCTCTGCCCGAAAAAAGGCAAAGCTCCGGAGCACAAAAATCGGCCTCATCTTTCAAGATTTTAATCTCATCCCGAGTCTCAATGTCCTCGACAATGTCGCCCTCCCTCTGACATACTCCGGTAAAAAATCTTATAAAAAGCGCTATCTCCTCTCGGACCAAATTTTACGGCGCTTCCATCTCGAAAAGCGTGAGTATTTCCTTCCCTTCCAGCTCTCTGGTGGCCAAAAACAACGTGTCGCCATCGCCCGCTCCCTCGTTAATAAGCCAGAAATCATCCTCGCGGATGAGCCGACGGGCAATCTCGATTCTCGCTCCGCTCATATCGTCATGGAGGAGCTAAAGTCTATTCACGAAGAAGGCAATACGATTATTATGGTTACTCATAACCCCAGCTTGACCACTTATGCCACCCGCGTCATCCACATGCTCGACGGCCGCATCGATACTGATATCAAGACCGTCGCCGATAGTGATCTTCCTCAGCCCGTCTCGATTCACTTCGGCCATGCCAATCTAGATCGTAAAAGTCAGGAGGCCCCCGAGGAGACCGAGACCGAGGACCTCGAAATCGAAATCACCACCGAGATTAAAAAAGACCAGAAAAAAAGCAAGCCCAGCAAGCGTAAAATTAAAAAGCTCCAGAAAAAAGCCGCCAAAACCAAACGAAAGGAGAATTCCTAATGTCTTTACTCCTCGGCACTCATTATAAACTCGCCTATGATCAAGTCACAAAAAACCGCGCCCGCTCCTTCCTCACCGGCCTCGGTATCGCCATCGGCGTCGCCAGCATCATCCTCATTCTCTCTCTTATGGGTAGCATTAAAAACATGGTCAGCACTCAGATTGACGCCGCCGGCGAGAGTCTCATCGTCGTCCGCCCTAGCACTAATCAAAACTCCGTCGATAACATCTTAAGCGACCTAACTTCCGCGAATCAATATCTAACCAGCAACCTCAGTCTAAATGATGTCAAGCTCATCAAGGGCATCGACGGCATCACCGCCGCCGCCCCTCTCGCCGCCACCGTCACCACTCTCACCGCCGATCGCCTCGATGATAATGGTAAGTCCTATGTCCATACGATTGACTCTGGCTCCATCGTCGGCACGACCAAGGATTTCGAGTCTATCGAAAACCTCGTCTTAAAGACCGGCACCTTCCTCTCTACAAGCGAAAAGTCCAATACTGCCGCCATCGGCCACAATCTCTCCCTAAAGCTCTTTGGCACCGGCGATTCCATCGGCCGCACCTTCACCGCCTTTGGCACCCGCTTCTTTATCACCGGTCTATTAAAAACCGAGGACGAGCCTATTAATTATAACAACATAGATTTTGACAACACCGTCTTTGTCAATGTCGATTTCCTAAGTTCCCTCGGCACCAATCTCCAGATTCAGCAAATCAGCGCCCGCGCTAAAACCACCGATCTCCTCCCCTCCATCTCGAGCACTATCGAAACTAAACTAAAAGAGTCTAAAAAAGGCGATAGTAACTTCACCGTCGCTTATGGCGAAAACATCTCTCATCCCGCCTCTAATTTCTTCACTCTCATCTCCGGCATGCTCACTCTCGTCGCTGGTATCTCCCTAATTGTCGGCGGCATCGGGATTATGAATATCATGCTCGTCTCCGTCGCCGAGCGCACCCGCGAAATCGGCATCCGAAAATCCGTCGGCGCGACCGGTGGTAATATCCTCCTCCAATTCCTCTTTGAGAGCCTTATCCTCTCCACTCTCGGCGGTGTCGGCGGCCTCGCCCTCGGCTACATTCTCGCCTTCCTTCTCTCCGTCATCACTCCGTTTAACCCTTATATCGACATCAATATCTTAATGATCACCCTCTCCACCTCCGTCGCTATCGGCCTCATCTTCGGCATCTACCCCGCCGCCAAGGCCGCCCGCAAAAACCCCATCGACTCCCTCCGATACTTCCGTTAATGTGGTATAATATACACTATGTATATCTTGGGAATTGAAACCTCATGTGATGAGACCGCTGCCGCCATCGTCAAAGACGGGCGGGAGATTTTGAGCAATGTCGTCGTTTCCCAGATTGATATTTTCAAAGAATACGGCGGTGTCATCCCCGAGGTTGCCGCCAGAAGCCACCTCGAGGCCATGCTTCCCGTCGTCAATAAAGCTCTAAAAGATGCCAATCTCACTTGGGAACAAATTGACAAAATCGCCGTCACTCACACCCCCGGCCTCCTCGGTTCCCTTCTTATCGGCACCCTCACCGCCCGCACCCTTGCAATTTTACATGACAAGCCTCTTTATCCCGTCCATCATCTAAAGTCCCATATCTATGCCAATTGGCTAACTGGTAATCAACCAGAATTCCCCCTCTTGGCTCTAGTCGTTTCCGGTGGTCACACCCAAATCATCCGAATGACAAAGCACAATCAGTTTGAAATTATCGGCACCACCAGAGATGATGCCGTTGGTGAATGTTTCGATAAAGTCGCCAAAATCCTCGGTCTTCCCTACCCCGGCGGCCCCTCGATTTCCAAAGCCGCCAAAAATGGCAACCCAGAAAAATACAAATTCCCCCACCCAAAACTCTCTTCTCCTCTCCGTTCCTCCATTAAAAACGCTTCTAGTCTAGCCCCCTCTGTTCCCTCGCCTAGCCTAGACTTTTCCTTCTCTGGTCTCAAAACCGCCGTTTTGAGGGAAGTCCAAAAAGCCGTAAATAAACCCATCTCTTACCCATCTCATGAGTTAAAAAACCTCTTAACAGAGCAACAAGTGGCTGACTTTGCCGCCTCTTTCGAAAACACCGCAACCGACATCCTCATCGAAAACCTAAAACGCGCCCTCGAGAAGTGCCCCGATACAAAGTCCATCTGCCTCGCCGGCGGCGTCTCCGCCAATGAGCTATTACGGAAAAAGACGGCAAGGGCATTCTCCAACGTCTCTGCCGTCTTTTTCCCCTCCGCAAACCTATCGGGCGACAACGCCGCCATGGTCGCCGCCGCCGCTTTCTACGAAATCGAATCCGGCGTCCCCCCGACCGACCCCTATAAGGTCTCCCTCGCCCCTCGTTCTCCTATTGACAAATAACTCCTAAAATGATATAATCATAAACATCATTCGCGGGGGCGTTCATTAAAACCAGCATCGCCCCTCTCTCAAAGAAGGAGGTATTTATTATGGGAAAAAAGGTTAGCCCAAAACCAGACTATGAGCTCGAGACTCATGTCTCTCGTAACAGTCGTTATACATACGAGGGAGCCTTTCGGATGGAGTTTATCCCGAATGACAAGATCAAGCTCCAGCTCGTAGGTATGGGCTTTGAAGCTCGCGACACTAGTGAGGTCGTCCACGAGGAATACACTATCCTCTGGAAAGACCTACCAAAGTTGCGGGAGACCCTCGAAAAAGATGGCTCAATTAACTTCGATGAGCTATCATTCGTCAACAAGACGGTCATCGGCAGAGACAAATATCGTATCTCCGCCAAAAACCGGCTCGACTTTCTCGTCGATGCTTGCGGTTTTCCCGTTTACCTTGTCTTAGACTTCTTGTCAATGACATCGTATCACGAAATCGGCGACGAATCGGTCAGGAGAATCCTCCAGACTTTCATTTACGATGAAGATGCCGGGGCGAGGATCACTTACGGCGAGCTTATCGGGAGCCACATTAAATCGTGGTATCATTCCTACAATGCTCCCGTAACTGAAAAAAATATCACGATCAAAACATGGGACCATTCCTACAATACCCCCATGTACTGGTATTAACGACCCCTCCGGGGTCGTTTTTCTTTCTAAATATCAATAATCCGCAAAAAAGTCGCGGCGTGTACGTGACTTTTTTGCCGAGCTAGGTTCTTTTCGTTGGGGCTTTTCTTCCAAGAAAAGCCCCAAATGAGTTATAATTGTTATATGAACAAACTTAAATCTCTCTTAAAATCTCCCGCCCTCGCCCTCGGTCTAGCACCCCTCCTTTTTGCCCTCTCTCAAATCATCATTCTCGGCTACCAATGGCTCATCAAAGACCGCGCCGGCGATCTCACCCTCACCGTCTCTCGCTATGTCGGGCTAGAGCTCTGGACCTCCATCCTCTTTGCCATCTTTAATTTTGTCATCATCGTCATCATGTTCCGCTATTATCTTTCCCTCTGGAAATCCCGCTCCCTTCTCTGGCTTATCCTCGGGATTTTTCAGGTCATCGGCTTTGCCATCCTCTCCCTCTCCCCCCAAAATGTTTTTCTAGACGAGCCCTATCTCACCATCACCTCTCATATTCATGATGTCGGTTCTCATATGATGTTCATCGCCATGTTCGCCATGGCCTTTGAAACCCTTCGCCTCTGTTATCCAAATCACCTCAAATTTCTCCAGAGATTCTGGCTCTTTAAATGCCCCGAGAAGGTTTCCTTCCCCAGCGTCACCCCTAAAATCTCCGTCTTCTTCATCATCTATGGCCTGTTCTATCTCTTTGTCTACACCACCAGATGGGACGTCGTCTGGTCCCGTGTCCTCATCCTTGAAACCGGCTATATCTATGCCTTCATGGCCTTTCTCATCCTCACCCGCAAAATTACACCCTCCGATAAAATCGCCTAGCCGCTTATCTCATCTCTAGCATTTATTATCATAACCAAATACTGCCTCACCCTCAAAATACCCCCAATAATTATTCATCCTGTGATATATTTTCTGGAACTACCAAAGCCATTTCGCATTGTTTCGTTAATTTTTCATCAAAAGTAAAAAACGACCATTCCTTTGACTTCCCGAGAGCGCACATATAACAATCCGCAAAAGACAACTTTGGATGCTTTGGAAATTCCTCAAACACTATGTCAAAAACCTCATGATTATAATCAATTCTTGGCTGACTAAGCACCGTCTTTAATATCTCTATAATCTTTTTCCGCCCATAGCCATATTGACTCCCGAGCACATAAGCCGCCTCATAAATCGCCATATCGGGAGCGACGAAAAACTTCCCATTCGCCGTCACTAGATCAAGCGCCCTATATGCTTGTTCCCTATTATCTCCTAGCGCCAATCTTAAAATCACATTCGTGTCTAAAAGCGCCCATCTAAAACTTTTCACCAAACCACTCCTCCGCAAATTTTCTCCCCTCCTCTGTTTCTAATGACTCTTCCATCAGCTCCTGCGCCGTCTTTCCGGCATTCTTCCGAATCCGCTTCTTTTCCTCCGGAGTCCAACTGTCCCAGATTTCCTCCAGCTTCTCCCGATAGCTCTTTTCCTTCTTCAGTACGACCGTATTTCCCTTTTTCTCCACCAAAACTCTATCCCCCCACCCCAGCGCATCCCGAAACGCCTTCGGAATCGTCACCTGCCCTACACTCGTCACCGCCACGCTCACCGGCGCCATTTCATCCTTCTTTCTGCCCACCATATTAATTTCACCTTATTATTAATAATAATGAATTAATAATATCACAATACTATTAACGGTTCAAGACTTTTTATTAAATTTTCCACCAGCCTATGCCCACACCTGTGGAAATCTCGTGGAAAACTTTTCCGCCCCTGTGGATAACTTCTGTGGTATAATAAAATTATGCAGAAAATTCCGCTCCAGCAAACTAAATCATGGGAAAATCTCCAGCACGACTTAAACCAAACTACTTTTTTCATATCTGAAAACGATGCTCCCATTTCTTCCGAAAAAGAAAATCAGAAAAGCCCAAATTCCCCAAAAAAGAACTCTAAAGACACATCTTCCTCCCCCGTCAACTACCAGATGCTAATCTTAAAAAAGTCAACTCCGCTCGGCCCCTACTTTTATCTCCCCTACGGCCCATATCTCCGCGAAAAAACCTATGCTAAAAGCGCATATAAGGCCCTAAATGAACTAGAGAAGCGTGAGCGCGTAATTTTTACTAGGATTGAGCCACAGAGCGCTAAAAACGCCGCTTATTGGCTAGAAAAGGCCAAAAAGTCTAAAGACCTTGCACCTAAAGAGACTTGGGTTTTAAATCTCGACCCGCCCATGGAAGAGCTTTATCAGAATATGAAACAAAACACTCGAAATCTCGCGAGGAATTACCAAAAGAAGGGCCTCGAGGTCAAAAAAGTTGAAAAAACCTCGAGAAACCTTAATCTCTTCTATAAGATGCTCCAGCGCGTCGCTAAAACCGATCATTTCAACCCGATTGAGAAGCCGACTTTGAAAGCCGAGTTAAATCAGCCCTTTGCTTCCCTTTTCATCGCCTATTACACCCCAGAAGAACCAAAAAACTCTAAAAAAATCCCCATCGCCGCTTCCCTTTTCTTTGACGACGGAGACACGCGCTATTATATGCAATCCGGCTCCGATGCGAACTATCGCAAGCTCCCCGGCACTATTGCTATTTTAATCGAGGCGATAAAGGACGCCAAGGCAAAAAACCTTAAAAATTTTGATTTTTGGGGCATCGCCCCCGAAAACGCCGATAAGGACCATCCTTGGGCCGGCTTTACCAAATTTAAAAAATCCTTCGGCGGTGAGGAAGTCGATTACGCCGGCACTCACGATCTCATCCGCAAGCCCCTAAGATATCAGCTCTATAAATTCCTCCGAAAAATCAACCGCCTAGTCAGGCGCGTCAATAGATAATTCTAGTCATATTTCTCTAAATCAAATAGCGGGGTTTTCCCCTCGTCGATAATTCCCTGCGCCTCCCGCAGGAGTTTTTTCATCTCGTCTTCCGAGCTCGCCGACCCGACATGCACCGTCTTCACCACTTCTTTCCCTTTTTTATAACAAACCTGCACCGCCGTCGCCCCGCTCCCAGTCTTGTATTTCCGAATATACGCCATACCATAATTCTACCATAATTTTAGAAGCAAGAGCCATTACTATTTTCAAGCAATGCATCACGCATCCCGCCTTTTTATTCCCCACTTTTCCACCCATGTTCAAAACTTCTTATGTTTATTTCCCTATTTATTAGCAACCACTTGACTTGAGAACCCCCACCATGCTACAATAATCATAACAATTATCTCGAAACCGCGAGAGTACTTAAAACACAGAGATAATTGGAGAGTGTAAAATCAAAAATAATTTTGTAAAGTGAAATAAAATGTTTTGGTTGAAATGTAAACCGAAATATGGGTATTTTGATGTAAAAATCCAAAAATTTCATAAGTAAGTACCAGATGAGTTAGTAGCAGGGAAATAAAACCACCCCGCTATATTCTTTTTGACAGAATAAATAAAATATGCTAAAATTATCGCTAGTAACTTATTGTTATGCATCTTTAAAAGGAGGTATTGTAATGAAGGGGTTATCAAGTAGACCTCGGACTTTGTTCGAGATTACAATCGTAGTCTTAGTTTCTTTTGCCGTACTTCTCCTCTTAGACAGGGGGCTATCTACAAAAGAATCTCAAGGCGTAAAGTTTGAAACTTATGTCTGGCAAAACCCAGCTCCCAACGAGCCCTCATTCAGAAGTGATGACGCTTATCAGCCACTCGCTTTGAAAATCAGTGGCGATATTGAAGAGCAGACCGGGGTCAAACTCGAAAAAATCGTCGAGCAGGGCGGAGAAGTTATCTTCAACTTCTTTTATACAGGTGTCAGCCCATTAGTCACAAACCAATGCGACCTTGTGGAAGTCATCATTACAACGAGTGAAGGAAAGATCATTGAAGATTACCTTCTCCGTTTTACTAATGATAAAATCTCGTTTAGTCAGCGAAACGACACACCAACTTAACCTCCAATCCCGGCCAGACGGCCGGGATTTTTCTGTGCCAAAATGTTATAATGATTTCATGCTCTATCAAGTCTCTGTCAAAACCGGCCAAAAGAGGGAATCAGTTGAAGTCATCCCTCCTTCCGAAAATTCCCCCGAATCCTCCCCTAAAATCATTGTAAAAACCACAAAGCATCCTGTCAAAAACGAAGCCAATCAGGCCGTCATCAAGGCTCTCTCTAAACATTTCCACACCGGAAAAACCAACATCAGAATCCTCAAAGGCGAGACTAGCAAAATCAAGCTCATCGAAATCCTCTAGCCTAGTTAAAGACCCTAGCAACCTCCTTGAATTACAACTAAAAATCACCTTGCTTTGTGTAATACTTTTTGTTATACTTTAAATATGAAAATAAAGGTCGATGGCTTGAGTATTGAGTGGGATGCTCAAAAGAATTCATTAAATATAAAGAAGCATCATATCAATTTTAAAGATGCCGCTCTTATATTTTTCGACGAAAACAGAGTCGAAATCTATGACAGCCTTCATAGTGATACGGAAGATCGCTATATCACTATTGGCATGGTAGATGAAATCCTCTTTGTAGTATATACGGAGAGATTGGATTCTTTAAGAATTATTTCCGCCAGAATTGCTACACCATCGGAAAAGGAGATTTATTATGGAAAGAATAGTTAGAACTACAATTTATCCGGGGCAAAAATTAACCAAAGCTCAAGTCAAACGAATTCGCAAAGCCGCTACTATGCCAATCACTTTTGACGAAGACTCTCCAGAATACACCTACGAAGAGCTCGAAGAAATGCGCCTCGCTGCAATCAAAAAGCGTGCCGAACAGAGAAAAGAAGTCGTTGCTATCCGACTCTCTCCCGATACCATTAAAAAGGCCAAGTCCCTAGGCAAGGGCTACACCAGCTTCTTGAGCCGCCTCATTGAAAATGCCATAAACGACAAAGACATCGTCTCTCGTAGCCTATAATCTGTAATCTATGCTATAATAGAACAAACAGTTTTTTGACGGAGACAAGGAGAAAAAATGAAATTTGCGAAAAGTTATGAACCAAATGAATACGAAAGTGATATTTATGCCGCATGGGAGGCTTCCGGTGCATTCGAGCCCCGAAAGATCGCCACTAAAAAAGACCAGCTAAACCCGGTCGACCACACCTATTCCATCGTCATGCCCCCTCCCAATGCCAATGGTAATCTCCATATCGGCCATGGCCTCACCGTCGCCCTCGAGGATTCTCTTATCCGTTATCACCGTCTTCTCCAAGACAGCACTTGGTACATCCCCGGCGCAGACCATGCCGGGTTCGAGACTTGGGTTGTCTACGAAAAGAATCTTGAAAAACAGGGCCACACCCGCTTTGAATACACTCGTGATGAGCTCTATCAAAATGTCTGGGACTTCGTCGCCGAGCAGCGGGGAAACATGGAGCTCCAGCTCCGCGCCCTTGGTGCCTCCTGCGCTTGGGACGATCTCACCTTTACTCTCGATGAAAAGGTCATAAACCGCGTCTATCAGACTTTTGAAAAAATGTGGCAAGACGGCCTTATCTATAGGGGCGAAAAGCTCGTCAATTATTGCCCAAAGCATCAAACCGCCTTTGCCGATATCGAGGTCGAGCATCAGGATGAAAAGGGTTTTCTCTGGGATATTGCCTATCCCCTATCTAGCGGTGATGGTGAAATTGTCGTTTCCACAACGCGGCCCGAAACCCTCTTTGGCGATACCGCTGTCGCCGTCAATCCTAAGGACGAACGCTACAATGACCTTATCGGCCAGACCGTAAAACTCCCCCTGACTAATCAGCCTTATCCCGAGGATTCTCCCTATGCCCCCGCTAAAGATGCCTATCGCGAAATCCCTATTGTCGCCGATGAACACGCCGATCCCGCCTACGGCACCGGTGCTGTAAAAATTACACCGGCCCACGATTACGACGATTTTGAAGTCGGCCTCCGCCACGATCTCGAGCGCATCCGCGTCATCGATGACGAGGGCAAGATGCAAAATGTGCCAAAAGCTTATCAAAATCTTTCCACCGAGGAATGTCGTAAAAAGGTGCTTCAGAACCTCGAGGCTCAGGGTCTTTTAAGGGATAAAAAGAAAATCGTCCACTCCGTCGCCCATTGTTATAAGTGCGGCACCGTCATCGAGCCGACCTTAAAGGAGCAGTGGTTCATCGATGTCGAGACCCTCGCAAAATCCGCCATCCGCCATCTTAAAAAGGGCGAGATAAAGTTCTATCCAGAGAATAAAGGCAAGGTCCTTATTAATTATCTCGAGGGCCTAAAAGATTGGAATATCTCCCGCCAAATCCCTTGGGGCATCCCTATCCCGATGTTTAAAAAGGCCCCTCTTGCTAGCGCTAAAAATGGCTCTAGCGGCTCGTCAGAGGCCATAGAAGGCGCTAAAAACTCTAAGGCTATAAAGTATACCAATCAGCCTTCAAAGGCCTATGAAAAGGCCCCTGAGTGGCTTTTCGATACTAATGTTAAAAACACTACATTAGAAAAAGATGGCGTGCTTTATATCCGCGACGAAGACACCTTTGATACTTGGTTCTCCAGCTCCCATTGGCCTATTGTCTGTACAAATTGGCAAGAAGGGAAGGAAAATCCTTTTTATCCTCTAAATGTCATGGAAACCGGCGCCGACATTCTCTTTGCTTGGGTCGCCCGCATGATTATGATGGGGATTTATGTCACCGGCTCTGTCCCGTTTAAGGAAGTCTATCTCCATGGCCTCGTCCTCGATAGTCATGGCCAAAAGATGAGTAAGTCAAAAGGTAATGTCTTAAATCCGCTGGACCTCGTCGAAAAATACGGCTCCGACGCCTTCCGCCTCGGCATCCTCCGCGGCCGCTCCGCCGGCCTGAACCAAGCCTTCTCCGAAGATTCCGTCAAGACCGGCCGTAACCTCTGTAACAAGCTCTGGAACATCTCCCGCTTCATCCAAGAAACAATCGATAATTGTAATTCTGCTTGCCCCTTGGGACGCAACCATAACAAGGGTGGCGCGAGTAGGGGGACCCCCTACGCGCGCAGTGCCGAAGGCACGAGCACGTTGGGGGATGACTCGCGACAGGACCCAATGTCAGAATTACAATACACCACTAGCTCTATGGGCGAAGACTGGATTTGCCGCGAAATCAACGAGGCCAGAAAAGACCTCATGTCCGAATTTCAGGGCTACCGCTTTTCCGAGGCCGTCGAGACCCTCCATTCTCTGATTTGGGATAAGTATGCCGACTGGTTCATTGAAAGCCAAAAGATGTATCAAAACGCTGCACTCTTAAAGCAAACTCTCGAAAACATCCTAATTCTCCTCCATCCTTTCGCTCCCTTCGTCACAGAGGCCATCTGGCAAAACCTCTCTTGGACCGAGGGAATGATTATCAATCAGCCTTGGCCAAAGGAGTTAGAGTATGATCCCATCTCCGCCGAGAATTTCGACCGTCTAAAAACCGCCGTCTCGGAGATTCGCCGCACCTATCAGGACATCCCCGGCAATAAAAAATATCCGATCATCTTTGGCGACGACAGCCTAATCAAGGATAATCAGATTCTTGTTCAGAAACTCACCGGCGCCCCCTCTATCACCCCCACAGACGGCACACCAAAGGGAATTAGAATTGCTCTTGCCAATCGGGAAATCTATCTCGATGTTGATGAAGAGACCGTCAGAGAATATGCCAATGCCCTTGATGAGCGCATCCTCGCCGTCGGGAGGGAATTAAATGCCTTAAATGCCCGGATGATGAATCCAAACTATGTCGACAAGGCTCCAAAACACCTTGTAAAAGAAACTACGGATGCAATTAAAGAAAAAGAGGCCCTAATCGACCGCCTCAAAACAGAACGTGATTTAATTGCTTAATTGCCTATAATAACAAAAATCTCATTCTATAAGAATCAATAAAAAAACGGGGCGCCAGAGCGCCCCAAATCCCACCTCCTTAAAAATCGTCGACATAATCACTCAAAGGATTAGCCTCTACACCCGCCGTTGTATCAAAGTCTTCCCCAAAGGATGCACTAAGCATACGCTCAGAGAGATTCTTGATATTGTGCTTTTTAAAAGCCACATTCTTACTATCACTATCATCTCCCCTATGCTTATCCTTTTTGGAGCCAGCCTGTTTTTTAGCAGGCTTTTTCACATCATCAAGCGGCACAAGGCATATTGATGATACCTTCTGCAATGCCTCCGAATATACCGGAGCCACCAACATTGCCTCAACGACTACATCTGCGGACTCTAATACCCACCAAGGCACTTCTACCATCCCGTCTCCATCTACTTCTGATATCTGCCCCACCTTGGCGCATATCGGCAACGAATTTCCGTTTTCAAGGACTCGCTCTGCCTCATAATAATAGTGCAATTCGTCCGAGACGAGCTGAAAAACTAATTTAGTTCCGGGTTCAAAGTGTTTAGAAACATCCATCCTATGATCGTCTTCAACGATTAAAAGATCGTAAAACTTCATAACCTACCCTCCCTTCATAGAATCAAAGTTTTAACAAAAAAATTCTACCATATTTCTAATAAGAAGTCAATGGCGCTGTCTGTCCTCTTTAATCATCTGGACTGTGCAGCTAAGCTCCCCTATCGCCACATATAATAAAAACCCGGCCACCACCGCTAATACCATAGGCAGTCCCTCTAACAGTTGCTCCCCCACGAGGTATGCCACCACCCCCGCCGGCACTATAATCAGCCCCGAAAGTGCCTGATAAAGTATCGTCTTTTTCGCCCCAAACCCGGCCTTTTGCATAATCGCAAAGTCCCCCACTTCCTGCGGAATCTCATGCGCTATTGTCGCCAGACAAGTCGGTATCCCCGTCGCCATCCCCGCGAGAAAGCTCGTCCCGAGCACGACTCCGTCCGCCACCGCATGCACAGAGTCGACTAAAAGCATCGTATAGGCCTGTGTCTTGTTTTTAATTTTGTCCCCATGCGTCTCGGCATGTTCGCCATGATGATGCAAATCGCTATGATGATGATATTTTCCCATCAAAAGCCCCATCAGCGCACAGGCTAAAAAGCCTAAAAGCATCAGTCCCATTACATTAAAAACCGGTAATTCCTCTAATACCTCCGGCACTATGTCAAAAAATACCGCATACATCAGGACTAGGAACGCAATCGCCGGCCCCCATTTCTGCACCTTCCTCGCGATTCGCCCCCGCCCCAATATCAGTAGCACCCCGCCACTAAGGCTAATCAGCGCCGTAACAGCCAATATCAAAATCAATAAGCAAACATTCACTCTCTCATTATACCACCAAACCCCCGCCCCCTGCCTAATTTTAATTTGCTATGATGACAATTTAATTTAACAACCATTCAATTTTTATATAACGGTAGAACCAGAAGCATTATGCACTACTATGCCGTTAGCAATATAAGAATGTGTTGGGCCTTTCATTATATCACCGTCACGCCCCTTAACAGTCAGATTATATACTGCAGTAGGCTCGGTATCATAAACATCAATGCTAGAAACTCCATACTCTCCCGCAGCCGTTATAATAGTGTCATCCTCCGTAAGCGTAGGATAATCCTTATTTTGGATAGACTTATAGCCATCTTTGGTAAGAATCGGGTGAGACAATGTCATTTCAAGAGTAGCACCATTCTTCAGGGTAAGTTTAGCGAGTTTCGTAAATCGTTCTTCGCCGTCGTGGACTATGGTGTCTATGACTTCGGTCATGTAGTATTCATGGGCTTCGGGATCGTAGGAAACTACTTCGTCGCCAATCTTAATATCTTCAATTGCCTTCGTCTCCCCGTCCATAGTCGTCTGAACCTGAGTACCGGCAGTAAAGCACCCGCTTGCAGCCGGATCCGAGACACAACGAACCGAGAAGCCGAGGTTCTTATCGAAGTTGTTCGCGCTCAGATACGACGAATTGAAGTACAGGGCGTAGCCGTAAGTGCTACCGAGCTGAGTAGACGACCAATAGCGGCCGTAGCTACCCACAACGTACCAACCCGACGAGCGGAAGTCGCCGCCGTAAACGAAGTTATAAGGTGTACCTCTAATCTTTGAGGATCCAGTAGAGTTATTGCCACCCATGAAGGATTGAATATAGCCATGTTCAGCATTTGTAGGTAGTCTCCAACCTTTTGGACAGACGGCTTGGGCGGCGCCGTAGGAATAGTAGCTATGGCTGTCATAAGTTCCGCCGGTACCGTTGATATATTGTTTGTTTGAGTCTGAGTTGTCCGTGGACCAGTTGCCCGTACCGGTTCGGGCAGTGATGGTGGCCGCAGCGGCGGAATCGCTAGTCGTGAGTGTCAGATTTGCGCCCTTGGTAACAGAGCCGCCGGTGACGTAGCCGAGGGAGAGGTCTTTGGTCATAATACAATAGCCACCCATGTTTGATGGATAGCTCGTCCCGGCGGTGCCGGTGCTTGGCCAACGATAGACCGTATAGGCTTGTTCATCGCGCGAGTCGTAAAGGGTAGTGGTAGAGCTTGCTGTCAAATCAGAGCAATTCGTCGTCTGCATATAAAGTTTAGACTTCCACACCGCATAAACCGTCACGCTCCCACCGTTTACTGTAGTCACATTACTTTTCACTGACGTTGGAGCGATACCAGACTGTCCAGCTGTCCAAGTGGCGGTAGTGGCGCTCGAAGAGAGACTCCAACCGAGAAAGTCATAACCGCTCCTCGAAAGGGTGCCCTTAGAGGCCATAGTGATATTTACGCCATATGTTGCGCTCGTAGTGCCTCCAGATGCGCTCCCGGAGCCACTATTTGCACTATAACTAATTGTAAAGGTATTCGGTGCCCAAACCGCATAAAGCGTAAGCGTAGAGCCAGTCGCCGTAGACTGTCCCGATGCCGCCGCATCGCTAATCAAAGTAGACATATTTACATCTGTACCGGCATTGTAAGCCGCCGTAGTCGCGGAGCTATTCGTGCTCCAACCGAGGAAGTGATAGCCAGTCTTACTCATAGTATTTACTGTTGCCGTCGTGACCTTATCGGTTTCAAATAGTGTGCCCGATTCCGAAGTCTTGCTAGGCGTACCGGTACCACCATTGGCATTATAGCTCACCGTATAGTTATTCTGCGCTATACAGCGTACGGCACTCCCATAATTCTTGTTACTATTGCTCTGGGGGTAGACATTTGTAGTATTAAAGAATAGACGGTAGCTGCCATTAGCATCATATACCGAAGAGGACCAATAGCGCCCATCCGTCCCAATGTAGTGCAATGTAGTGGAATCGTAGTAGCCAGCATAGGTAAAACCTATAGCACCATTGTTTCCATAGCGGTCTATGGAGTCTGCGTCTCCACTAATCATATTGTTACGAGTAGTAGTATCAGATGTACGGTAATTTGTAGTCGTAGGTTGATATGCAGACCAATCCGCATCGCTATTATAAGATTTAGCTAGATAAGTGAAGTCATTTATTGAATCAATTGTGCTTACAGTTGTACCAACATCAGTAGTCTTTGGCAGTCTCCAACCCTTCGGGCAAATGTCTCTTAGGGAAGAACCAGAAGCTACACCATCATTGCGATATGAAAAGCCAAGAGAGGTGGTATAGTAGTTATAATAACCAGTGTTCTCTGAAACTGGATTGCCATTACTATTGTCAGTACTACCAGCAACTCTATAAGCTACCTTTGCTTGGCTATCAGTGCTGCTGTTAAAGATTACATTCGTATTGCTTGTCATAGTACTAGAGCTATTTATCGCCCCTTGCTTCCCAGCTGGAGGGAGATAGTAATTGCCAGAACCATCTGGAGCAGTACCAGTAGAGGTAGTGCCAGCCTGCATATTGGTATTACTAGCATTTAGAGCTAATCCGCCTTTAGAGCCAATGGTAAGGTTTTGTATCATCCAACATTTTCCGTCTGGTAGTTTCTTTACGGCATAAACGGTATTATCTCTAGTATCATTTAAATAGACAATGCTGTTTGCAGAGAGACTAGGACATCCCGTCCATGTCTGCATATCACCAGCAAGGATTGCCCAAATAGCATAAAGAATTTTAGTTTGGCTACCAGCAATAAGGTCTATTACTTCTTGTTTGTCGGTATAATCTACATCCGCCATAGTGCCTACACCATTTACTACATTACCAGTCTTACCATTAGCAGTACTAGACCAACCAAGGAAAACATAACCAGAACGAGTATAAGCATTAGCGGAAAGAGCAGTAGCAGTACCAAGAGGAATAGTTTGATTATCCATTTCTCCTGTACCACCATTAGCATTAAAGGATACCGTATAATCTAAACAGCTAGAATCCATTAAGACAGTATATAGGACATCTCCAGAATAAGTACCCGGAGCAACAGCAGTAGTGACTTTAGCACCATAGTAGATAGGAACAGTAGTTTCAGTTTCTACATTAGACTTAGTTACTAAAGGATTATTAGTAGCATCAGCATAAGTAGGGAGACCAAAGTATTTATTTTCAGAAACATCAGAGCTAGAACCATTTATTCCCCATGTATTTGGGGATAATACTGCCGATGTACCACCTACAGTAGCGGAAGAAGGCAAAATGACATTGTTACTAGCTGCAGAATCATTGGTGAGATTAGTATCTCCAGAACTAGTAGCAGAAACATAAACGGAATAACCTACCGTACAGTTTGTATTAACGGTAAGTGTATCTTGCGCTGTACTCATTTCTCCAGAAGAAGAGGGTTGTACTTTAGAAAACTTTACTAATCCTTCTGGTGCAGAAGAAGAGACATTTAGATAGCTTGCGGCATAAGCGGAATGAGAAAATAAAGCACTACCTAAGAGAGAGAGAGAGAGAG
>JAFWOH010000033.1 GCA_017509895.1 Candidatus Saccharimonadota bacterium
AAAGACGTCATGAAACTAGCCGAAAGTCTTAGCGAAGAGCAATTATTTACAAAAGGCATGTATCCTTGGGTTGGCGGTTCAGTACTCGGCTCATATTTCGTGAGTTGTCTATCTTCCCACTACGACTGGGCGATGAAGAAGCTCAAAGCGCATAAAAAGAACTGTGCATAATATCGCCCTTAAGGCGCACCTCTAACCGAAAAGAGGTATTATGGCAAAACACCGACCATTCAAGAAAACTAAACCCGGCGAGCCAATACCTGTTACCGCTCGTGAGTTAGAAAGTTTCATGCTCGAACATAACGGCAGATTCAATTCGCGTGACTACGATAAGTTCGAGCGCATGGAGCTAATGGAATCGCCCGTCCGCGACGCGATACGCGAATTAAAGACCTATTCCCTAGAAACGCTAGCACAGCGCTTCGATGTGCGCCTTTTTGGGCGCGGTAAACGCGTTTTTGCGAGGTTAGACGCCGAAGACGATAAATGGTACTACTTTTCCCTCGCATACATTCCACGCGCGCTAAATAATCGCGACGTAAATGACGCAATGGTTCAGATGTTTTTCATAGGTAAGTGGCGTGTCCACAAACTTTCGCTCTGGGCCGAACCGGAAGATATCAACCATTACGGCAACGATTCTAACAAAACATTCTATCATTTAGTCAATAGATAGCGTCCGGCCTTGTTGCATAATTCAAACATAAGACCATTATAAAGCGTCTCATGGATTTGCTTTATTGTCTATTTCATGGTTTCGTGTATTTTGGCATCCATTTGTTTGTCCATATGTTTAGTATCATTGCTTTAATTGTGATTTCAGCTATTTGGTTTTCTTTGGTTCTACATCTTAATCTATCTCCAAATGGTGATTTCTCCCTAAACATATTAGTCTCCACTAGACTTCGCTTATGATAGTTCACTTCATCCTTCCATTGATCTCTGCCTACTTTGTTGCACCTCTCATTTGCCTCACTATCAGCACCAATAAATTTGGTGCCGTTAGTCTTTGGTTTTATTTTTGGTGGGGAGATGAGCTTTGCTCCATATTCTTCTTCTACATATTTCTTTAAGGCTTTAGTATTATATGCCCCATCGCCTAATACTTCTACTATATTATCGCTCTTGTTACCTAGGTTCTTCTTGGTCTCCTTTAGTAAGTTTTCTGCCTCTAGATTATCACCTCTAGTATGAATTGTGACAGTAAGCCCCACTATTTGTTGGCTGGCATAGTCTACAGCATAGTGTACTTTTACCCATACACGCTTTTTGGTTCTACCATGCTTATAGGTTTTCCACTCTCCTTCACCAAATATCTTATAACCAGTACTATCTGCCATAATATATAGATTACCTTTCAAACGACGCTTATCTATATGTAAGTCAATCTTAAGTCTGCCAAGACGACGTTCTATAGTACTATAATCCGGTATCTCTACGCCAAACTCATGGAATACCTCACTAGTGAATCCTTCTACTCCGCGGAAGGTTAGACCAAAAATTTCACGATAAACTGCAATGATAAGGATTAATGCGTCTGGATATTTTTTCGGACGACCCGCTGATTCATGATAGTTCCAAGCTTTACTGTGAACTTCTTTTTTGATAGCCTTCACGGCTAGCTTGGCTAATTTCCTAAAACTGCCTCTATCTACCATCCCGGCATTGTAGCCAGACCAATTTTTGATACGAGTGATGGCTGTTTTGTTATTATTGGTTGTTTTAGTGATATTATTAGTATGAGTAATGTTTGTGTTTGTTTTCATATTATAACTATAACATTACTCTTTTTTGTTATCTAGAATTATGCAACAAGGCCTAGCGTCCACTTGGACACAATCGGGTTTTGAAAGTTATTGTGAAAAAATAGGGGTGGGATTTTTTCTTGACACATCACAATAAGTATTTAAAAATAACTTTATAAATTATCATCTTTTTTAACAGTTACTTTTTTAAATAGAGAATGTCTCATGGATATCCCAGTTGCCTTAATAGACATCTGATCATCCAAGAAAATTGTTATTTCATCATTTTCAATGGTTGCACGCTTCAGTATGAAACTGTCGCCAAGTTCAAAGACGGATGCAAAATTCTCACCATCATCGTTTGTGTAAATCCAATAATCTTGCTGTGGCAAAGAACACAAGTTTAGTAACATACATAGAAAAAACATCACTATGGCGGTAAGTGGCACCGCAAGGTAATCTAATGAGACCGCATTTGTATCATTATGATTAGACAACTTTTTTACCCTTGCAGACTCTAGCTTGCTAATTTCTCCGCAAGCAATAATATACGCTTCTGGAGTTTTATCATCTTTTTTAATTTGATTTTTTATTCTGCGAATCTCTTTTCTCATTTGTCTACCATTAAAACGATATGCGAATAATACTGTTGCCAAAATAGTAAGAGCATAAAATAAAAAAACAGATGGGATGCTCGTGTTTAGCACAATGACGAAGAATAACATATAAAAAGGCAGAAAACACAAAGAACCTAACAATGTTGCCAAGAAAATACTTTTAGCAACACTAAATCTTAGTTCATTACAAAGTTTTTTCACTCGCACTATCTCATTGCTATTGTCACCCTTGCTTTTAGCGGGTAATTGTCTAGCTATTCTTCTCAAATTCTTTCGAAGAAAATTATTTGCTATATAGCCTGGTACATAATAATCAAACCTTAAGCGTATAAATTCTTGCAAATATGAAGCAGAAAAACAATAAAATATTCCGACAACAATAATCAACAAATATTGGATTCTCATCCCATCTACCATGCCCAAAGGTATTTCCCACTTTTTTAATTCAAGAACTTGATATAGATATGCTAAGCTACACAAAACAACTGGCATTAAGGAAAACAAAAAAGTGTTATTTTTTGCGATTCTCAATAAAGTTTTTAATGTTGGGACCATATACATTCTCCGACTCTAACTGACCTTTATATTATAACATCAATAAAGCCCCAGCGATAGAGCTGCGTATGGTATAATATTGGTATGGAAGAAGTCAAGGCGGCGGTGGTAAAATTTACCAAAGATAGAGACTGGGATCAGTTTCATTCCCCTGCCAACTTGGCGAAATCAATTGCAATCGAATCCGGCGAGCTCCTCGAATGTTTTCAATGGAATGATAATTATGACAAAAAGAAAGTTTGTAAAGAACTGGCCGACGTAGTAAATTATGCGATTCTCCTAGCTGACAAGCTTGGTGTCAGTCTTGAGGATATTGTTATAGAAAAATTAGAGGAAAACTCTAAAAAATATCCGGTAAATAAATCCAAGGGCAATAGTAAAAAATATACGGAGTTATAATATATGGATATATCTAACGAAATAGACTTTGACAGCACGACTAGCAAGCGAATTGCAGCAGAGGAAAAATTTGGCAAAGAATGGCCTGTGGTCTATCTTTTATACAATGAAAAGGAAGTCTATGTAGGAGAAACGGTTGATGCCAGAATACGAATGGCGCAACATTACGAAAATTCAGAAAGAAGAAAATTAAAATATGCTAGGATTATTTCCGGAGGGGAGTTTAACAAATCCGTAATTTTGGACCTTGAAGCATTTTTAATCTCCCACATGTCTGCAGATTCAAAATTTGAAAAACTTCAAAATGGCAATGCCGGTCATCAACAACATAATTATTATAACCAAGAATATTATGAGAGCCAATTTGGAGAACTTTGGAAGAGATTGCAAAATTTCAAACTAGCAAAAGAAGAAATTGATAAAATCGAAAATAGCAACCTTTTCAAATATTCGCCATATAAAACTCTCACATCGGAACAATATACTATTGCTACTGGTATCGTTAGTATGTTAAGGCAAAGTATAGAGAAGCAAGAAAAAGGCAAAACTTTTATCATCAATGGTAAGCCCGGTACTGGAAAAACTGTGCTTGGTATTTATTTGATGAAACTCTTAGCATCGCAAACCAACTACGACCTAGATTCGGATGACGAACACCTAATCGAAAACCTTCAAGCCATTCATTATGCATTACCGAAAATGAAGATTGGTATCGTGGTTTCGATGGTCAATCTAAGAGAGATTTTAAAAACCACTTTTGGCGCTACCTATGGGCTCAACAAGGGGATGGTCTATGGGCCGAGTGAAATTGCGAATTCTAAGGAAGATTTTGATATCCTTATAGTAGATGAAGCGCATCGACTAAAAACCACACGCAACGCCGGTGCCGCCATTGGAAAAATGCAAGAGACTAACACCGAGCTTGGCCTTGGCAAAAATACTGGTAATCAACTAGATTGGATACTTAAAAAGAGCAGATTTCAAATTCTATTTTATGATAAAGAGCAATCAATCAAACGCACAGATATTGATGCCACAGTTTTTTCCGAGCTAGAAAAAAAGAACACAGAAGTGTTTGATTTAGAAACTCAAATTCGTTGCAAAAAAGGTGGCGAACAATACATAAAATACATGAGGGAAATTTTTAGCGAAAATCCGCCAGATGCTATATTAGATACCGGTGAGTACGAGCTTAAGATGTTCGACGATGTCTATAAAATGACGGAGGCTATAAAGAAGAAGGATGACGACGATAGCGAAGTTGGTCTAAGCCGGAATTTAGCAGGCTACGCTTGGCCTTGGGTTACCAAAGGAAAAATAAATCCACAAAACTGTGAAGAGACTAGAGAATGCATTGCGCGAGGAATGTACGATATCGAAATTGACGGACATAAATATATTTGGAACATAAAATATGACGGTTGGGTCAATACGACAAATGCAGTTAATGAAATTGGTTGCATACACACAATCCAAGGATTCGACTTAAACTATGCAGGGGTGATAATTGGCAATGAACTTAGATATGATCCAGTTAGCAAAAAACTTTATGTTGACAAGGACAATTACTATGATATAAATGGCAAGAATAAAACAGAAGAAAAAGATTTGCTAAAATATATTTTAAACATTTATTTTGTCCTCTGCACTAGAGGTATATACGGGACATACATCTACGCATGTGACGATGCCCTAAGAAAATATCTTAAAAAATACATAAAGACCGTAGCGTAGCTCAAAGAACCTCTACCGTAGCTAATAAATTTGAAGATGAAAGCCGCTGAGGTGGTATTTTCTCTTGCCGAAGTGCTATTATTGATAGAGCGAGGCAAGAAAAATGCCGCATCAGCGGCTTTCAATTCAAATTTTGGTGAGGGGCGACCAGACGTTGTTGCTCGGCTTTGCATGGTTGTGGACTGGTGTATTGACCACCCCGAATACACGGCTAAGATTAAAGTTATACCTAAGAAAGATTATCCGGTGCTGATGCCGTGCGAGTTCTGAGGTATACATATACAGGCAAAGAGATTCGAACTCTTGGGGATTTCTAGCCTAACTGGATAATTATTACTGATTATATTGATTACTATTATGATGTTTTTCCTCATCTTTTGAAATTCGACTACGGATTCAAGAAAATCGAGTTTGTTCTTCAACGCGAACTCTCAATCAAAGACCAATCTTTAGCCAACAAAATTCGCGCCAACACTATTTATTTGAATATACTTCCTGACTCTGGCTCTGAAAAATATGCTTCAAAGGAGCTTTCTACTATTTTTCTTTTCTCACCTGAGCAAGATAATAAAGACCTATCGTGTCAATAATGAAGTCGAGCGACAAAAGGCTTGTTGCACCAGCTTTTGTAGTAAAGAAAGTTACAATAGCGCCGACAATACCCAAAATCAACAAAACTCCATAAAGTACACCGTCGCTTTTCTTAGATGCAACTCTTCTTGCAAGCCAGAAATACCACAAGTTGAGCAGAACGGTAATTCCGGCTGTAACGCCAAATTTTATCATTCCTTCATTACCACCTAGACTTTCTTCCAAACCATTGCGAAGTTCTGGTATGGCGAAACAAATAATTGTACCGATAGTATAAAATGCAGCAACAATAATGTAAATCCAACTAAATGATTTCATTGTTTCATACGAAGTTCTTTTTGACACTTGTTATCTCCTTAGTTAAATATTTATTACCTATAGTATATCAAATTACCAATAGAAATACAAGGCGCTTATGTTTCATTTAAACGCTGGAAAGCACCTATAAAATCACGGAAAACTCACAAACTACGCAAGATTGACGGCCTTGCCGAAAAGTACACCGAACTCGCTAAATTCGTGAATTAAGGTTAGAAAAAGGCGATCTCGTCGGCCTAAAGGCCGTAGCGTCCCAAGGGGCTATCGAAAAGGACATTTTGGTCAGAAATATGGTTTCGAACCTTGAAATTGATGCACAAAAAAGGGTGATTTTTGAGATTGAATCACCATTTAATTTGCGTCTAGAACCTGAGTTTTCCACAGGTTCCCCTGTTGGTGATCCGGGTGGGACTCGAACCCACGACACCAAGCTTAAGAGGCTCGTGCTCTAACCAGCTGAGCTACCGGACCGCAGTGAGCGAAAACTTCAAAAGCTTGCTTTTGAATTTTTCGCGAACAAGGTTCGGAAAGCGATAGCTTACCGGACCAAGTGAGGACGAAAGGACAAGCGAAGCTTGTATCTTTCGGACGAACGCCGGTTCGGAAAGCGATAGCTTACCGGACCGCCTAAAGATGAACGCCGGTTCAGAAAGCGCTAGCTTACCGGACCAAGCCCTTATATTATATCACCTCTTAACGAAAAAATAAACCCCTAAAACACGACAATTCGGCTAAAAACATCACTTATGATATAATTAATCTAAAGGAGACTCAATGGAAATATACGACTATAAAGTAAAAACTCGCGACGGCAAGGATTTTCCGCTCGCAAGTCTAAAGGGAAAAGTCCTCATCATCGTCAATACTGCCACCGGCTGTGGCTTCACGCCGCAATACGAGGGCCTCGAAAATCTCTATAAAACCTATCACGACCAAGGTCTCGAGATTCTCGACTTCCCCTGCGATCAATTCGGACATCAGGCCCCCGGCACAGACGACGAAATTCATAATTTCTGCGTCGCCAAATATCAAACCACCTTCGACCAATTCGCCAAAATCGAGGTCAACGGTGACAAGGCCGACCCACTTTATCAATATCTCAAGAGCCAAATTGCCGACGACATTATCGATGGCATGAAAAATAAACTTGCCATGAAGGCTATCGAAAAAATGCCCGGAGTCAAAAAGGAGCCAGGCTTTATCAAATGGAATTTCACAAAGTTTCTAGTTGATAAAAACGGTAAAGTCGTTGCGCGCTTCTCCCCGACCCACAAACCAGAAGACATGGAACCAAAAATTAAACAGCTTCTCGCCGATGAGTAGATATTGCCTAAATTGTGGACGCGAACTAGAGGATTACGAGCTTGACTATTATAGCCCGGGCGGTACGGGCTGTATGTACTGCTCGCGGATTTGTCCGCGCTGCGGCAGGGAAGTTCTTGATGCAGACCTCGTGCCCGGAGATGACATGGGATGCTGTATCTATTGCGAAGCGGAGGCCGAAGAAAAACAGAACGAATCATCCGAGGACGACTATGAGGACGACGATTACGATGATAATTACGACGACGATGACTATGACGATGAAGACGATTACGACATCGAAGATTATTAACGGGCGGAACAAATTATGAAAAAACTACTTGTAATTTTAACAATCCTAATCATCGCCACCGGCGGTACAGTCCTAATTCTAAGACCTTGGGAACAAAAATTCGCCGAACAGTCAGCCGCCGAACAATCGGCCTCTGAGCAAGCCGAGCCAAAAATAGACAAAATCAAAGAAAAACTAGACGGCATGACTCTAGATGAGAAAGTTTCCCAGCTCATCATCGCTCAGGCTCCACAAGCAACCGCCTTGCAAACAACGAGCCAAACAACCTCGGAACCCACAATCGAAAAATTGACTACCGCTCCCTATGGCGGCTATATCTTAATGGGCGACAATTTCCGTACTCTCTCCAAGACCCGCGAGTTCATCGAGAAGCTCCAGGAAAAATCAAAAACCCCACTCATCATCACGACCGATCAAGAAGGCGGCTCGGTCCAACGCATCCAAAGTATCACTGGTAAAACCCCGACCGACATCCCATTCATGTATCAAGTCGGCCAAACAGGTAGTCCCGAAAAAGCCAAAACCATCGGGCGTGTGATGGCGGAAGAATTACGTACTATTGGCATCAATGTCGACGCGGCGCCGGATGCGGATGTCTATTCAAACCCCTATAACACTGTCATTGGCCAGCGCAGTTTTTCGTCCGATCCGGAGATAGTATCAAAAATGTCTGAAGCTCTCGCAAGTGGTCTTGAGGAAAACGGCGTCATGCCAATCTACAAACACTTCCCGGGCCATGGCAACACCGCAACCGACTCTCATTCAAGCTTGCCGATTATCGAAGCTACGCGCGAAGAGCTAGAAAATGTCGACCTCATCCCCTTCAAAAACGCCATTAAAAATGATGCCAAAATTATCATGGTCGGCCACATCGCACTCCCGAACATCACCGGCGACAACACCCCTGCCACTCTCTCAAAAAGTTTGACTACCAATCTGCTCCGAAATGAGCTCGGCTTCAGGGGTCTCATCATGACCGACGGTCTCAATATGGGCGCCCTCACCTCCAATTACGACGATGCCGAAATCTATCGAATGGCTATAGAGGCTGGCGCAGACCTCTTGCTCCTCCCGACCGACCCCGAGCTAGCCGTAAACACTATCAAAGAAAATATCAGTGAAGAGAGAATCAATGAATCGGTTTATCGCATTTTAGATTTCAAAGAAAAATATTTGTCAAACTATCAATACCTCGACGCTTCCTATTTTGGCAGTGATGAGCACAAACAGGCGGTGAGTCTATAAACTAAAAATCCAGAGTGATTTAATAAAGCCAATAATGGTATAATTATTCTATGAACATTTTAGAATATGCAAAGGGGGTAGAAAGATTAGTAGACCCGATGGAGGTCGGGAAGGTCCATCATCTACAGACAAAAATGCGGCATCTCCCGGTCTTTCTTCAGCGAAAAATTGTTTTAAGCTCGGCTAAGAAGGCGGATAAAATGCCTTTTGTGGTAGAGCCATATTGCTCATTCATGTTTTATGAGCTAAAAGAGCCAGAGAAGATTCAACAATACTTACCAGATGGTTTTGCGCCAGCAAAAATAGCAGTTTTTGAGGGTGGGCCAGAGAAATATTATGGGATTGTCTCGATGTTCCGGATTCACACGAGCGTGTTTTGGGGCGCGAGGGCAGAGTTTTATCTTGTAGCGGAAAATACCAAGACCGGGCTTTTCTCATGGATTATGATGGATTATATTAGCGATACGATTTCCTACGATGAAAAACACGGTCTAAAATCTCCAGATGCTAAAGGCGCAGTAATGACGACAACTTGCGAGGGTGATTTTGTCTGCGACATGGAAAATGCTAGCAAGGACAAGTTTGTAAAATGTGAATTCAATCTCGAGGGGGCGAGGATGAAGCCACTTTGTGAAAGGCTATGGATAGAGGGCAATACCTCAATCGCCTATGGGCGGTCCTCCGGCGAGGCGGATGGAGATTTATTCTCGCTAACCTTTTTCCCAGAAGAGATGAAACAGGCCCTAGAGATTCCTCTGTCAAAGGTGCGAGCGGCAGATGCGCTCTGTGGCGTCGGAAAAATCGGCGGAGTTCTAGAGCGAGTAGTGAGCTTTCCTTATGCCCAGCACATGCTAAGCGACAGCCCGGGGCAACGGACGCACTATGGCAGCGAGGAAAAATTACGCGCGGCAGTCATGAAGGTTGATTTTAAGAAAATTAAGAAGCTTGGAAAATGAAAGAGCTAACAAATTATAAAGACATTAGGACGGCGCTGGCCTCGCTGGCGGATGATGAATATCGCGAGTTTAGCATGCGGGGAATCCCCTCCGAGCGGCCGTTCATCGGGGTCCGGATTCCCGAGGTCCGAAAGATTGCCGCTAGGGTCCCGTTAAGCGCCGTCCCAGAAATTCTAGCAGTAGACCCCATAGCGATTGAAGAGGTCCTCCTCCGCGGTATTTTGATTGCGCGCCTATCATACCCGGAGATACTTTTATACTTCGATTCGCAAGTCGCTCTAATTGATAATTGGTGTACCTGTGATATTTTTGTATCAGAGGTCACGAAAAAGATTCGAAAGCACAGGGAAGATTTTTACACTCAGAAAATCGAGGGTCTGCTAGAGAGTCCGGGCGAATTTTCCATCCGGCTAGGGCTAGTGTTTCTTAAATGTGGCTATGTAGACGCGGAATATTTACATCTGATTTTTGATAAAATAGATTCTTTGGCGTCAGCTAACGAATATTATATAAAGATGGCCTTGGCATGGCTAGTTTCAGAATGTTTTATTAAATTCCCGGAGCCGACGCTAGAATATCTCAAGGTTTCAAAGCTGCCAAAATGGACTTTTAATAAGGCAATCTCAAAAATTTGCGATTCATACCGGGTAGAGTCAGAAACAAAAGATGAGCTTAGGAAACTGAGAAAATAGCCACAGCAATTTTTACTGTTTTATGATATAATAACAGATACAAGCTTCGCTTGTCCTTTCGTCCTCATTTGCGCCCGTAGCTCAGTGGATAGAGCACCAGCTTCCGGAGCTGGGTGTCGTAGGTTCGACTCCTATCGGGCGTACCATAATTATAAAAGGAAACTATATGTCAAAAAAAGTACGCATTGCCAAACTAAATCGCAATAACAATCATAAGCATTCCGAAAAGCGCAAGCACATCAAGAAATAATGATTGCAAAGACTGAGGAAGAATTAATTAAAATTGGCGAGCAAATCGGAGCGAAGATAAAAGCTCCGGTTGTTCTTGAGCTCATCGGAGATGTCGGCGCCGGGAAAACCACGCTCACCAAGGGCATCGCAAGAGGCCTCAAAATTGAAGACGAAATCACTTCCCCTAGCTACACTCTCTCAAAGCGTTATAAAAATGACAACACAGAGCTCGTCCATTATGATTTTTATCGTCTCGAGGATCCTGGCATCATGTCCGAGGATCTCGATGAATCTATCAATGATGAAAATACCATCACGATTATCGAATGGGGAAACACCGTCGAGAATATTTTGCCTGAAAATCACCCGAGAATCACCATTAAAATCAGAGATGACGGCTCCCGCGAAGTCGAAATCAAAAACCTCGAAATCGGAATCAGAAATCTCGAAAATGAGCCAAAGACTAATGTGGAGAATTTATAAATGAAACTTTATCTTGATACTTCCGACCAAAAGCTCTGCATTTTGAAGCTAGATGATAAGACCTATGAATGGGAGGCTAATAAAGAGCTCGCCGAAAAACTTTTAGAGTTCATCAAGGATAAGCTTGAAGAAAATAATAAAACCTGGCAGGACATAGAGGAAATCACTTTCTTCTCCGGCCCCGGCAGTTTTACCGGCCTCCGCATCGGCGCAGCCGTCGTCAATACCCTAGCAAGCGAGCTAAACATCCCTCTCTATGACCATCATAAAAATCAGCATGAAATCATTATCCCCGATTATGGCAGACCGGCCAACATCGGAGTCCAGAAAAAGTAATCAAGAAAAACTTTGCTTGTGATATAATAAATACAACAAATAAGGAGCAATCAAATCATGGAGCCAAATCAAAATCCGCAAAATCCGAATCCAAAAAATCAACCATATAATCATACTATCGACCCGAATAATCCTATCGATCCTCATGGCGTCGGTCTCCAGTCCCCGATTATCACTCCTAATCAGTTTGATGGCTTAAAGCCGATTCCAAAACCAGATGAACCTACCATGAAGCCGGTAAGTCCCAAAAAAGAACTCACCGCAGAACAGATGACAAAGCGCTTCATGATTCTCTCGATTATCCTCGGCATCCTTGCAATTATCGGTATCGGCCTCGGCGTTTATGGGCTGATTGATGCTTCTAATACTCGCGATGACCTCGAGACTGCCACAAAAAGCCTTAATAATATGACCGCCATCGTCAATAAAGTCAGCGAGGATACCGGCAAAACTATCCGCACCGTCGCCGATGTTCCGGATTATACTCCTCTAACTAACTATCTCTATCTCCCAGAATGGAATATTAAGATAAAGCTCGATGCTCGCCTTCAGGATCTTAGCTTCACTCTCGATGAAAAATACCGCCCTGAGATTTGCTTTACCGGCCATGAGGCCAATCTCTCCTACTTCCCGCCCTTCGCCGACATCGATAAAAACCCGACCGGCATGGGCTGTCTAATGCGCGTCAAGACCTCTGAGGGCCAGAGCGATGAAAACGGCTATTCTTTCGGTACAGAGATTTATACCTATGGCGAGTATAATTATTTCTATCGCCGCGATCCAAATTTTGTCTTCTCTGACAATGATACCGAAAAGGGTCTCGAGGCCACCGCGGTCGAGCTAATTAAAAATATGCTCACCATCCCCGGCAACGTCGAGCACTACGAATAAAATGCTAAAAATAGACCTGCAACCTAGCAGGTCTGTTTTTTAAAATCCACGCCCAAAACATGATACGTCACTATTGCACTATCTACCTATTTGTGCTATAATACAAGTATATTCGGCATAAGCCGCGGCCCAATCCGTAAGGATTGGGAATATTTTTATTCAAGGAACTTCTTAACAGCATCTTTAATTTTTGCCGTATCTTTTTTGTCTAATTTTCCCATTCGACTCGACAGTCGAGATATACTAAAAGTTCTAATTTGAGACAGAACAGCTGTCTGTTGTCTGCCTTGAAAATCGAAACTTACATACCATGAACCAGTTTTGTTTTTTGAAGTTAACGGTATGCCAATAAACCCTAGGCGACTAAGTTTTTTATAAAAAAGGTTCTATCATATGGTGCCACTAAAGAAAATTGCTTATGCGGCGGATGTGCCGCTGAATTTGTCTCCGCTGAATCTTGCTTCATTACATTGAAAGTGCTACAATAAAAACAGCTAAATAAAAGGAGGAAAATGTGTACAGCGGTGCGCTTTAATGATGATAAAGGTAATATGTACCTCGGCCGTAATCTTGATTGGTCGACGGGCTATGGTGAAAAGGTTGTGATTACCCCAAAGGGTTATAATTATCACTCCGCCTTTCTTGGTGATATGACCCCGAAAAATGCCATTATCGGCATGGCGATTATCGAGGAGAATGTCCCGCTCTATTTCGACTGCGCTAATGAGGCCGGTCTCGCCGTCGCCGGTTTGAATTTCCCGGGCTATGCTGAATATGAAAAAGATGCCGTCCCCGGCAAGACCAATGTCGCGGCTTATGAATTCCCGCTCTGGATAGCGATGAATTTCACCACCGTCGAAGAGGTAAAAGCAGCCCTAAAAAATACTGCCATCATCGCAAAGCCGATTAACGAAAAATATCCAGTTTCCCTCCTCCATTGGATTATCGGCGATAAAACCCAAAGTATCGTTGTAGAATATACAAAGGACGGTCTACAGATTTTTGACAATGATGTTGACATCCTCACGAATCAGCCGGGCTATGCTTGGCACAAAGAAAATTTGAGAAACTATATGAATCTCTCCAGCCCCCAGCCCGAAAGTGTCAAATGGGGCAAGGCCGAGATGACCGCCTTTGGCTCCGGCTCTCTCATGCGCGGCCTCCCGGGTGATTATTACTCCCCATCTAGGTTCATAAGAGTCGCTTATCTTAATACTCACTATCCTGTCAAATCTACCGAAGAGGAAAATGTTGCAAGGCTCTTCCATACTCTTACGGGCGTTGCCATGATTGACGGCGCCGCTGCCATGGCGACTGGCGATTTTGAAAAGACTGTCTATACAGGTGGTTTCTCCGCCGCCACCAACAGTTATTATTACAATACTTATGAAGATCCCGCTATTAAGCAGACGAAACTTTCTGACTACGATACAAGCGGTACGGAGTTAATTTCATGCTAAACATCTTCGGTCTCGAAATTAGTACTAAAAAGCTAATCAATTCCGCCCTTTATCTCCTCTTCGTCTTCATCATCTACCTCATCCTCCGGCGCATCCTAAAAATCACTTTCAGCCATGCCGGCGGCAGGCGGACTAGCGCCGCCCAAAAGCAGCGCATCAAAACCATTTCTCAGATGCTTTCGAGTATCCTGAGGTATCTGTTCCTCATCATCGTCCTGCTCGTCATTCTGTCCATCCTCGGCGTGAATGTCTCCTCGCTCCTCGCCGGCCTCGGGATTCTGACCGCCATCGTCGGCCTCGCCTTCCAAGACATGATTAAAGATTTCATCGCCGGCATCGCCATCATCGCCGAAAATCAGTTTTGCGTGGGCGATACGGTCATCCTTCAGGCTGATGGCTTTAAAGGTGTCGTGACGAACATCGGCCTTAAAACCACAGAGGTTACGGGCGAGAAGGGCGAAGTTAAAATCCTCGCCAATCACAATATCGACGGCCTCATCAATTGTAGTAGAAATAATCATAAATCTTAGTATTGTAAAAAACACATAGAAAAATCTTGCAATTTATGTTATAATAAGCATAGATCTTGATTTTAAAGAGTTTAAGATTTGATAATTATTATTAACCCGCCCTTGTCAGGAAAACAGGGGCAAGAAAGGCACATTATGGAAATAATTGGAATAATTGTAGCCGCCATAGTCGGAATTGGCGTGGGCGCCGGTTCGATTTTTGCATACAATAAAAAGAATGAAAACGGTGGTAAAAACAAGGCCGATGATATTATTCAAAAGGCCAAACACGAGGCATCGGATATCGTTCTTGATGCCAAAAAACAGGCTCAGGCCACGCAGGAAAATCTAAACAAAGAAGAGGCGGACCGCCGCCGCGAGTGGAAGTCTACAGAGGCTCGCCTCGCCGAGCGCGAGACTACTCTTGATTCTAAATTAGACCAGCTCGAGAAAAAGCAGGAAAAACTAAATAAAGACGAGCGGGAAATCGAGAGCTTAAAAGATGAGATAAAAGACATCCGCACAAAGCAGCATGAAAAACTAGAAAAAATTGCCGGTCTTTCTAAAGACGAGGCAAAAGAAAAACTCATGAAGATGACTGAAAACGACATCAAACAAGATTTGATTGGCCTCGTCGCAAAGGAGCAAAAGGAAATTAAGCACGATGTCGATGAGACCGCTCAGGCGCTCCTCTTGACCGCCATGGAGCGGATGTCCTCTGAGGTCACCGCAGACCGTACGGTTACCGCCTTAAAGCTTCCGGATGATGATATCAAGGGGCGCATTATCGGTAACGAGGGTCGTAATATCCCGGCTCTCCAGCGCGCCACCGGTGTCGATATCATGGTAGATGATACCCCCGGCATGGTCGTCCTCTCCAGCTTTGACCCGATTCGCCGCCAGGTCGCTCGCTATGCCTTAGAGCGCTTGATGAAAGACGGCCGCATTAACCCTGCTAGTATTGAAGATGCCGTCGCCAAGGCCGAAAAGGAAATTGAAAAGGAAGTCGTCCGCGCCGGCGAAGATGCCGTCCGCGAGGTTGGGCTTGTCGGTATCCCGCGTGAGCTTGTCCATCTCCTTGGTGAGCTCAAGTTCCGCACTTCTTACGGTCAAAACGTACTTCTCCACTCTATCGAGATGGCACACATGGCCGGCATGATTGCCGAGGAAATCGGTGCTGATAAAAGAATTGCCAAGACCGCTACCCTTATGCACGACATCGGTAAAGCTGTCACCCATAAAATCGAGGGTAAGCACGCCGACATCGGCGCAGAGCTCGCGAAAAAATATGGCATGCCGGATGAAGTCGTTCATGCCATCGCCGCCCATCATGATGACATCGAGGCCACCACTCCGGAGGCTATCATTGTTAAAATCTGCGATGCTATCTCCGCCGCTCGTCCAGGCGCGAGAAACATCAGTGCTGAAAACTTTGCCGAACGGATGCGCGATCTTGAAAATATCGCGACGAGTTTCCCGGGCATTGATAAGGCCTATGCTATCTCCGCCGGCCGTGAGATTCGCGTCATTGTCGAGCCAAAGCAGATTGATGATTTAACCGCCTTAAAGCTTGCTCGTGATATCGCCAATAAGATTGAGGCCACCATGTCTTATCCCGGCACTATCAAGGTCAATGTCATCCGCGAGACCCGCGCCGTCGAATACGCTAAATAGTCTAGCAAAGCCCCGGTATTTATGGTATAATTGTAATACCGGGGCTTGGCACAGTTGGTAGCGCGCCGCGTTTGGGACGCGGAGGTCAGCAGTTCGAGTCTGCTAGCCCCGACCAGCGACATAGCGAGCGAAAAGAAGCTTCGCTTCTTTTCGGAAATTCGAGAATGATAAAAATCAAGAGCTTGCTCTTGTATTTTTATCTTCGATGAATTTCAGGAAAAGTAGACCGAAGGTCTACTTTTCGCGAGCGCCCGAGACTGGAAAGCGCGCAGCGCTTACCATTTCGAGCCTGCGGCTCGAAATGGAAAGGCAAACTCATGCGCGAATGCGCATGAGGCAAACTTACCACGACATAGTAAATAAAAATCAAGAGCTTGCTCTTGTATTTTTATCTTCGATGAATTTCAGGAAAAGTAGACCGAAGGTCTACTTTTCGCGAGCGCCCGAGACTGGAAAGCGCGCAGCGCTTACCATTTTGTGCCTGTGGTACAAAATGGAAAGGCAAACTCGTGCGCGAATGCGCATGAGGCAAACTTACCATGTGCTTTTCGCAAACTTCACTATGTTCGTTGTAAATAAAACACTTGTGCTAAATTTTGTGGGGTGGTAGAATAGATGTATATAAAGTAAAATAAAGAGGTGTTGAATGGGAAGGTCCATCAGAACAGTAAACAAAGTTGAGAATAAATTAAACAATAAGAAGGCTAGTAATAGTCTAGCTTTTGCCACTCTTGGTGCTCTCTCTCTCTCTCTTAGGTAGCTTCTTATTTTCTCATTCCGCTTATGGAGCGAGCTATCTAAATGTCTCTTCTTCTGCACCAGAAGGCTTAGTGAGTTTTAGTAAGGTTCAGCCTTCTTCTGCTGGTGAAATAAGTACTGCTTCTGATACTCTTACCATTAATACTAACTGTTCTGCCGGTTATTCCGTTTATGTTTCCGCTACTAGTTCTGGAGATACTAATCTTACTAATGATTCTGCAGCTAATAACAATGTCATTTTGCCTTCTTCTGCTACTGTAGGTAGTACATCGGCAGTACTATCTCCTAATACATGGGGGATAAATGGTTCTAGCTCTGATGTTTCTGAAAATAAATACTTTGGTCTTCCTACTTATGCTGATGCTACTAATAATCCTTTAGTAACTAAGTCTAATGTAGAAACTGAAACTACAGTACCTATCTACTATGGCGCTAAAGTCACTACGGCTGTTGCTCCCGGTACTTATGCTGGAGATGTCCTATATACTGTCTTAATGAATTCTAGCTGTCTAGATTATACAGTATCCTTTAACGCTAATGGTGGTACAGGAGAAATGAATAATCAAACTATTCCTCTTGGTACTGCTACCGCTCTTTCCGCTAATACTTATACTCGGTCTGGTTATACTTTCCTTGGTTGGTCTAATACGGCTGATGGTAAAACCGGTACTGCTACAAATGGTATTGGCACTATGGCAGATGTAGATTATACCGACAAACAAGAAGTGACTGATTTAACTTCTGGTGGACAAACTAAAACCCTTTATGCTATTTGGGCTACTATTGCTGGGGATATGCAGACATGGACGGGATGCTCTAGTCTCTCTGCAAACAGCATTGTCTATTTAAATGATACTAGAGACAATACCGTCTATGCCGTAAAGAAACTCCCAGACGGCAAATGCTGGATGATTGAAAACCTCACTATCTCCGCTACAAACATGGTAGTAGATAGTTTAGATAATACTAACACCAACATTCCGTCTAACGATAGCACCAAATATTATCTCCCACCAAGAAACACTCGCTACGGCACAGCAAACTCAATTACGAATTCGGCTGTAAAGACTGCCTCGGGCACATTAGATTTCAGCACTAGCAACAGTAACCAACCGCAAATAGGCTACAAAGCCGCCGGTTCAACGGATAATGATGCAGGTAACCCCGTCCCCGAGAATACTGCTTATTATCCATACTATACCGCCTCTCTCGGTTTCTCTTACTATAACGACGGCAAAACCTCTGGCTCCTCCCCACGCGACATTTGCCCGAAAGGTTGGAGACTACCAAAGACTACTGATGCTGGCACTACTGTAAGTACAATTGATTCAACAAATGACTTCACTTATCTAGCAAAATCTTATAACAGCAATGCAGATTGGTCTCAATATCAACCTACGACTACAAATTATCGTACATCTGACGCTACTACTCGCAACAACATGATTAGTGGAGACGCAAACTCTATAGACCGCTACGGAAATAATGGTGCCGCAGGCTTTACTTATGCCGGCTACTACTATTCTACTACGCTGCTCAGCGTTGGGACGCGCGGGTACTATTGGTCCTCTTCGGTCTTCACTACTAGCAACAGTTACTTCCTACTCTTCGATTCTACGAATGTCCGCCCCCAGAGCAACGGCAGTAAGCTCGACGGGAGCGCCGTGCGGTGTGTAGCGCAGAATAAGTATACGGTGGCATATAATGTGAATGGGGCAAGTGGTACGCCCAGCAAGACTTCGGAATCGGGCACACTATTTGAAACCGATAAGGTCACGACGGCGACAGTAAATACCATGAGCAAGACTGGCTATCACTTCCTTGGCTGGAGTACAAATAGCTCTGCAACTACCGCAGCATATAATGCTAATACAGAAGTAGATATGGCTACGCTGATTAGCGATGCGGCGGCGTCCGGACAAACTACAACATCTGGCTCGACACTTACGCTTTATGCGGTCTGGGCACCGAATACCTTTACAATTAGTTATAGTGCAAATAGTGGCTCTGGGAGCGCATCTGGAGGCACTACGAGCGCAACATATGGCGTAAATATCACTATGGCCTCTAAGGGTACCCTTTCGAGGAGTGGTTACGACTTTCTCGGCTGGAGTCTCTCTTCGAGCGCCACTACCGCCACTTGGACAGCTGGGCAGACTGGTATCGCTCCAACGTCAGTGAAAAGTAATGTGACTACAGTAAACGGTGGGAGCGTGACGGTTTATGCGGTATGGAAGGTGGCCATTCCAGACGACGGCAACAAGGGCAATATGCAAACCTCCAACATCTGCTCATCTATCGGAGCCGGGCATACTGCTACCTTAAAAGATACAAGAGATAATCAGAATTATACTATCTATCGTTGGCCAAATAGTGGTACTGCCGGGACAAGCTACCCGACGAGCATGAGCGGATATTGCATCATGACTAAAGACCTTAGCCTTGGCTATGTTACTGGTGGCTCTATCACTAAGGGTGCAAATCTAAGTCTCACGACCTCTACCTCCGCCTCCTCTGGCACGATTACTGCTAGAGCCAGTGCAAGTAACTGGTCTACGACAGATACAAATACAAATCTACAATACACTAATGGCACCGGTGGGACTTATGATTCTCATAGCTATTATTCCTTCGGTGCTGCTCAAAAGGTCTGTCCGAAGGGCTGGAGGTTACCAACAGATACTGAATCTCGTAATATCGCAACTTTTATGGGCGGCAACAATAGTACCGGTTCCTCAAAAATTAGAGGCACGCCTTATAACTTTGTCTACGGTGGCTTATTCTACTCGTCGGGTTGGGGCAGCAGTGTGGGTAGCGAGGGCTATTATTGGACTTCTAGCCAGTCCACTGATGCTAATGGCCACTGTTTGGGTGTTACTTCGTCGGGTTTAGCTTTGCGCTTCGGTAGCAAGAATTATGGTAACTCCGTTCGCTGCATCGCCGCCCCCTAAAACCCTAAACCCCATTCCCTCAACCCCCCCTACAAAAACCCCACCATTTAGTGTATAATAGACTCAATGGAAAAGACTAAAAAACCAAAATACACCGAGGCGGAGCTAAAGCGGATGCTCGCCCTAGACCGCGCCGCGGTCGAGGAAAAATTGGCCAAAAATAAAGCCGCCGGCCGTAAACTCGGCGGGATAATCGCCATCATCATCGCCCTCGTCGCCATCATCATAATCTTCACCATGATAGCCATCAATACCCATCGCTAACCGCCGGATAGAGCAAGGATAGAGCAAAGATAGGGCAAAACATGGTATAATTATTTTAATGGAATTCAAAGAATTAAAAGAAACCGAATTTGAAAAATTCGCCAAAAATCATCCTCAATTTTCCTTTTTTCAGACTAAAGAAATCGCAAACTATCGCGAGCAAAAAGGCTGGCAAAAACATTATGTCGGGCTGGTAGATAAAAACAATAAAATCATCGCCGCGACCATGATGGTTTCAAAGCCCGTCGCCCTGAATCAAAAAATTTTTTATGCCCCGCGCGGTCCGCTGATTGACTATGAAAATCCCGAGGTTCTAAAAATTTTTTTTGAAAATCTCAAACAATATATCAAGGAGCGCGGCGGCTATGTTTTCCGTTTTGACCCTTATTTTGAGCTCCGCGAGCGTGACATCGATGGCAATATCGTCGAAGGTGGGGAAAATCACGAACAGGCCATAGAAAATCTTAAGAACCTAGGAATTAAAGTCGATCCTCATCCCGACCAAATCAAATGGCTCTTCGCTCTAGACCTCGATAAGCCCCCGGAGGAGCTTAAAAAATCTTTCCGCCAGAACACTCGAAATCTTATTAATCGCGCTCTGAGGTCCGATATCAAAATTCGCGAGCTAAAGCGGGATGAATTAAAAGATTTTTATAAAATGTGCAGCCAAACCGCCAAAAGAAAAGGCTTTGAGCATGAAAATAAGCCCCTAGAATATTACGAAGCTTTTTATGACCTCTTTAAAGAAGATGTTAAATTCTGGATGGCCGAGACTAAGGACGAAAACGGAAAGCCTCTAAATCTTTCTTGTGGTATGTTTATTCTCTCTGGAAATCACGAAATCATCTATCTTATCGCCGGCAATGACGAAAAATATTTAGATAAAAACGCCCAATACCTCATCCAATGGGAGATTATTAAATATGCCTATGAGCATAAATATCCGCGCTATAATTTCTATGGCATCTCCGGTAATTTCGATAAAAACGACCCCGCCTACGGTATGTACCGCTTTAAAAAGGGCTTTGGCGGCCGGGTCATCGAGCTCATCGGTGGCTTTGAGATGCCCATCACAAAATCGTATTACCTACATAAAATAAAGGAGAAATTATGAGAACCTACCTTCCTAAAAATGCCAAATTAATTCCAGAAAATGCCAAAGAAGTTTATCATGGCCGAATTTTTCAGGTCTATGAATGGCCCCAGACCATGTTTGACGGCCGCACCGAGACTTTCGAGATGATAAAACGCCACGATTCAGTTGTGATTTATGCAATCATAGGCGATAAAATCCTCGTCGAAAAACAGCGCCAGCCAGACACAGATTGGTTTTATAGTTTTCCCGCCGGCCGTCACGACCATGAAGAAGAAACCGAATTAGAGGCCGCGAAAAGGGAATTAAAAGAAGAAACCGGCTATACTTTCAAAAATTGGAAGCTCGTCGCCGCTGGCCAGCGCGAGTCAAAAATCGAGGCCTTTGTCTATACCTTCGTCGCTACCGACCCAATCTCGAAAACTGAGCAATCTCTCGACCAAGGCGGTGAGGAAATCGAGGTTCTAGAATTGACCCTCGACGAGCTAAAGGCTTTAAAAGACCTCCCCGGTACAGAGCATTTGCATTTAGAACGTTTTGACAAAATAAATTCGCTTAAAGATTTACAAAATCTCCCGTCCTTGCTATAATAGGCTTATGGATAAAGAGTTAAATAACATAGCAGACGATATTATTAAAGACAGTTTCGGGTCGAATGCCCCCGCCGCCCCTGAAGCTCCGAATGACATTCCAAAGGAAGCACCAAAGGAGCCGGCCGTTCCGGCTACCCCGGCAGAGACTTTTACCGCGGAAATCCCGCGCCCTACTACTTCGCCCCGCCCGGCTTCCAGCTCTCGCCCGGCCGTTTCTTCTATGCCGGTCATGGGCCAAGCCTCCGCAAAAACCAATGAATACGCTCGCATCAAGGAGCAAATGTCCGCCGCCCGCGAGAATAGCAATCTCCCGCCTAGCCAGCCTTTTACGGGCCAATCTATTACAAATCAGCCTAAAAAAGGCCCAAGTAGAGCTATTATACTCCTTATTATTCTTATCCCCCTTCTCGTTGTTGCCGCCGGCCTCGTAATCGCACTCTTAAACCAACCGACTGATAATGGCAATAATAGTAGCAATACTAATAACAACACTACCTATAAAGACCCTCGTGATACCGCGACCAAGATTAATCTTTCCACCTATACCGAAGAAATCAATATCGACAAAGCCGGCCATTACATTCTCTCTGGCACTACTAATTTCCCGATTAAAGTTAATGCAGATGGTGAGGTCACGCTCTATCTCCATAATATTTCCGTTACGGCTACCGGCGCCTCTGCGCTTTCAAACTTCTCTCATAACCACCTCGTAATTTACCTCGACGACGGTACTGAGAGCACTCTTGCCGTTGCCGAGCCAGATACTTTCGACTCGATTTATTCCGAGGGAGACCTCACCATTGATGGCGGTACCGGCATCCTCAATGTCTCCGGCATTAAGCTCGCAGACGGCGCACACTATGATGTGACCGGAAACGGTATTAAAGATAGTAAAAACAATACCGCCGGCTCTGGAAACGCTTCAACGGAAAGTTCTGCAACCGAGGCCATTGCTCCCGCCGGACAAGCTGAAGGCGAGGCGGCAAACATCGACGAAGGCACCACTCCGGACACCTCCACTAGCGAAAATGTTGGCCCCGCCAGCGCCGGCCCGGCCTTAAATTAGCTAGATATGCTATAATTAATATATGTCATCATTTATTTTTCAAGGTCTCACTAGCGATGAGGTCGCAGAGCGCCAGAAGGCCGGTCAGGTCAATGAGGCGGTCAAAGCACCTTTTAAGTCCACTAGCCAGATTATCAAGGATAATACCTTTACCTATTTTAACTTTGTCTTTCTCGTCCTCGCTATTATTCTGTTTTCCGTCGGCGCCTATCGCAGTCTGACTTTTATCCCCGTCATCCTCGCCAATACCCTCATCGGCATCGTTCAGGAGCTTCGTTCTAAAAAGGTTTTAGAGGATTTAACCATCACCTCCGCCCGCGAGGCCATCGTCATTCGTGATGAAAAGGAACAGAAAGTCCCCGTCCATGAGCTCGTCCTTGATGACATTGTGATTTTTACAGCGGGGAATCAAATCCCGGCCGATGCCGAGATTTTAGACGGCGAGGTCTCCGTCAATGAATCGTTATTGACCGGCGAAGCAGACGAAATCATCAAGAAAAAAGGTGCAGAGCTCCTCTCTGGCTCCTTCATCGTCTCTGGCGAATGTGCCGCTAAATTGACTAAAGTCGGTGCGGATTCTTATGTGTCTCAACTCACGCTTCAGGCCAAGGCGATCAAGACCGGCGAGCAGTCCGAAATCTTAAGAAGTCTAAATAAGTTAGTTAAAGTCGCCGGCATCGCCATTATCCCCGTCGGTCTGCTATTGTTCTCGCGACAGTTTTTCCTAAATGGCAAAGAGCTCCTCCCCTCCATTCAGGGTGGCGCCGCCGCCGTAATCGGTATGATTCCGGAGGGCCTCTTCCTCCTCGCCTCCGTCACCCTCGCGATTTCCGCCATGCGTCTTGCGAGAAACAAAGTTTTGGTCCACGAGATGAAATGCATCGAGACTCTCGCCCGCGTCGATGTCCTCTGCGTCGATAAAACTGGTACGATTACTAGCCCCGATATGTCCGTTTCGGAGGTGATTTATTTAGAGCCAGAGGAAACGGTCGAGCCAAGTCTCGCCTGCCTCATTAGCTCGCTCTCCGCGGACACCTCCACGATGGTCGCCCTTAAAAATTATTTTAAAAAGGCCGATAAAAAGGCCGGTAAGGTCTATGGCTTTTCTTCCGAGTTTAAATATAGCGCCGCCGAGATTGGCGATAAAAGTTATGTCCTCGGTGCACCGGAGTTTGTCTTAAGGGAAGATTATGAGAAAAACAAATCGGAAATCGAAAAATATACGAAAAAGGGTTTCCGTGTCCTCGTCTTTGCCGAGTATGCTGGCACCCCCGGCAAAGCCCTTGATAAAAAGGCTAAGCCCCTTGCTTTCATCACCCTCATGAATCCCGTCCGCGAGACCGCCCCAGCGACTTTCCGTTATTTTGCCGAGCAGGGCGTTAATATTAAAGTCATCTCTGGTGATAATCCTCTCACCGTTTCCGAGGTCGCAAGGCAGGCCGGGATAGAAAACGCCGGGAAATTTATTGATGCCCGCCGCCTCGAGAGCGATAGCGATTATGAGGAGGCAGTAGAGAAATACACCATCTTTGGCCGGGTCCTCCCGGAGCAAAAGCGGAGATTAGTCAAGGCGCTTAAGAAACAGGGTCATACCGTCGCCATGACCGGTGATGGTGTCAATGACGTCTTGGCCTTAAAAGACGCAGATTGTTCTATTGCCATGGCCTCCGGCTCTGACGCCGCCGTCCATGCTGCCCAGCTCGTCCTCTTAGAGTCTGATTTTTCAAAGATGCCGAGTGTCGTCAAGGAGGGCCGGAGAGTCGTTAATAATCTCGAGCGTTCCGGCTCGCTCTTCATCGTGAAAAACATTTTCTCCTTCACCGCCGCCGTCCTCTCGATCATCCTCGGTTTTTCCTATCCGCTCCTCCCAGCGCAGGTTTCTATCGTCACCATGTGGGTCATCGGCGTCCCATCTTTCTTCCTCTCTCAGATGCCAAACGAGGATTTAATCAAGGGTCGTTTCATCCCCAATATCTTAAAAAAGGCCATCCCGGGCGGCCTCGCCAATGTGAGCGTCGTCCTTTTGACTTATCTCGGCTGTGTCATTTTCAAGGTCCCCGAAGAACAAATCTCCACCGCCTGCACTCTCGCCTTCGCGATTGTCGGCATGATTTATCTCTATACTGTCTGCCGTCCGTTTAATCTCTATCGTCGCTTTGTCTGGCTCGGTTGTCTTGTTGGCCTCGTCTTCTGTCTGACAGTTCTTCGCTGGTTCTTTGAGCTCGTTGCGAATCCTTCCTATCTCGTCATTCTCATCCCGGCCGTCATCGGCCTCATCACGCCTTTCCTCCTTAAGTTCTTTAATATGCTTACTAAGCGGGCCTATGATAAGGCGGCCATGTCCACCTCCTGAAATATACCTTTACTTTTAGGGGTAGAAATGCTAAAATAAGAACATGTCTGGGTGTGGCGCAGTTGGTAGCGCGCAGCGTTCGGGACGCTGAGGTCGTCAGTTCAAGTCTGATCACCCAGACCAAACAAGGAAACGAGCGAAACAAAAAGCTCGCTTTTTGTTTCCGAGTGACGCAGTTTGGAAGACGCGAAGCGGCTACCACTTCATTAGCGTTAAAATTGCCCATCTGGGCATTTTTTGATACCGCGCCTCGCCCATAAGGCGCGGCGGGTATCAAGAAAATACCCATCTGAACAATTTTTCCAGCTAATGAAGACACGCTTTAGACTGACTAAACGGCTCTCATCTTCGAATTTGGAAGATTAATAATTTGTTGCCATTCATCGCCTCAAAAAACACTCATCATTCCCTCGAAAAATGTGTAAAATATCACATTATTCCATCGAAAAATGTGTAAAATATCACCTTTTTCCATCGAAAAATGTGTATGACCTCTTGAAACGACACAAACCTTTAGGTACCCTCTTAATATGCTTGTACTATTCACGATATAGTGATATAATAGATGTATAATAAAAAGGAGACCTCTATGCCGATACTAGCACAATTCTATGGAATAATTATCAGAATGTATTTTCAACAAGCTGATCATAATCCTCCCCATATACACGCCATTTATGGTGGAGATATAGCGGAATTCGACATTAGAAATGGTGATATTCTAGAAGGAGAGTTACCTCCAAAGGCGACCGCGATGGTCCGGGAATGGCTAGGATTACATAGAAAGGAACTTCTCGATATTTGGAATACACAAGATTTCAAGAAAATAGAACCATTAGAATAGGAGAAAAGATGTTTCATAAAATAACTAGCGTTTCACCATTGAAAGATTATAAATTAGTCATTCATTTTTGGAACGGGGTGACGAAGATATATGATGTAAAGCCATTGTTTAAAAAATGGGCAGTTTTTGAAAAATTAAAAGACGGCTCTTTTGGAGATGTCCGAGTAGACGATGGGGGATATGGCATAGTCTGGGATGACGAGATTGATTTGTCAGCTGAAGAATTATGGGAAAATGGTAAAAAAGTTAAAACCGTTTTTGATGACATTTTATCTTTCGGCGATGCCTCTAAAATCTGGGGCTTAAATGAAAGCACGCTCCGGAAGGCAGTAGCCTATGGCAAGTTCGTTAATGGCATAGATGTTTGTAAATATGGCAAACAATGGCTAGTGACGATAGATGCTATGGATAGAGAGTATGGGGCAATGTAGCCTAAGCGCTAGCTTTGAGCTGCCTCCCCCAAAAACCCCTCCCTAAACTCCTCAAAGCAATCCTCCCGGATGGCGTCGCGCATCTTTTCGCAGAGGCGAATCAGAAAACGAATGTTGTGGATTGAAAGTAGCGTGGCACCAAAGGTCTCGTCGCAGCGCATGAGATGATGTACATAAGCCTTCGTGTAATTTTTACAAGCATAACAATCACAATCCTCCTCAATCGGGGTAAAATCACGCTTAAAACGCGCATTTTTAAGATTAATCCGCTTTTCCTTAAGGCCAGAAATCCCGGCGTCTCTCACCCCATAAATCAGCGCATTGCCATGCCGGGCGAGGCGAGTGGGAGAAACGCAGTCAAAAATATCTACCCCGCGGGCCACACTCTCGATTAAGTCGACCGGCTCGCCGACCCCCATGAGATAACGGAGCTTATCCTCCGGAAGATACGGGGTGCTAAACTCGATAGCCTTATACATATCGTCCTTACATTCATCATCATTAGCCACCCCCCCGATAGAATAGCCATCAAAGTCCAGCGCGACAGTCTGCTCGGCGGACCACCGCCTCAGGTCTTCATACGGCCCACCTTGGACAATGCCAAAGAGGCTCTGCTCTTTATTTTGATGAACCTTTTTGCCCCGCTCCGCCCAGCGCAGAGTGCGCTCGATACTATTTTTTAGGTATTGATAATCGGCGCTCGCCGGAGGACATTCATCAAAACTCATCGCGATGTCCGAGTCTAGTTTATTCTGGATTTCAATGGATTTTTCAGGGGTAAGAAAAAGCCTAGCACCGTTTAATTCACTTTTAAAATACACACCTTCCTCGGTAATATCTTTTTTATTGCGGGCGAGCGAAAAAACTTGATAACCCCCAGAATCGGTCAGAATCGGACCGGACCAATTCATAAATTTATGTAGCCCCCCGGCCTCCGCCACGACATCTTCGCCGGGGCGTTGCCAGAGATGATAAGTATTGGCAAGGATGATACCCGCCCGACAATCTTTAACTTGCTCTGGGCTCATAGTCTTTACCGTCGCCTGCGTCCCGACCGGCATAAACATCGGGGTTTCATATTCCATCTCGCCAAATTTAACGCGGCCCAGCCTAGCGCCGGTCTTTTTATCAGTTTTAATAAGCGTATATTTGACTTTCATAAGGGCTCCTTAAATTATTAACATAGCATCTCCAAAGGAGAAAAATCGATATTTTTCCTCGACGGCGTGTTCATAGGCCTTCATAATCTCTGGCTTGCCAGCAAAGGCAGAAACGAGCATCAGGAGGGTAGAACGCGGAAGATGAAAATTCGTAACCATACCATCTATAGCCCGAAATTCATAGCCGGGATAAATAAAAATCGCGGTCTCGCCAGCGCAGGGGCGAAAAGTGTCAAATTTACTCATAACGGTCTCTAGGGTGCGGACAGTAGTCGTCCCGACGGCAATAATCCGGCCGCCGCTGGCCCGGACTTCGTTTAGCTCCCTCGCGGCCTCCTCCCCGATTTCATAAAACTCAGTATGCATCTTGTGCGCCGTAATCTCCTCCACCTCCACCGGGCGAAAAGTACCAAGCCCGACATGGAGCGTAATTTTTATAATTTTAATGCCTTTTTTCGCAATCTCCTCTAGCAACTCCGGCGTAAAATGGAGTCCAGCCGTCGGCGCAGCGGCCGAGCCAAGATTTTTAGCATAGACAGTCTGATAGCGAGATTGATCCTTTAACTCTTCATGGATATAAGGCGGGAGCGGCATGGTGCCGAGCTTTTCTAAAATCTCTAGAAAAATGCCGTCATAACTAAATCGGACATGGGTTACCCCCTCGTCTAAAACCTCTGTGACAAAAGCCGAAAGTAGCCCATCGCCAAAAACAATTTCAGTCCCCCTATGCAGTCTCTTTTGTGGGCGAGCGAGACATTCCCAAGTATCACTCCCCAAGTCCTTCAAGAGCAAAAGCTCCACCGCGCCGCCGGTCTCTTTTTTAGCCCCGATAATACGGGCGGGGAGGACTTTAGTCTCGTTTAAAACTAGGGCGTCACCGGGCTTTAGATAATCTATAATATCGGTAAAGACATGGTCCTCAAATTTACCGCTCTCGCGCTCTAGGATGAGCAGCCGCGAAGAAGAACGGTCAAGAAGAGGGGTCTGGGCAATCAGCTCCTCTGGCAAATGATAATCAAAATCACTAGTTTTCATTGTTAAAATTATAACATATTTTCAAGAGAAACGCGAGCTATTTAACCTTATATTCAATAGCGAGATGATGGTCATTCCCGACGGTCGTTAAAATCTCGTATTTATCTAAATCAAGCACCTCGGTAGGCTTGGCATCTTTACTCGCGATGACCCAGAATTTATCAGCCTTGAGATCAGAGAGTTTATCAATCGTGGTGGCACGATAATCGCGGAGCGGATACATGGACCCCCAAGGATAATCAGTCCACTCGTCTACGATGTAAATCGGATTTTTCTCGGTCGAATAAAAGGAGAAATCATATTCCTGAAGACCGTCGTCTTTCAAAACCGTTGGCTCGCCGGGCTCAGAAAGACTCTGGATAGTAGTGACAATTTCCTTTGAATAGCCCCGCGGCTCGCGAGTCTCGACATTGACGATTCCATAAGCTTCAACTCCGAGAGTAAGAATGAGAAAAATTAAAGCTAGTTTGATATTCTTTTTAAGGACCAGCATCGCGAGACAGCCGGCGAGGGCAAAGAGCAGGATAGCGCTATAAGTCACATAGCGAGAGACAAACATCGAGGAGAGTGGCGGCATGGAGAGAAGAAAGAGTAAGACCGGCGGGACAAAGACTAAAATAATCAGAAGAAGCAATTTTTTACGGGCCGGTTGTTTATTTGAAGTTTTAGAGGCAGATAACTTAATGGTCTTTTTAGCAGTTTTTAAGGTGAGCGATTTTTCACAGTCCGGGGTCTTTTTTAGATTATAGTATAGGACTAGGCCAAAGATAATACACCAGACAATCAATAGCAAGGCCCACCATGCATCCACTCCGTTTGAAAATTCCTTAAAATAGGCGGCCTCAGAAATATAATCCGGAAGGGTTGAGAAGGTCACGCCGGGTATCCAAAAACCCTGCTGGACGGTGGCGGTCTGAGTCAGGAAGGCGGGAATCCAAGGGATAAAAAGTAGGACAGCGCCCAGATAAGTCCAGAGCCAAGGCTTTTTAAAGATGTTAATCTTCTTCACCGCTGTAAGATATATAACATGCGCCAGCCATGCGAGGGCGGTGAAATAATGGGTCCACATCCCGAGAGCGACGAGGATGGCGTAAATTATATAGTAGCGCTTTTTTCTAGTTTCGAGAGCAAGGTCGAGGGCATAGGTCGCACCTAGGACGATAGCAAAAATCAGCGTATACATCCGCATCTCTTGGCCATAGCGAATCAAGAACGGGGAAAGAGAGAGTAGCGCGGTCGCGACGGCGGCGGTCTTCACCCCGAACCAGCGTTTTAAGAGATGAAAAGCGAGGATGATAGAAACCGCGCCAAAGAACACAGACATAAAGCGCATGGCAAAATCGGTATTGCCAAAGATGTTAGACCAGATTTTCAGCAGGAAATAAAAGAGGGGCGGATGGACATCCTGTGCGGTCTCGGCCCAAATCTGGCCGAAATCGCCGCGGACGAGATAGGCCGAATAAGATTCGTCAAACCAAATCGAGCTCCGAAGATTAAGACAACATAAAAAGACATAAAAACAGGTAAAAAGAAGTGGGAGAGCAGTACAGAGCAGAATAGTCTTTTTGCGTGCCTTCATATAGTAATTATA
>JAFWOH010000034.1 GCA_017509895.1 Candidatus Saccharimonadota bacterium
TCTCCTTTCGTTTGTTTATTGGTTATTAAATAAATTATAAAGGAGATCTATTTTTTTGTTAATTCACGCACACGAGAAGCTTCACTGTGAGGGAGTTACGCTTCTCGCGTGCTTTGTCTCAAATGTGTTTGGTCTAGTAAAGAAAAAGCCTCCCGAAGGGAGGCTTTAAGGTGCATTTTTATACCGGATCATCCTCGGCATAATCGGTAAGGAGCTCATCGTAGCTTTTTTGTGCGACAAGTATCCGGGCCTCACCGCGCTTGCCGGCGTCCAACAGATCCGCTACCCGGTTCGCAAAAATATCGTGGTATTTGATCTTGCTAGGCGGGATAGGGAGCCCTACGAGCATTAGAAAGTCTTTAAGACCTTCTTTAAGCTCATGGGCCTTGCGTTCGCGGGCCTCCTCGAGATTCGCGAGATGGCTTTGGGCCTTCGCGATCTGAGTAGGATCACTCGAACGGCTGATGTGAACCTTAATTGTTCGCATTTGGCGATCAATGGACTTAATTTGCTCGAGCTTTTGCTCGTACAGGCTAAATCCGGCCGGCCGTTTGAAAAAACTTTTGATTGATTCCTTCAAGATGGGAAGGAAATCGATAAAAGTTTCCTGGGTATTTTGAAGAAATAGTATTTGACTTCTAATCCCATGATTATTGCACGGATTAAGTTTGCAAGTTGTCAGATCTTCTTCTTCAGAATACTCCGGGAACTCCGGCATAAAATGGATGTATTCCATTTCATCGCCGGCTTTTTTAGTGGCTGCCAATCTGAGCGGATTGCTAGCGTAGCTCATGACAGCGTTAAAAATCTCGATCAAGGGATGATCGAGGTCCCGATCATAGGTCCCGAGATCCCCCTTGATTTTTAAAGTTACTACCCCGGTTTCCGGGTCTAAATTGAAGCCTGAAATAACCGGAGCTTGATGCTCGTGTTGCATTTTATAACCCCCTTTTATAAAATCTTAACTCATAGCAACGTTGTAATTATAGCACAAATTGACGAAAAATTCAAGAGGTGGTATGATAATTATGTATATTAATTTGGGAAGACGGCAGATAAATGTTTTGGACATTGTCGAAGGTATTTATCTGAGGTTTTCCCAAGGAAAGGAAAATATGGATATTATTAATCCTAAGGGGTTAAAAACAACAATTTTAGAGACAGAATGGCAGGGAAAAAAGCTTTCGCTCGAGGTAAATAAAGTCGGGTTTCGGACGACTTCTTCGGTGGTGGTGCGCTATGGAGATACGGTGATACTAGGGAGCGTGGTGGTTTCAAAGGAGCCGGTGAAGCAGGATTTCTTCCCGCTCTCGATTGACTATGAGGAGAAATTTTATGCAGCGGGGAAGATTTCTGGTTCAAAGTTTTTAAAGAGGGAAGGAAAGCCGGCAGACGAAGCGATTTTAATCGGAAGGCTGATAGACCGGCCGATTCGCCCGCTGTTCCCGAAGGGGTATCGGCAGGAAGTGCAGGTCGTCGCGACGGTACTTTCGATGGATCCGAGCTTTCGGCCAGATGTAATCGGGATGATTGCAGCATCTTCGGCACTTTTAAACGCCGGAGTACCATTTGATGGGCCGGTGGCGGGGCTTAGAATCGGGCGGATTGATGGGAAATTTAAGGCATTCTTATCTCCAGAAGAAAGAGAACAGTCTGACCTCGATTTAGTGGTGGCGGTACGCGAAGATAAGGTGATGATGGTCGAAGCGGGAGCAAAAGAGGTGCCGGAGGAAGTGATTATCGAGGCGATGCGTTGGGCAGTTAAGGAATGTCAGCCGGCATTGAAGTTGCAAAAAGAATTGGCTGCGAAGGTTGATGTGGCTGCTTCTGAATATGAATTAGTCTTGCCAGATGAGTCGATTCAAGAGAAAGTGGATGAATGGACCGCTAAGCACTTCGGTAAGAAGGGCGAGGTAATCCGGGGGAATGTTTTAGAGCGTACAGATATCTGTAATCGCTTGCGTGATGAGATGGATAAGGAGTTTGCGCCTGAGCTTGGTGAGGGGGAGACGGAAGAAGAAAAGATTGCAGATTATGAAGATAGATTTGCGAGTGAGTATCATGATGCCTTTGAGCTTTCGATTCATCATGAAGTCCGCCGGGCAATCATTGAAGATGGAATTCGGCCGGATGGACGGAAGATGACAGAGGTACGGCCTTTGTCGTCACAAGTGGGGCTTTTACCACGGACTCATGGTTCTTCGCTGTTTACTAGAGGTTTGACACAGGCTCTGAACATCGTCACTCTCGCGCCACTTTCGTTTGCACAGATTGTTGATACGATGGAAGTGACCGATGGCGAGAGGCGGTATATGCATCATTATAATGCGCCTTCTTATACAATCGGGGAAATTGGGCGGCTTGGCTCGCCAGGGAGAAGGGAAGTTGGGCATGGGTATCTCGCCGAGAGAGCTTTGATGCCGGTGCTTCCTTCTAAAGAGGATTTCCCATATGCAATCCGGAGCGTGACTGAGATTATGTCTCAAAACGGTTCGACTTCTATGGCGGCGACTTGCTCCTCTTGTATGGCTTTGATGGATGCGGGTGTGCCTATTAAGCGGCCGGTCTCAGGGGTGGCGATGGGATTAATGGTAGATGTGCCAAAAGGCGAAGAAGTAAAAGCCTCTGATATAGATAAGGCATATGTTTTGACAGACCTAATGGATGCAGAAGATTTTGCTGGTGATATGGACTTTAAGGTGACCGGTACGACAGAGGGTGTGACGGCACTTCAGATGGACATGAAAGTGCACGGACTGCCGGTAGAGATTCTTGAGAAAGCGATTGCACAGTCTCATGAGGGTAGGATGTTTATCTTGAAGCACATGCTTTCAGTAATTCCGGAGCCGAGAGCGGATATTTCGGAATATGCGCCACGAATCGAGAAGCTAGTGATAAAGCCAAGCAAGATTGGGGCGGTGATTGGCAAAGGCGGGGAAATGATTAATAAAATCGTCGAGGAGACTGGGGCTATGGTTGATATTTCTGATGATGGATTAGTGACCATAGCTGGAACGAATCCGGAATCGATTACGCGTGCCGTAGAATGGATTAAGAAACTAGTGGAAGAGCCGGAAGTAGGGAAAATCTATAAGGGTAAGGTCGTGACGATTAAAGATTTTGGGGCCTTTGTAAATATCCTTCCGGGTATCGACGGGATGCTACATATCTCGCAGATTAGAGATGAGAAAGTGGCTCGTGTCGAGGATGTACTTCATGTCGGGCAAGAGGTGAATGTGAAGCTTACGGCGATTGATAATAAGGGCAAACTTAGCCTTTCAATGAAAAAAGTTATCCAACCCTAAGATTTTTTGGGACTTTTCTGTGGAAGAAAAGTCCCAACGAAAAGAACCTAGCTCTAAAATGAAATCAGGCGCATGTCCTGATTTCATTTTGGTTTATGATTGTAATTTTTGCGGGGGGGGGGCTGACGCATTGTTCAGAAACCTCCCTTGCCTCCCTATTGGTTCAGCAAATGCTTAGCAACGATGAGATGCGATGAAGCGGGAGCAACGGAACGAGACGCACTTAATGTGCGTCTCGTGAGTAGCGCATCCGCTGAAGAAGCAGATCGCGTTGCTAAGTATTTGCTAGCTCGTCAAACTCTTCCATGCTGTGGATGAGGACTTCGCGGGGCTTGTTGCCGTTGGCTTCGCCGATAACACCGATTTCTTCAAACCAGATGGCGAGGCCGGAGACGAAGCCGTGACCCTTGCCGAGGTAAGTTTGGAGCATGGCGGTGGCGAATTTGCCTTTGGATAAGGTGATTTCGACGGCTTTGCGGACTACTGGGTCGTTGGGGTCGAAGCGGCGACCCATGTCGCCGATGGAGCCACCAGAGGCCGGGCCAACTGCTGATACTGCCTGAGAGATGACTTCTTTGTTATATTCTGGAGGTCTCTGCTCTTTTAAGAAGTTAGCAACTTTTATTTCTTCTTTATCCTCGAGCATGGCCCCCTGAATACGACGGGGGACACCCTGCATATCGGTAGTTAGCATGAGCATATCGCCTTTACCAAGTAATTTTTCGGCACCACCCTTGTCGAGCATGACCATGGAATCGGTGGTGGAGGAGACGGCGAAGGCAATCCTCGCCGGGACATTACCCTTGATAAGACCGGTGACGACTTTGACGATTGGTTTCTGGGTCGCGAGGACGAGATGGATACCGGCGGCGCGGCCCATCTGGGCGATTCTTACGATGGGCGGCTCCATCTCTTTACCGGCCTGCATCATAATGTCGGACATCTCATCAATCACGATGACGATATAAGGCATCTTGCCACCATCGTGCTTTTGCTCGTGGCCGTCTTCATCGGGGACCACGACTTTACCGCCGTCAGCGGCCTTTTTCTCGTTATAAGAGACAATATTCTTGACACCTTCTTCGGCAAAGAGAGTATAGCGCCTAGTCATCTCATTGACGGCCCATTTAAGAGAGGAAACAGCCTCGGGAGTCTCAGAGATAATCGGGGTTAGGAGATGAGGAATATCGGCATATTGAACCATCTCCACGCGCTTTGGATCAATAATGATAAACTTCAAATCGGATGGGGAATTGCGATAGAGAAGGGAAACAATCATGGCATTGGTCATGACGGACTTTCCGGAGCCGGTAGTACCGGCGATGAGGAGGTGAGGCATCTTGGCGAGATTGGCTACGACGGTTTTTCCGGAGATATCCTTTCCGACGGCGAAAGTTAGAGGGTCATCAGCATTTTTCCATTCAGGACTCTCGAGAAGGACTCTTAGTCCGACGGCGGCCGGCTTAGCATTAGGGATTTCTACACCGACGAGAGAAGTCCCGGGGATAGGCGCCTCGATACGGACTTTGGCGACAGAGAGATTTAGGGCAAGCTCTTTATCGCGGGCAAGAATCTTGGAGAGATTTACGCCGGCAGGCGGTTTTAAGGTGTATTGCGTGACGCGGGGGCCGATATTGGCGCCGTCCATCTCGACATCGATACCGAAATCTGCTAGAGTGGACTTGATGATAAAGGCATTTTGCTGGACATTACCGGGGTCTGCCGGGGAAGAGACTTTTTCGAGTAAGTCGAGGGGAGGCATCTTCCAATTGGGGTCGCCGACAGAGAGAGTGGCGCGCTCCGTAGTTTTCTCGGCCTTTGGAGCTGTCGTTGCTTTTCCGGCCGCACCCTTTTTAATAGAATCTTTACGAAGGAGGCCAAAGCGCTTTTTAGGTTTTTTCTCTTCTACTTTTTTAGTATCGCCAGAGATTTTTAGTTCGGTCTTTTTAGTGGATTCGGCGTTTTCCGCTTCGTTTGCCACCTTCTTTTTGCCAAGTTTGCCGGAGGCTTTAGAGAAGGCCTCCATCGGGGAAATCTGGATGACGAAAATGCCGGTGACAAATATTAATAGGGCATAAATTAATACGGCGGCAACGGAGCCTAGATTACCGGTGACTAGCTTGTCCATCTCTGCGCCAAAAGTCCCGCCGTTTTTAAAGACGCCAAACAGGCCGGTGAACCAGATGAGCATTAGAATAGTCGAGAGCCAGAGTTTTAGAGAGAATTTATTGCCCTCGGACCTTAAAGCATCGACGGCCAAATATACTAAGGCCAAGGGGATAAGATAGCAGGTGAGCCCAATCATGCGGGAGGCTTCTCTATGTATAGAATCAAGCAGATTTCCGCTGGAGCCAAACCACATAAAGACGATGACCACCGCGAGCAAAATCATAAAAACGGCTATGACTTGACGCCAAAAGCCACTCGGCTCTCTTTCGGGCTGTCTTACTGGGGCTTTTTTTGCCGCTGGTTTTCGCCCCCGTTTTGATGTAGGTTTCCTCCTTGCCATATGTTCATTATAACATAGAGGTTGAATTATTTTAAGGGTTTTGATATAATTATTTTGTAATATTAGCTCAGCAGATAGGTTTAGCCGTATCTGCTTTAACCAAAGGAGTGTGTGAATGAAAATTTACGAACTTACTGTTTTGATTCATCCCGATTTAGAGATGAATCTAGAGCCGGCACTCAAGAAGGTAGAAAATGCCGTTCTTGAAAGTGGTGGTAAAATTGTCAAAACTACCGATGACGGTAAAAAGAGATTGACATACGCTATCGAGGGGAATGAGTATGCGATTTTCTATTTTTACGATGTCGAATTGCCGGCAGATGCGCCACAGAAGATTTCGAATGCGCTAAACATCGCTGATGAGGTGATACGCTATCTTTTGACAGTAAAAGACGAGCGCAAAGAGAAAATGGAAGCAAGGCGCTTAGAGATGGAAAAGGCCGAGGCGGCTGAGGCTGTCGAGGAAGTCGCGGAAGCCGAGAAGGTAGCTGAAGAAGTTATTGAAGGGGCTACCGAAGAAGTGGATGAAAAGGCTTCAGAAGAAAGCAAGAAATAAGTTAAATTTTAAGGAGGAATTATGGCAGCAGGTTTTTCTAAAGTAATTATAATGGGGAATTTAACGAGAGACCCGGAGGTGCGGACTACGCCAAACGGGGCGAATGTGACTTCATTCGGGGTGGCGGTGAACCGGACTTATAAAGACGGGTCTGGTAACAATGTTGAACAGGTCTCGTTCTTTAATTGTTCAGCGTGGGGGAGGATTGGTGAGACAATCGGACGATATGCCAAGAAGGGTTCTGGGGTATTGGTTTCTGGGCGACTCGAACAGAGGAGCTGGGAAGATAAAAATACCGGCCAAAAGCGCTCGACGGTAGAAATTATCGTAGAAGATTTTAAGTTCTTGCCAAGAGGTGGGGAACAAGGTGGTGGGTCTTATAATGGAGGAGCCTCCTATGGCGGGGGGAGTTCTAACGGGGCCTCTAGCGGGCCTGCGGAAGTAGTGCCGGAAGATGTCCCGGATGAAGTGGACTTAGGCGATATTCCATTTTAAGATATATAATATGATTATATGGGGGTTTAGGGGCGAAAAATTAAAGAGGTATTTAAGGTATTAATTAAACAAAGGAAATTATAATGCGTAAAATGAAAAATGATCCGAATCTGTACTTTGATTACAGAGATGTGAAGACTTTGCAAAGATATATCGATGCTTATGGTAGGATTGAGCCGATTTCGAAGACGGGGCTGACGGCGAAGCAGCAGAGACAACTGGCAACAGCAGTAAAGCGAGCTAGGCATTTGGCATTATTGCCATTCGTTTCGGAGTAAATTGCACAGAATGGCGAACTGCTTCGTCAGGAGATGCGTTGCTCACTCGATGTACCTTTAGTACATCTCGTTCCGCTACTCCTCCTTCCTCGCATTTCATCCATTCTGAGCAATTTATAGAATAGATGAAGTTGTCTAGAGGAGGTGCAAACCGTCTCGAGCAGTTTCTAGAATTTATTAAGAAGGAGATTAATTTATGTATGGTCCGACGGATCTGAAGAAAAATGTGTTGATTACCTTGGACGGGCAGCCGTATAAGGTGGTTGAGTATTCCCAAAAAGTGATGGGAAGAGGGGGGTCGATTGTGAATGTGAAAGTAAAAAATTTGATTACTGGGGCGCTTCTTCCAAAGACCTTTAAGGGGCAGGAAAAGATTGAGCCGGCTGAGGTAACGACGCTTAAAGTCCAGTATCTTTATCGAGATGATGAAAAGTTTTATTTCATGAATCCATCGACTTTTGAGCAGTATGAGCTAGCGGCCGATATGGTTGGTGACTCTGCGGCTTATATGAAAGACGGGGATGAGATGGAGATTCAGTTTTATAACGGGACTCCGATTAACCTCGTATTGCCAAAAAATTTATGGTTAACTGTGACCTATACAGAGACAGCGGTAAAGGGCGATACCTCGACTTCGGTGACGAAGGATGCGACGCTTGAGACGGGAGCAACCGTCAGGGTCCCGGCATTCATCAAAGTTGGTGATGTTGTAAGTATTGATACTGAGACCGGGGCTTATCGTGAACGAAAGAAGTAGAGGGAATCAAAAGATTGCAGAGGCGGCGGAGGCATTTCATTTTGATTTTCGGGGGAAGACGGTGCTGGATATTGGTTCGTCGACGGGAGGGTTTACGGAGTATGCTCTAGACTCGGGAGCCTCTTTAGTGGTGGCGGTCGAGAAGGGGACGGGGCAGATGAAGGCGCCACTCCGGTTTGACCATAAGGTGCAGCTTCATGAAAAGACAGATATTTTTAAGGTAGTTTCAGAGGTACACAAGGGGGATGGACGAACGCACGCTCGTGATGGGTCGTATCGAGGAGAAGTGGTCGTTCCGACGCCGGATGTGATTTTGGCGGATGTGTCGTTTATCAGCCTTAGGGAGGTGCTAGAATATGCGGCACTTTGGATAGCGGATGCATCGACAGAGTTTTTGGTGATGCTAAAGCCACAATTTGAGGCGGAGCCTTCGCAGCTAGTCAATGGTGTAGTGAAGAATGAACGGATGAGAAGAAAAATTATCCGAGATTTTGAAGATTGGCTGAAGAAGCGAGGGTTTGTGATTATGCAAAAGAGAGACAACTCTGTTTCGGGGAAGCATGGAAATATAGAACGCTTTTACTTACTTTCTATGGTATAATGGTAGAATAGTATGTTGTATCGCTTTTTTAAGAGATTGTTCGATATTGTCTTTGGGCTGATTGGGCTCGTGCTTTTGGTGCCGATTACTATTGTTGTAAAAATCGCGTATATGTGTACGGGGGATTTTCATAGGATTTTCTTTACGCAAGAGAGAGTTGGGCGCAACGGAAAACATTTCAAGATTATAAAGTACCGTTCGATGGCATGGGATGCAGAAGAACAGCTTAATGAGCTTTTAAAGAAAAAGAAATATCGAGAGCAATGGGAGGCTTATCAGAAAATTGATCATGACCCGCGGATTACGAAGGTGGGGAGGGCGATTAGAAGGGGCTCGATAGATGAGTTTCCGCAGTTTATCAATCTGTTTTTAGGGCAAATGTCGATGGTGGGGCCGCGGCCGCTAGTGCCGGGGGAATTAAAGGAACATAAAGGTAAGGCGGAAATTTACGAGTCTGTAAAGCCGGGGGTTACAGGATATTGGGCGGTGAGAGGGCGAAGTAATAATGATTATGATGATAGGCTGAAAATGGAATATTATTATATTGAAAATCAGAGTATACTTTTAGATATAAAAATCATTCTTTGGACATTTAAGGCAGTTCTACATCAAGACGGTGCAAAGTAATTCATAGAGCAAGCTACTGCGTTAGCGGATGCGTTGCTCCTTCGCCGTACCTTAAGTACGGCTCAGTCCGCTACTCCCGCTGCCTTGTATCTCATCTCTAAGAATTACTTTGCAAGAAAGTTTGATGAAATCTAGTTTGAAAAACGAGTTAGGTACATGTCCTAACTCGTTTTTGATATTTAATGCTGCTTCCTTGCATCTCATCCCCAAGAACTTATTTGGCAAGTTTAATAAGGCAGCTTATGACGAGGAGGACATCCTCGGTGGTGCTGCCGCGGGAGAGGTCAGAGATAGGGAAATTGAAGCCCTGAAGGATGGGACCGGCGGCGGTGTAATTCCCGAGTTGTTCAAAAGATTTATACAAGATGTTGCCGGAGTTTAAATCTGGAGCAATGAGGACGTTGGCCGCGCCCTGCAACGGGGAATCAGGACATTTTTTAGCAGCGATTCTAGGGTTGATGGCGGCATCGAGCTGGAGCTCGCCGTCGATGATGATTTCGGGGTTTTTGGTTTTGATTTCTCGGATGACTTCGTTGGCTTTGTCGATAGACTCATCTCTTGCGGAGCCTTTGGTTGAGAAGGAAAGGACGGCGATTTTAGGAGTTTCGCCTAGGAGTTTTTGGGCGGACTCGTAAGTTTGGAAGATAATATCTTTGAGCTGGTCTTTGGTCGGGCTTTTAGTGACGCCGGCGTCGGCGAGAATGTAGGTTTTGGCGGTTTCGGGGTTTATCGGATTTACTGGCGGTTTTAGCAAGAAACAACTAGAGAAGGTTTGATTTTTCATGCCAAGATAATTTTTGGCGGCGAGCACAACATCTCGTGTCGTATAATCGATTCCGGCGATAATGGCGTCGGCCTCGTGGTTTTTAACTTTTTCGCAGGCGTCTTCAAGATTTGCAGCTTCGATGGCTCCAATGTTCTCGGCTTTTTTGAGGGCGGATTGGACAATTTCGTTGTGATATTCGGGGAAGGCGATTTTCATAAAATTATTATAACATAAAGTTTGCGTGATATAATGGATTTATGGAAAAGACTTTAGATGCGAAAAAACAAGATAAGGTGGAGGCTTTGGCGGAGGACGCGAAGGAGTCGGCGAGCGAAGGGTATAATACCGAAAATCAACTGAGCAATAATCTGATATCGGTGACTTTGGCGTTTGTGGCGTTGCTTGCGACGGCGATTAGCACGAGCAATGTGCTTTCTGCGATTTCGATCGAGCAAAAAGTTTTGATTATGGCGTCGATTGTGATTTTTTCGATTTCGATTTTTGTGGGGTTGGTGAATTATTATCTGAATATGCGGTTTCACCAAAAATCGGCGAAGACGAGCCGGAAAAAGGCGGACAGGGCGGACGATGCCGAGAGCAAGGCTGAACTTGGGACGGTGAAGCAGACGAGTGCAACGGTACGGCCGCAGAGCTCTACAAGGAGGAATAACGCTTTGATTGTAGCGCAGATAGTATTGCTATTGATTGGGCTTGTGCTTTGCGTGGCGTTTATCGGGACAATGTTGTTTGAGACGAGTAAGGTGGCGAAGTAAATAATTAGTATTTGAAGGTTTTATGAACTAAATCGAGGGCGTTTTTGACGCAGACGTCCATATCCCAATAACGGTAGGCGCCGAGGCGACCGCCGAGAATGAGGTTCGGGTAGGTAGTTTTAACTTCTGCTAGGTATTTTTGGTAGAGATCTTCGGAATCGTCATTGTTGACGGGATAGTAGGCTTCACCACCCTGTTTAAAGTCGGCGGGATATTCGTGGCAAAGAATGGAAATTGGCTGATTTACGATTTCTGGATGATGGATTTGGTAGTATTTATAATTATGGGTACGAGTATAGGGAACATCTAAATCAGCCTCATTAATAACGGCTTCTGTTTGAGCGGAGTTTTCAACTCGCTCTTCCTCAAATCTTAACGAGCGATATGGGAGAGTGCCAAATTTATAATCTAGGAGCTCGTCAATAGGGCCGGTATAGATAATTGTGGTATCTGGGCCGATTTCGGATTCGATGTCTTTGAAACTAGTATTTAATTTCAAGGTGATATTTTCGCCGCTTAGCATATTTTCGACCATTTTAGTATAGCCATCTTTTGGTATGCCCTGGTGCTTCGCGGTGATGAAATAGCGATTGTTGTGAGAATAGCGGACGGGAATACGGCTCAAGATAGCTGCATCGAGATTTTTTGGATCGGTATTCCATTGTTTTTTGGTGTAGTTTTTCAGAAAGGCAGTATAAAGCTTTTCGCCGACAAGGGAGAGAGCTTTTTCCTCGAAATTTTTAGGGTCTTTAATGCCGGTTTTCTCGGCTTCACTTTCGACAAATTTTTCGGCTTCCTCAGGGGAGAGGTTGGCGCCATAAAGCAGATTAATAGTGTCAAGGTTAATCGGCATGGGATAAAGTTTATTGTCGTGGCGGGTGTTGACGGTATGGACATAATCGTTAAATTCGGTAAAGTTAGACAGGTAATTATAGACTTCATCGAACTCGGTGTGAAAAATGTGGGAGCCGAAATCGTGGATTTCAATACCGGTTTCTGGGTCGAAATGGGAATATACATTGCCGGCAATATGCTTACGCTTTTCGATGACAAGAACTTGGTGCTCGCGTGATAGCCTTTCGGCGACCGTCGCGCCAAAGAGGCCGGCGCCGACGATGATATATTTGCAATCTTTGATGTTCATGGGTATATTATATCACGTAGATGAAGGAAGCTATGATATAATGGAAGTATGAAGTTCGAGGCGGTTCGGAAGTGGTGGAATAAAAATTCAACGTTTGTTTTTTGTGTGGCGATTGGCTTTGGTTTTTTGAATTATATTTATTTCTGTACGCACCATGTTTTGTCTCCGGATGCCTTGCATGAAGGCCAGGTACATATAGCGGGGCAGTGGGAAGCCTCTCTTGGTAGATGGGGATTACAGTTCATCGATAGGTTAAGAGGTGGCCTGGTGAGCGAATGGTTGATTGTAACAATTTCTATTTTACTGTTAGCGTTGGTGTGCGTATTAGTAGTGAAATTATTTAAAATAAAAAAGAAAGTGCCAGCGGTTTTGTTGAGCGCGCTGATTATGTTGGCGCCGCAATTTGCTGAGTCGGCGATGTTTATATATTGCTTTGATTCATATTGTCTTGCGATGCTACTTGCTGTCTTGGCGGTATATTTAGTAAGAGATAGAAGCGGACGATTTATAAAAATAAGATGGGGAATTGCCTTTTTGTGCATTGTCGCATTATGCTCGCTTTATCAGGCCTATTTAGGAGTGGCTTTAGGATTAGTATTGGCACAGTTTATCTTTGATTTAATAAAGTCTGAAAAGATACAGCAGAAAGTTGTTTTGAAGGAATTTCTTTTGAGGGTAGTTTTAATAATAGCGGCGGTAATAACATACTATGCTTTGACGAAGGTAATTTTAAAGATTACGGGAGTGCAGTTGGCTTCTTACAAGGGGGCAAATAATTCGATTTGGACTATAGTTAGCTCTGCGGGGAGCAGCATTTTGACTGCCTATAGTGATTTCATAAGAACCTTTTTCACCAGTAGTCGAGTGGTTTGCAATATCATGAACTATATATTGATGGCGATGATCTTGTTAACAGCTATAATTACGTTAAAGACTAGGGAAGTTTCAAGATTAATATTGATAGGGATTGCTATTTTGCTGATGCCACTGTTCGTGAATGTTATGGATATAATTGCGCCAGGCACTACGATAAATTGGATCACGGGAGCGGGCATGACGGTATTTTATATGCTAGCAATGGCACTCTGCGATTTGGTGCCTAATAAATTGCTATACTGTGCTGGAAGTTTGGCGGCAGTTATGCTTTCAAGAGCCTTTTTGCTTGGTAATTTGAACTCGTTTTATGCAAGAGAAGATGTGTATAACAATTTTTATACAGTGTCGTCTGACATTTTGACAAGAGCCTATAGCATTAAGGATTACAAGAAGGGAATGAAGTTTTGTTATAACGATATAATAAGGTATGAATCGCAGTTTACAAAATCTTCAAACAAATTTATGGCAAGGGATAATGAGACTTGGGATAACTTTGATGGGATGAGAGACAATACGGCAAACTTCTATAAACGATATTTGGGAGTAAGGGTGGACTTTTGCACTAAGGATGAATATAAGAGAGCGGTCTATTCTGCGGTTTTTAAGGATATGCCTAGCTATCCGGCGGAAGGTTCTATAAAGATCATAGATGGGATGGTAGTAGTAAAGTTCAACGATAATGTGTTTAAGCTTTAAGGGACGGTTTTTCTGGCAAGGGGGATTTTTTTGAGAATATATATTATGGCTAGGCTGATAGTGTAGGTGCAAAAGACCATAAGAACACGCCATTGCCAAGAGAATTGGCTCATGCCAGTAAGCTTTAGTTCATAATAAATTATGATTTTATGAATGAGATAGATCCCAAAGCTACACTTGGCAAGAGTCGAGAAGATGTGTGAGGCACGAGGATTATTTAAGAGATGACAAGTACTAAACTGTTTAAAGAACACAAAAACGGCGCAGGCTTCTAAGATGGTATAAAATTGAAAATAACCCCAACTGTCTTGGACTAATCGGCCGGCAGATTTTGATAGTACCAAGGTGGTAGCGTATTGAAAAACACAGCCAAGAATAGCAGATAAATAAAGAACGATGCGATATTTTTTGGGAATAGTTATTTGAGAAAGGACGTAGCCTAAGAGAACATAGATCATGTACCCAGTAATTAGAAATCGTAAATCACTGGAGATGTTGATGCCTAATAATTTGGCGTTTGGGAGCAGACTATTGACAATGAAGAAAGTGATGATGGCGTAATAGAGGAGCTTACGATTTTTCTTTTCTGTAAGGTGAGATAGGACGGGAATGGTAAGGTAAACTCCAATAATGGCAAAGAGAAAATAATAGGTAGGCTCGACTTTGCAAGATAGTAGATCGTTAAGGAACTTTGTGATAGACCAGTTTGAAGTCGAAAGATCTTTGATAATGAAAGCGTGCCAAATATACATAAGAAGTAACCAGAAGATTAGAGGGATAACAACTTTGAGAACTCTTTTTTTGAAGTAAGTTTTAGTGTCGTATTTTTTATGATAATCAAGAAGCGTTACGCCGGTTAGCATGACAAAGATCGGCACAGCGGAATAAAAGATGCACTCAATTATCATGCTGGTTTTCCAAGCCTGGCTATCTTGATATGTAAAAATTCCAGTTCCGCTGTGATGCAGAAACAAGACCATTAAAATGGCGATAATATTAAGTATATCAACATATAAGATTCTTTTAGAATTTTCGCTGTAAGATGCCTTGGCCATATAGCTATTATAACATACCATTGTTGATAGTTAGCGTCGCTGTCTAAACTCAAATAGATTGTGGACACTTCGTCTCGAGTATAATAGTTATTATTAATACTAACAAATTTAATAACTAAAGGAGACGAATATGCGTGGCAGAGCCAGCACATCCACAATCTATACTACTATTTTACCAAA
>JAFWOH010000005.1 GCA_017509895.1 Candidatus Saccharimonadota bacterium
TTGCTCCCGGTACTTATTCTGGAGATGTCCTATATACTGTCCTATCTAATCCTAGTTGTTCTACCTATACTATCGTCTATAATGCTAATGGTGGTACAGGAGAAATGGATAACCAGACTATTAATGTAGGACAAGCTACTAATCTAAGTGAAAACACCTTCGAAAGAGAAGGCTATACCTTCCTTGGTTGGTCTAATACCGCAGATGGTAAGACAGGTACTGCAGTAGATGGTATTGGTACAGTAGATGATGTAGACTATGAAGATGAAGCCTCCGTTACTGACATATCAGGCTTTAATACTACCAAGACTCTTTATGCTATTTGGGAAGTTACCGCCGATGGTGACATGCAGACATGGACAGGATGCTCCTCTCTTTCTATTGGACAGTCTGTAAAGCTAAAGGATACTAGAGATGATAAGATTTATGCCGTAAAGAAACTACCTGATAATAAGTGTTGGATGATGCAGAACTTAACTATTGGTTCCGAAGGTTCTACTGCCTCTCAAAGGACTCTTACTCCAGCTAATACTAATATTGATAATAATACCACTTATTATCTTCCTCCGGCTGGAAAGCAAGGCTCGTCTACGATTGATGATTCTAGTACTTTAACTGCTACTGATACAGCAAATTTTACAGAAAATTCCACTATTGACCAACACGCTAAAACACAATTTCGTGCTAAGGGCTATAGATATAACTCTTCTGCTGAAGGTTACGCGAACGATTCTGATACTGGATATTACAATTTCTATACTGCTACTCTTGGCTTTTCTTATTATGACGATGGTAAGAGTTCAGGTTCCTCTACCCGCGACATATGTCCACGAAGCTGGAAGCTACCTTGGATAAGTGATAATGGTTTTACCTCTAATACAAGCGGGTATTTTCAAGAACTTGCAAAAGCTTATAACCCTAATGCAGTATGGGAAACTGGTAGCGGTAGTTTTGATGGTTACAAAACTACCGATAGTACAGTTCGGACTGGTATGCTTTCTGGGGTAGCTTCTCCGTCAGGAATTTCATCTCAAAATAATTATGCTGGCTTTTCGTATTCTGGCAGCTATAGTGGTTTGTATTTATACAATGTTGGTGCTTATGGGTATCATTGGTCTTCTTCGGTTTTTGGCACTAAGCGTAATCCGAGTTTACATACAGAGTCGTCATATATAAGTCCGAATTATAGCAGTGGCAACACTAGCAAATCCTTCGGATTTGCAGTACGCTGTCTAGCGCAGAATAATTATACGGTGAACTATAATGCCAATGGTGGCACCGGGGCGGCGAGCAAGGCGAGTGATAGTATTTATGAAACTGGTGAGGTTACTACGGCGAATCAGGGGACTTTGGCAAAAGAAGGCTATAACTTCCTCGGCTGGAGCCTAGACCAGAATGCCACGACGGCCACTTATAATGCTAATACCGCCGTCTCCGTCCCCTCTCTCATCTCCGCCGCCAGCTCTCCCGCCTCTGGCTCCACCATCACCCTTTATGCGGTGTGGGAAGAACGGATAGATGGAGATATGCAAACATGGACTGGTTGCGCCTCTCTTTCTACGGGTCAATCTAGAAAATTACGCGATACTCGGGATAATACTATTTATGTAATAAAGAAGTTATCAGACGGTAAATGCTGGATGATAGAGAACCTCACTATTTCCGCTACCGGTATGGTAGTAGACAGCCTAGACAATACCAATACAAATATCCCGTCTAACGATAGTACTAAATATTATCTCCCGCCTAGAAACACTCGCTACGCTACGGCTAATTCAATTACAAATTCGGCTGTAAAAACTGCTTCTGGTTCACTAGATTTTAGCTCTGGCAACAGTAACCAACCTCAAATAGGTTATAAAGCCGTTGGTTCAACAGATAATAGTACCGGTAACCCCGTCCCCGAGAATACTGCTTACTATCCATACTACACCGCCTCGCTTGGTTTTTCATATTACGGTGGTTCATCTTCTGGCTCTTCCCCAAGAGACATCTGCCCGAAGGGATGGAGACTTCCATGGACTAGTGATGCTGGTACTACTAGGCAAGGTAGCGCAGAGTTCTACGCTCTAGCATTAACTTATAATAGCAATTCTTCGGTTTGGACTAACTACATTGCTCCGGGCAGTACAGGTTCTAGCGGTCCATCCACTTCTAGTGCTGTTGTCCGTAACAATATGATTAGTGGAGACGCAAACTCCATAGACCGCTACGGAAATAATGGTGCTGCAGGCTTTACCTATGCCGGCCGCTACAGATATACTGCAGTGGATGATGTTGGAACATATGGGTACTATTTGTCTTCTTCAGTTTACAATAATAATTTTAGTTACCATATATCCTTCGATACTACATATGTTCGCCCCCAGCACGATTACCATAAGTTCATTGGGCTTGCTGTACGCTGTATAGCTAAAGATACGATGCAGTCGACTTCTGCTAGTGCTCTGCCGGAGAGTGCTACTACTTCTCTTGTGGATTCTCGCGATGGTCAGTCTTATTCTGTTTATCGTTGGCCATCTACAGGTACTGCTGGTACAGATTATCCGACTGGCATGGCTGGTTATGCCATTATGGCTGAGGATCTCTCTCTTGGCTATATCACTGGTGGCTCCGTCACTAGGGGTGCAGACTTGAATCTTGATACTTCTACCTCTGTCGCCTTTGGTACGATTATTGCTAGAACTGGGACTAGTGATTGGGACAGGACTAATAATAGTTCAAATTTACAGTATGCTAATGGTCCTAAATCTGGTTCAGGAACCTATTCTAGCCACAGTTACTACTCTTTTGGCGCCGCTCAAAAGGTTTGTCCTAAAGGTTGGACTCTACCGACACAGGCTCAATACAATAAAATAGCAACTTTCATGGGTGGTGACAATTCCACTGGTTCATCTAAAATCAGACGCACGCCGTATAATTTTACTTATGGTGGTACATTCTACAGCGGTGGTTGGGAAGAGGTCGGTAGTGCCGCATATTACTGGTCTTCATCAGAATACGATACAAACCGTGCTTACACTTTATACTTCACATCAACACGTCTAATCACAAATCATCCTGATAAGTATCTTGGTAAATCTGTTCGGTGTATAGCATCGTTCTAGTTCATCTGCTACTTAAATTGTGAAAGCCTCAAAAATCAGAGTACTTCGTTCTCTAGTTTCCAGACATCCAAAAAAGTTTCAAAGCTCAAGAATTTGTAGGGCTTTAATTCCAAGATAAATCTAATTTTCGATGATTGCTAGCGCAATCAGCCAAGTATAGATTAATAAGAGTTTGATAAGGCAAACCAGATTTTTCGGACTGAGCTTTAAAATATCCTATTGTGTCTGCATCAATATTGATAGTTACCTGTTTTTTCAGGCGATTACTATAAGGATTTTTGCGAGGGTTTAGCTCGGTGATATTGTATTCTTTTTTCATTTTAATATTTCTCCTTGGCCGTTATATGCTTCAATCTCACGCTTGGTGGCCTTCCGTGCGGAGATAATTCTAATAATTTCATCTTTTTCGCGATAGCAGTGGCTGACGATGCACACATGCATTTTTCTACTTACTCCCAGAATGAGAAATCGTTCTTCAGCGGCAGAATGCTCAGGGTCGTCGAAAACAATTGCTCTCGAATCATAAAATACAGTAGATGCTTCTTCAAAGGAAACACCATGCTTTACTCTATTAATACGATCCTTGTTTTTATCCCATTCGAAGTTAAGCATACTTATATTATAATTATAAAATGAAGATAAGTCAATCGGTAATGCAGTAGATTAATACATCCCATATAAATATCATAAAACACTTGCGTCATATCACTTTAGTCAAAATAGATAAAGGAGAAGCCGGCACTTTGATATTCATAAGGCGCCCAATAATCTTCGCCATAATCACCGTACATGCCACTCGGGGCGGTGCCGAGATTATTATATTCGGAAATATAGATACCGCCACTAGCATCGACAGCTTCTACCCATTGGACATGGCCAACTCCACCGACCGGCCAGACGGCGACAGAATGTGCCACCGGAGTACTCGATACATGATAGCCATAAGCGGCGGCGGACCAAGCCCATGAGATAGCATTACCCCATGCGACATTCCAAGGCGCATAAGCTTCTTTACCGCCAGAAATTCGGCCGTGCCAATATTCATAGGCCTTGTAACCGACATAAGAGACACATTCGCACATATAGCCGCCATAATAATTAGTATAGCCGAATTGACCAAAGTAAGCACCCCAACCGAGATTATTACCGTCATTCTGAGGACAGTAATCACGATAAGCATAGGTATCATTAGCGGCGTTAGTATAAACGCCAACGGTAGGACCGCTATAGAGAGCCTCTTCTTGGCGGCGGCGCTCGGCCTCGGCGGCGATGCGCTGGCGCTCGGCCTCCATTTTTAGATTAGTGTCTTTTTCCTGTTCTTTTAGATTCGTCTCTAACTCGGAGGAGGTTTTACTTTCTTTTATGGTTTCTGGTTTGATTATATTATATTTACTTGGTTCTGGTACATCTATAGTGATATTGGCGAGCTTGACGGGAGAGATTTCTGGTATTTCAAGTTCAATATTTTCTAAAGTTTCTCTGGCGGCGCTAGCATTATTGATAGTGCTATTAACTAGTGATTCGATCTCTGCGGCTGCTTCAAATGTGAAAAATACTGGGATATAAGACTCGGCAAAGGTGTCATGAGAAAAAATCCAGCAGTTAATAAATAATGTACCCAGCGGAATAAGAAGTAGAGATGGTTTTGGCAATTTGTGAAATAATTTATTAGACATAAAACTCCAAATTTTTAAAAATTATATCACAGATTATCGGATAGATATACTCTAAAGTTGTTTTTAGCCGTTGAATATCAAACTTTTAAACATCTTTTTGCCTCTTTACGCTGGTTTCGTTGTAAATAAAACACTTGTGCTAATTTTTGTGGGGTGGTAGAATAGACGTATATAAAGTAAAATAAAGAGGTGTTGAATGGGAAGGTCCATCAGAACAGTAAACAAAGTTGAGAGTAAATTAAATAATAAGAAGGCTAGTAATGGCCTAGCTTTTGCCACTCTTGGACTCGTCTCTCTCTCTCTCTCTCTTAGGTAGTGCTTTATTTTCTCATTCCGCTTACGCTGCAAGTTATGTCAATGTCTCTTCTTCTGCTCCAGAAGGACTTGTTAGCTTTTCTAAAGTACAACCTTCTTCTTCTGGAGAAATAAGTACTGCTTCTGATACTCTCACTATCAATACTAACTGTTCTGCTGGTTATTCCGTTTATGTTTCCGCTACTAGTTCTGGAGATACTAATCTTACTAATGATTCTGCAGCCAGTAACAATGTCATTTTACCTTCTTCTGCTACTGTAGGCAGTACATCTGCAGTACTATCTCCTAATACATGGGGAATAAACGGTTCTAGCTCTGATGTTTCTGAAAATAAATACTTTGGTCTCCCTACTTATGCTGATGCTACTAACAATCCTTTAGTAACTAAGTCTAATGTAGAAACTGAAACTACAGTACCTATCTACTATGGTGCTAAAGTCACTACGGCTATTGCTCCGGGTACTTATGCTGGAGATGTCCTATATACTGTCTTAATGGATTCTAGTTGTCTAGATTATACAATATCCTTTAATGCTAATGGTGGTACAGGAGAAATGAATAATCAAACTATTCCTCTTGGTACTGCTACCGCTCTTTCCGCTAATACTTATACTCGTTCTGGTTATACTTTCCTTGGTTGGTCTAACACCGCAGATGGTAAGACTGGTACTGTTACAAACGGTATCGGTACTATGGCAGATGTAGATTATACCGATAAACAGGAAGTAACTGATTTAACCTCTGGTGGACAAACTAAAACCCTTTATGCTATTTGGGCCACTATTGCTGGGGATATGCAGACATGGACGGGATGTCCTAGCCTCTCTGCAAACAGTATTGTCTACTTAAATGATACTAGGGACAACACCGTTTATGCCGTAAAGAAACTACCAGACGGTAAATGCTGGATGATACAAAATCTTACCATTGGTTCTAAAGGCGGGTTAGCTCTAAATGCTAGTAACACCAATATGCAAACAGGTACTACTTCTACTGGTACTGCTCCAGATGCTTCTGGTAACTATTACCTTCCTCCGGCTGGGAAACAAGGGGCGATAGATAGTTCTAGTACTATGACAAGTAATACGGATGTGACCTTTACTACAAGTGGTGATAATCAAGCCAGAGTGGCCTACAAAGCTGAAGGTACTACTGACAACCAAACTGGTAATCCGGTTCCAGAAAACACAGGTTATTACAACTTTTATACTGCAACGCTCGGATTTTCGTATTATAATGATGGCGTAAACCAAGGTTCTTCCCCAAGAGACATCTGCCCGAAGGGATGGAGACTACCATGGACTAGTGATGCAGGCACGACTAGAACCACTACAGCAGATTTCTATGTCCTTGCTGATTCCTATAACACAAGTGCCACTTGGACTAACAAGCCAACCGGGAGTTCAACAACTAACCCATCTACTTCCGATACTACCATTCGCCGAAACATGATTAGTGAAGATGCAGATTCCATAGACCATTACGGAAATAATGGTGCCGCAGGCTTTACCTATGCCGGCGGCTACGATTCTACTACATTGTACAATGTTGGGACGAGCGGGCTCTATTGGTCCTCTTCGGTCTTCAATACTAGCAACAGTTACTACCTATACTTCCATGCTACGAATTTCAGCCCCCAGGACTTCAGCGCTAAGGAACTCGGGATCGCCGTACGCTGTTTGGCGCAGAATAATTATACGGTAGCTCATAATGCAAACGGGGCGAGTGGCACGCCTAGCAAGACTTCGGAATCGGGTACACTATTTGAAACCGATAAGGTCACGACGGCGACTGTAAATACCATGAGCAAGACTGGTTATCACTTCCTTGGCTGGAGTACAAATAGTTCTGCGACTACAGCGGCTTACAATGCTGGTACAGATGTAAATATGGCTACTTTGATTAGTGATGCAGCGGCATCTGGACAAACTACAACATCTGGCTCGACACTTACGCTTTATGCGGTTTGGGCGCCAAATACTTTTACGATTAATTATAGCGCAAATGGTGGCACTGGTGCGGCTAACCCGACCTCCGCGACTGCGGCCTATGACACGAATGTTACTATGGCGGCGAAAAACACTCTTGCTAAATCTGGCTACGACTTCCTTGGCTGGAGTTTATCAAACACCGCCACCTCTGCCACTTGGACGGCTGGACAAACTGGTGTTGCCCCAACCGCCATCAAGAGCGATGTCACTACGACGAATGGCGGTTCTGTGACGGTTTATGCGGTGTGGAAAGTTTCTGCTCCGCCCGATGACGGCGATAAAGGCAGTATGCAATCTGTTAACGCTTGCTATTCTATCGGTGCTGGACATACTGCCACTCTAAAGGACACAAGGGACAATCAGAGTTATACTATTTATCGTTGGCCAGATACTGGTACCGCTGGGATAGATTATCCAACTGGCATGAGCGGATACTGCATCATGACGAAAGACCTCGGTCTTGGCTATGTAACTGGTGGTTCTATTACCAAGGGTGCAAATCTAACGCTTGCCACTAGCGACTCTGCCGCTTCTGGTACGATTACTGCTAGAACTAGCACTAGCAACTGGAGTACAACCAACGCAGATACAAATCTCCAGTATATTAATGGCACAAACGCGACCTATGGCACACATAGCTACTATTCCTACGGTGCCGCCCAAGCCGTCTGTCCAAAAGGTTGGAGACTACCTACAAATGCTGAGTACGGTTATATCGCAACCTTCATGGGTGGCAATAACTCCACTGGATCCTCAAAGATTAGAGGTACACCTTATAACTTCGTTTACGGCGGCTACTTCTACTCGTCGGGTTGGGACAATGTGAGTAGCCGCGGCCACTATTGGTCGTCTACTCAGGACAGTAGCACTTACGGCTATCGCCTGCGCTTAGATTCGTCGAATCTGGGCACGACCAGCGTCAAGAAGTACCTCGGCTTCTCGGTTCGCTGTATTTCTCTACCATTTATCGGTTGTTTCACCGCTGGCACTAAAATTCAAATAACCATGGATGGTGAAACGAAGTCTATTGAAGATATTAAGATTGGAGAGGAGGTGGTTTCTTATGATCCGGAAGCTAATGAATACTATATGACCGAAGTTTTAGATACTGTGGTTCATGACGGTGAAGAGCGATTTACTAAACTCGCCAAACTTACCTTAAAGAATGGCGCTACTCTCGAGATGACATTGGCTCACCCCATTCTTACTAAAGACGGCTATAAATCAATCCAGAATAGTAACTATCCTACTCTTACTGAAGACGACATCATCATAGCTACTACAGGAGAGTACGAAATCTCTAGCATCGATATCTATGATACTGAGCCTACAGTAGTATATAACCTGACTGTCAAGGGTCGTGATGGTGACACAGCGGATGGCCTGACGCATTCTTATATTGCTAACGGGGTAGTAGTACATAATGTTACTACTGGTGGTGGTAGTTAACTCTAAAATTTTGATTTCGTATAATCTATTTGGGTTAGGCTGAGTATAAAAAACTTTGACCTCAGATTTAGTCTTGTTCTGAGAAATTAAGATAATGACTTAAATATTTCTTACACCTTCTTACGGGTAGGTTTGGCCGGGCGGGCTGGCCGGGCTGGCCGGGCGGGCTTGGCAGGTTTAGTGGGTCTTGCAGAGCGGGAGGACTTTGCGAGGCGAGGCATCTTGACGACCGGGCGGCCGAGAGGGCGTTTCTTAACGACCTTTTTCTTGGCGGCCTCATTCTCGGCAATCTGGGCCTCGATGCGGGCGATGGTGGCGGTGGCGTTTTCGGTGTCGCCGGTGGACTCATAAATAGCGAGAATCTGGCGGAGAGTGGTCGTGGTATGGTCTAAATCATAGGCGGCCTCGAGAGCCTCGATAGCAGCCTTCCTGTTCCCTAGCTTTTCCTCGGCCTTGGCAAGGGCAAGATAACGGGCCGGGACATCACCCTCCATCTCGAGAGCCTGACGAAAGGCCATGACGGCCTTTTCAAAGGCGCCCGTCTCGAGATAAATCAGACCGGCATTATGGAGCGAAGAAGGATTATTATCGAGCGACTGAGCAATCTCAAAACATTCAATAGCATCATCAAATTTTTGACCCTTTGCATAGAGAATCCCGAGGCGGTTATAGGCGGCGGCATTCTTTTCGTCAAACTTCAAAATCGTGAGAAGGGCCTTTTCGGCGCGAACCGGCTTTTTCTCTTTCATGGAATCTTGGGCGATAGTCCAGAGCTTTTTCATCTGGGTATCGATTTTAGGATCGACTTTTTCCTTTTCTGCTTTCTTCTTTCTATCATGGAAGAAGAAAGCAAGGTAAACAGTAAAAACCAAGATTATTAGGATACCTAGCATATTATTATTTTAACATAAACCCGCCATGAGTTGCAACTTTATATGGCCGTTTCCGCTAATGTTCTCGTAAGTTTTTATGAGGGCGGGGAGTTTTTTAAGGAAATTTGGATTGCCAGTCTTAAAATAAGATTTATAGGCAATCTCTATAGCGACACCGAGAATCTGGAGGATTTCGGTGCGGTCCTTCTTATCCTTTTTAGCGGTCCAGCGATTTACAAGGTCTAGACAAGTGGTTTTAGAGGCCTTTAGGAGCAATCTGGCATCCTCGGCGATTTTTTTATCTATGTCTGGCGGAGCCTCGAGAGGATTTTGAGTTTTTAAGACATAAATCGAGGCGCGAGAGAGTATGGTGGGGAGGAAGGTGGTGAGACTAACCGCTAAAAAGACGATGTGGCAATTCTCTTTTGGCTCCTCGAGGAGCTTTAGGGCGGCGTTCATGGCGGCCTCATTCATAAAATCGGCATGCTTGATGACGAAAAAACGCGAGCTAACCTGTTTAGGGATGAGATTTTCCTCTAAGGCGCGAATCTCGGCGACTTTAATGAGGCTTTTTTCTGGCTCAAGATAATAAGTGGTGAGTGGAAAAGCAAAGGGGGCGGAGGCTCCCGCGGTTCTTACACGCTTTTTACTAGCATTTAGAGAGTCGATAATCTGATTTGGGATGATAAAAATTGAGAAGCCGGATTTTTCGGCGAGGCTCGGCAAAAATTCAAGGTTATCGAAGAACATTTTTAAAATCCTCCGGGAGGGGAGAGGTGAAAGTTTTGCGTTCGCCGCCGGGGAGGGTGATCTCGAGGCTGGTGGCATGGAGGAAAAGGCGGGGGGCTTTTTGTTCCCCATAGACTCTATCGCCGAGGATGGGATGGCCGAGGTATTTAAGATGGACGCGTAGCTGATGGGTGCGGCCAGTAATGGGCTTTAATTCTAGCAGCGAATATTTATCATTAGACTTAATAACTTTATAGAAGGTCACCGAGGGCTTTCCGGAGGGGCTGACGATGAAAGTGGTCGGGGATTTTATGCTGCGCTCGATAGGTAAATCGATTTTTGCCTCGGGGAGCTTTGGGCGGCCCTCGACGATGGCATAGTAAATCTTATGGGCCTTTCTATCCTGAAATTGTTTTCTTAAGAAACTCTGGGTGGCCTCGTTTTTAGCCAAAATTACCACGCCGGAAGTGTCGCGATCCAGACGATGGACGAGGAGGCCATAATCTTCTAAGGTCGGCTCGGCCGTCCATTCTCCCTTAGCCATGCTGAGGAGGCCGGCGGGCTTATTAATGACTAAAACATTATCATCTTCATAGATGATTTCGGCATCGGGAGGGGTCTGCCTCTTCGGTACTTTTAAAGTCAATTTTGGCCAAGTGCCGTCCTCGGTCATTTCAAGCTCGGCATTGGGCTTTTTAATGATTTGACCATCTAGAGAAACATAGCCAGATTTGATAAAATTCTGGAGTGTGCTGCGGTTATACTCTTTATATTGCTCTACCAAAATTAAATCGGCGCGCTTTCTTTCCTTTTTAGAATCTTCTGGGATTTCAATGTCGCCATTGATGACGCGCGAGAGCTCTGGTTTAGAAAATTTTTTCCCGGGACGATACATATTTTATATTATAACATAAAAAATGGAGCCGCGAACCGGGTTTGAACCGGTGACCTCATCCTTACCATGGATGCGCTCTACCAACTGAGCTATCGCGGCTTGATATGGTAATTCATAGATAGAATTGTTCAGATTGGTATTTTTTCGCTTTGAAGCGGGCCTATACGGCCAACGAAAAGCGAAAAATGCCGAGATGGGCAATTATAGCATGAATTAGTGGTGGAGCGTATGAGACTCAAACTCATGACCTCTTCAATGCCATTGAAGCGCTCTAATCAACTGAGCTAACGCCCCCTGTATTGTTAAGGTGATTATATTGTATCATAAAGAGGAGCAAATTGTAAAGCAATTTTTTATAAAAAATACTGCTTGCGTATTTTTTACAATGAGACTAAAATAAAAATAGATTATTATATAAGGAGGAGTCTAATGGACGGATTCAATAAATTTTGGAACGACATTACGAGCGGCATTCCAGATGTTCTGGTGGCGCTAATCGTTCTTTTGCTTGCGTTCTTAGTGGCGTGGGCGGCTAAAAAGATAACGCTTAAGCTATTAAAAACGCTTGGCCTAGATAAGGCGATGAAAAAGGCCGGGGTGGACGAGGAGAATCGTAAAAAGACGATAGACTTTGTCGGGCGGCTAGTTTATCTAATAGTCTTCTTGTTATTCTTGCCGGGGATTTTTGAAAAACTTGGCCTTAACAATGTTGCCCAGCCGATTATCAATATGATGAATGTCTTTATGACTTACTTGCCGAATATCGTAGCGGCGGTTATCATCTTGATTATTGGGTTGTTTGTGGCAAAGCTCGTGAAAGAGCTTTTAATTCCAATTTTCAAGCGACTGGGCATGGATTCTTGGCTGAAGAAGATTGGTTATACCGATGCGGATGATGTTGAAATCTCTGTGGTACTGGCGACGATTATCTATGTTTTAATCTTAGTACCGGTGGTGATTGCCTCGCTGAATGCGCTGAAAATCGAGGCGATTTCAAAGCCGGCGATTGATATGCTAGACCAAGTAATCGTGTTCTTGCCGAGGATTGCTATCGCGGTGGCGATTATCTTTATCGGCCGGTTTATCGCGAAATTGGTATTTATGCTGATTGAGCAGGTTTTAAAATCGATTGGCCTAGACAAGGCGACACAGAATGCCTTCATCTCTAGCGGGACGAAGGTGGACGAGAAATTTTCCCTGTCTAAACTGATTGCAAATGTAGTGCGGGTAGTGGTGATGATTTTCTTCGTCGTCGAGGCGCTAAATACCCTGCAGCTCGAAGTTTTGACGAAAATTGGTCATGCGACGATTTCTTATATGCCGTATGCGATTTCAGCCTTAGTCATCCTCGGTGTGGCGGTGATTGCGGCAAACTTTATCGAGAAGATGATTTTGAAGAAGTCTAATGTCACGAGAGGGACGGCGTTTCTTGCAAAGATTGTAATCATCGCGATTGGGGCGTTTATTACGCTTTATCAGATGGGCGTGGCGCCGGCGATGGTCAATTCGGCCTTTATTATCGTCCTCGGTGCGTTTGCAGTGGCCTTTGCAATCTCCTTTGGGATTGGCGGACGAGGTTTTGCGGAGCATACGATGAAAAAGCTTGAACGCAAGGTGGAAAATACCAAGAAGAAATAGCCGTAAGCGGCTTGACAAAAGTCCCCCTTTTAGGGGATTTTTGTTGTGTTATTTTATAATATGTAGTATAATATGTTTAATATAATTTAAGGAAGGTTTTAAAATGAAAGTAAAATCTTTATTAGTTGCCGGAACCGTAGCGACGACGCTTGGTGTTTCGGCGTTTTTTATGCCAGTTAGTGCAGCGCCAATTAACAGTATTACAGATGCGGTGGCCGTTAGTACTGACAGCGTTGGTGGTAATGTTTATGTGCTACCTGCTGGCGAATGGACATTAAATGACAATATTGACCTTGGTGATGCCTATATTTTAATCAATGGAGCAGTCACTTTGGATTTGAATGGGCATAATATTTCTACGACTAGCTGGAAAGCTATCCAAATTGCTGGTGGAATAGTTACAATTAATGGCAATGGTACAGTAAATGCTCCAATGTTTGTAGAGAGCGGCTCGACCGTTGTAATCAACGGCGGCAATTATCAGACGACCGGTCCAAGTGCATTGTATGCGCGGGATACTCAATCTGCATGGGATGATCAAATCGGAGATTTTGTGGATACTGTTGGTGCGCCGATTGATTTAACTATTAATGGCGGTACATTTAATTCTCAATATGATAATGGTGCCGAATTTACACTTAATGCTGCTGGTTCGAAGGTGAAGATTAATGGTGGAACATTTATTGGTGGTGAAGCGGCTGGGATTGCTCTTAATAAAGCTGCACCGTTTACTCTTTCTGGTGGCGAGTTTTCTTATGGAGACGGTGGCAATGGTGCAATTCGAATTATAGGCGGAGCGACTACCGATTTTGCAAGTATGCTTGCAAGTGGATATAAATATAGTGATGACACAAGCACATCAAATACAGAATATGGGTTTGTTGCGCTTACTGGGAAAAATGTAAAAGTCCAGTCGACTACTGCAACGACTCCAGACAACACTAATACTAACACCAACACTAATACCAATACTCCAACCACCGATGATAAGAAGAAGGCGATGGAGGAGATGAGTAAAGGGATGGAAAAAGTAATCGCCTCTAGCACTTCTAAGAAGGAAGGGGCTAAGAAGGTTGTTACTACTAAAAAAGTTGTTAAAGCTCCTGATACCGGAGTAGCAAAATAGCAGTCTCTGAAACGCTAGTCGCCACCTGCTAGCGCCGAAAAATTACAATAAATAGCCTATCCTCGGAACTCCCATAATTTTCGGTAGGTCTTCGGCCTTCCGCCGGGCGTCGTCTCAAAAAGCGAAAGAATTTATTCTTTCGCTTTTCTCGTCTCCTACGACGGTCGTTCCTCGGATAGGTATTTATTGTGATTTTTGCGGGGCGAGTAACGCATTGTTCAGGAAACGGCATTCACCTTGCTATCAGTCATGCAATGCGCGGATGCTGGGGTATTCGTCTATTAAGACTTTGATCATGCCGGCGATGGGGATGGAGACGATGGCGCCGAGGAGGCCGAACATATAGATGCCGATGGTGACGGAGATGAGGATGACTACCGAAGGGAGGTCGAGGGCGTTGCCCTGAATCTTTGGTGCAATGACATTGTTTTCAATCTGCTCGTAAATAACATAAACGACGAGGAAAATGAGGCCGGCGGCTGGGGCAGAGATGAAGGTGATGAGAGAGACGACGACGGCGGTGATGAGCGGGCCAAACATCGGAATGAGATAGAAGATGGCGGCGATGAGAGCCATAGGGAAGGCGAGGCCGCTGGAGAAGCCAAAGATGAGCGAGAGGACAAAGACGATACACCAAGTGACTACGCCGTCAAGGAGAGCGACGAGAGTCTGGCCACCGACATATTTTGAGATGACATCGGCCATGCGAGAGACGATACGGCGATAAACTCGGCTGGCCTTATCATTTTTATTACTCATTTTCTTCCAGAATTTACTCATAATCTCCGGGCCCTGAATGAGCCATAGTATAGAGATGATAATCGTGAGAATGAGCCCGGTAAGAAAAGAACCGACAGCACCAACAGAGGAGAGAAAATTATTTTTAAAACTGTTAAGTAGGTGGTTTGAAAAATCTTTGAGATTTGAGGTGATTTGAGCGCGAGCGTTTTCGATACCAAAAAATCTACCGACCTCATTGATTTTATCCCAGCCAGCACTGTCATTCTGGATCATTTCTGGCGCATTTTTTAGAAAGGTTGTAGTCTCGGAAACGACGGTCGGGCCGACGACGGCGAGAGCCCCGCCGATAATCAAGACTAATCCACCAACGGTCAGACCAGAAGCTAAAGCATGGCGGCCGCCAAGGAGCTTTTCGACTTTAGTAACGAGGGGACGGACGGCGATAGCAAAGAAAATTGCAATGCCGACGATTAAGAGCCCAGTGGTAGCGCGATCAATTAAAACGACAGCGAGAGCTAAAATGGCAATCACGAGCCAAAAGCGGACGAATGTTTTTGTATCTACTTCTACAGTCTTAGACATGTTCTATTCCTTTTATGGCTATATTATACCATATATTGCCAGACGGGACCATCTTTAGTGTCTTTTATAGTGATGCTATTTTTTTCGAGCTCGACGCGGAGTCTATCGGAAGTTTCGAAATCTTTTTTCTGGCGGGCCTCCTCGCGCTTTTTAATGAGGGACTTTTCCTCGGCGGTTAAATCGACAACCTCCTCAATTTGACTTTCACCAAAGATGCCGAAGGCGGAATTAACATAATGCCAATCATCATAATTAAGATTGCAAGCATCAATATAAGCGCAGGCCTCGGGGGAGCCGAGATTATCAGAGATGAGCTCGAGGAAATGATTCTGATCAAAATCGGAAATGATGTCTTTCTGGAAGGTGAGGGCGATGCGGTTTTTCCAATTGAGTCGGCGGGACTTGGCGGCGGCGAGATCCTCGAAGGTGAAATTGCGCGTGCCCTGATAATGACCCTGAAGGGTCCAAAGCTTGAAATCAAGCGGGCTAAAGCCCTTTTCTATTAAGTCTTCTAAAGTATAGATATTGCCAAGGGATTTGGAAATTTTTTGGTTATCTATCATGACATGATTGGAATGGAGCCAGAAGCGAGACATTTTCTTATCAAAAGCCGCTTCGGTCTGAGCAATCTCGTTGGTGTGATGAACCGGAATATGGTCAATACCGCCGGTGTGGATGTCAATCGGCTCGCCGAGAAAAATATGGACGAGGGTGGAACACTCTAGGTGCCAGCCGGGATAGCCGGGGCGGCCTTGATATTCCCAATTCATCGCATGGTCCTCGCCGGGTCTGACGAATTTCCAGACGGCAAAATCGGAAGGGTTTTTCTTTTCGGGATTTTTAGTGACGCGGGCGCCCTCCTTTAGATTTTCGAGGTCGAGTTTCGCAAAATCGGCATAGGTTTTAAATTTTGAGGTGTCAAAATAAATGCCGTCTGATGTTTCGTAAGTATAGCCCTTTTCGATAAGGCGGTCAACGAGATTCATGTCTTCGGTAATAAAATGGGTAGCGCGGGCGAGATGGTCTGGCTCGACTAATTTTAGTTTTTCGTAATCTTCTAAAAAGGCATTGGTATAAAAATCGGCGATTTCATAGACGCTTTTCCCTTCCCTTTTTGCGCCCTTTTCGAGCTTGTCCTCGCCATCATCGGCATCAGAGGCGAGGTGGCCGACATCGGTGATGTTTAAGACGCGGTTTGGTGTCCAGCCGTTTAATTTTATAGTGCGGATGAGTAGGTCCCAATAAATATAGGAGAAGAAATTACCAATATGTGCGAAAGAATAAACCGTCGGGCCACAAGTATAGATTTTGACATTTTTAGGATCTTCGGGCTTAAAAGTCTCCACTTTTTTAGTGAGCTGATTATAGAGTTTCATTTTCTTCCTTTTCGATTTTATCGATGGCGGTGATAGTCTCATGGACGGCCTCATCATAGGTTAAATCATAGGTGCGGAAGCCAGCGGCATATTGATGGCCGCCACCACCAAAGAAGGCGGCAATTTTCTCGGCGATGGGCTTTGAGGTGCGGATTTTCCCGGTAATCTTCCCGTCTGGATAAGTCTTGAAACAAATTGCGACCTCTACACCCTCGACGAGGCGGAGCTCTTCTAAAATAAGTACGCTGGGATTATATTCATCGGAATACGCATGGATTTCTTCCCAAGGAATATGGACGGTGGCGAGGCGGCCATCCAAAAAGTATTCAACTTTTTTAATCAAATCGGCCTTATAGCTCAAAATGCGCTGAGACTTTTTCATGAAATCGCGGCGGTGCTCCTCAAACTCAGCGATGTTAACACCGTAGTCCAAGAGGTCGGCGATAATGCGGTATAATTCCGAAGTAGTGGAGGCGGAGGTGAGGCCGAGAGTATCAGAAAGAATGCCGGCGATTAAATATCTAGCAATAATCTTAAAGCGGGGTTTATCGTCTTCTGAGACATCTTCTGGACTTGGCATCAGCCCCTGTTCTCTTGCGACAAAATAGATTAGTTCACAGCAGGCCGGAAGTTCCTGAACCAGTCCCTGATGACTAAACTCCAAATCGTCTTCGGTCTCGTGATGGTCTAAAACAAAAACCGGTTTATCAATCAAGCATTTGCGAATGGCTGGGTCGTCTAATAATTTTGAAAGTAAAATGGTGGCGGCGGTATCAACGATAATATAACCATCCGCGTCATAGTCAAAATCAAGGCTGACTCTAGACCAATCGTCTAGATAGCGAAGGTATTTTGGGACTTCTACCGGGCAATAAAGAGAAATTTCGTAATCATTCAATAAATAATCTAATGCAAGGGCGGAGCCTAAAGAATCGCCGTCTGGATTTTCCGCTTGAATAATACAGATTTTTTTCTTGCCTTCCAAAAATTCGGTAAAAGTGTTGTACATATATTATATTATACCTTAAAATAGGCAATTTAAGCAAGGGGTTTCTAGATGTCTACCTCGCCGATTAGCTTTTGCGAATCTGGCTCGGGGAGGGACTCGACATCTTTTAGCTTGCGCTCGATTTGGCGGGAAGTCGTGGCGGCGGAATCGATTTTATTGGCGGATTCGATTAATTTCTTCTTGGTGGCATCGAGGAGATCGCCAAATTTGCCAAATTGAGTCTTGACGGCGCCGAGGACCTGCCAGACCTCGCTAGAGCGCTTTTCAATCGCGACGGTGCGGAAGCCCATCAAGAGGCCAGAGAGAGCAATCGGGAGGGTGGAGGGGCTGGCGATGGTGATGTTGTATTTTTGGCGGACTTCATCGGCGAGGCCGGGGATGCGGAGGATTTCTGCGTATAAACTCTCGGTCGGGACAAACATCATGGCGAAGGCGGTGGTCATCGGAGGCTCGACATACTTAGTATGTATCTTTTTAGCCTGCTCCTTGACATCGGTGCTTAAGGCTTTGCGATATTTTTCAATCTCGTCCTTATTGCCATTGTCATAGGCCGCGATGAGACGGCTGTAATTTTCGACCGGGAACTTTGAATCGATGGGGAGATAGACGGTATTATCGTCCTTGCCGGGCATCTTGACGGCAAATTCGACGCGGTCGCTGCTGTTTTTCTTGGTGGCGATATTTTCCTCGTATTGATTGCTAGAAAGAATGTCGGAGATAATACTGCCAAGCTGGACCTCGCCATAGATACCGCGAGTCTTGACGCCCTCCATGACCTTTTTTAAATCGCCGACGCCGGTGGCGAGATTTTTCATCTCGCCGAGACCCTCATAGACCTGGGTAAGCTGAGTAGAGATAGATTTGAAACTTTCGTTAAAACGCTTTTCGACACTAGACTTTAGTTTTTCATCGACGGTTTCATTAATCTCGCTTAGTTTTTTAGTGTTTTCGTCCTGAAGGGCCTTGACCCGAGTATCGACGGTCTTGCCGACGGCGACGAGATTCTCGGAAATTTCTTTACGGTTTTCGCGGAATTCAGCCTCGATTTTAGGGGCTAATTTTTCGGTGGCCGCCTCGATGCGAATCATGCGCTCGTCTAACTTTTTAATATCAGCCTCGAGATTGTCATTGTTTTTATCGGCCGGTTTTTTAAATAATAAAATGCAGAGCAAAATTAAATTTAACGCTCCCAAAATAATCATAATAATTTCCATAAATCTAGTATACTATAATTCGGTGCGGCCGGCAAGAGCGGCGGAGAGGGTGATTTGATCGGCGTAGCTTAAATCTACTCCGAGCGGGAGACCACGAGCGAGACGAGTGATTTTTAGCTCTGGATACTTTTCGCCAAGCAATTTCTGGAGGAGGAGGGCGGTAGACTCGCCTTCTACACTAGGGTTAGTAGCAATGATAACCTCTTTGACATTATCATCTTTGACGCGCTCGACTAGCTCTTTAATATGAAGGTCATCAGGAGAGATGCCGTCTATCGGGGAGACGGCGCCACCGAGGACATGATAGACCCCGGAAAAACTCTTGGTCTGTTCGATAGCATAAATATCAAGGGGTTCCTCGACGACGAGGATAGTAGATTTGTCACGCGTGGGGTCGGAATAAAGCGGAGAGATTTCTTCTGAAGCATCAATGAGGGCAAAAGTCTTTGGACAGGATTTGACTCTCTCATGGAGATTTTCGAGGGACTCGGAAATGGTAGTCGCGAGTTTTTTATCGCTACGAAAAAGATAGTAAGCATAGCGCTCTGCCGTACGCGGGCCGACACCCGGAAGTAAACCGAGCGCATCAATAGCTTCTTGAAGGGCGGGAGGGAGCATTACATCCCAAAGTTCCCGAGCTGGGACATTAGAGGCTTCATTTTATCGGTCGCGATTTCCTGTGCCTTGGCATAACCGTCGCGGAAACAGTTTTCAATCCAACGCTCTAGTTCATGAATATCGTCAAAATCAATCTTCTCTGGATCCAAAGTCACTTTTTTGACTTTTAATTCCCCGTTAATCTGGACGACGACGGCGCCGTCTCCGGCCTCGACCTCAACAATCTCGTTTTTAAGGTCTTTCTGTGCCTTTCTTAATTGGTTTAGCATTTTCATTTGGTCCATAGTCTGGCCCATATCACACTCCTTATTAGTTTAGATTTATTATATCACGACTATTTGTAGATGTAAATTCGGTCTGAATTCATGGACTCGCCAGAGGTGATGATGCGGTATAACTTTCTATCCTTGGCGGCGGCCTCGAGACGGCCAAGAGTGGCGACGGTGCCGGAGATGCCTTCTAGGGAGCTAGTGACTTTAAAGGAAGTTTTTTCCTCGAGAATTTTATAGAAATTATGTTCTAAAGTGTCTTTCGGAATAAGCAGAGTAGTGTTTTCGTCGAGATTTTGATAAATTAGACCGAGATCATTTTTAAACTCGGTGGCGACGGTGAGATTATAACGATAGCCAAAGACATAATATTCGAGGCTGCTGACTAAAATGATGCCGATGAAGGTGGCAATCGGGATGAAGCCGGCGACGCGGGCATAGGGATTTTCCGGGAAGAGACCATACCATTTTTCGAGAATGTAGCGGATGCCATGAGAAGTCAAGATGGCGAGTGGGAGGATGATGAGAACGGCAGATTCTGGGGCGAGGCCGGAGATGAAAATCGTGAAGAGGATGAGCATGGTGGCGATAGAATTGCGCGAGGCAAAAAAGCCTTTGGCCGTGCTGATGAGGCCGGTGATGGCGACGCTGAGTGAGGCGACACCAATCATCGGGGAGAGCATGGTGGACTCGGCATTGCCAGCCCAAGAGAAAAATGGCAAGAAGGCGGATTTGACATTTTCAAAGAAATTGAAATTATCGGTCCAGAGGAGCGTGCGGGCGGTATTCGGGAAGCGGAGAAAACTGATGACAAGGAAGGCGACAGAAAGGACGCTTAAAATTACTACGGCAATAAAAGGCTTTCTCGGTAGACTTTTAATGGTGAAGCGGAGATGAGGTTGGGCAAGGACATAGAAGAAGATGAAGCCGGCGAGATAGATAAGATGGGGCGTAAAGATAGCAAAAAGCAAAAAGAAAGCAAAGAGAAAACAATAAGAGATTTTAGGCTTTTTCTCACCCTGAATTTTAGAGCCGAGCCAGAGGAGGAGAGTAGGCCAAAAGACGAGCATGATGAGTGGAGTGCCGGAGCCGGCGATAAAGAGGAACGGGACAGAGAGAACGGTCATGATGCTGGCTAGGCAGGCGACATTGTTTTTAAACCAGCGGTTTAGGAGGAGGATGAGGAGGAGGCCGAGGATGACACCGAGGATAATACTAGGAAGTTTGATTGAATAGGCATTGAGACCAAAGACGGAGATGCTGAGTTTTTGAAGGGCGTGATATGGCAAATCGATAAAATTACCATGAGTAATAGAATCGATAGAAAGCTCATTAGAAGTGACGGCAGAGGCCATTTCATCCTCGGAGAGACCAGCGGGGCTGACCAGAGGCATAGTAAAAAGCAGAGTCAAAAAAGCCAAAGTGAGCAGAGTATAACCAATAATAAAACGGTGTTTATAGAGAAAAAGTTTTGAGATGACAATCTTTTTCATGTAGTAATTATATATTTATTCGCGAGTTTTATCAAGCGACATAAAACGGTTATGGTCTTTATCGAAGTAAAAATCAACGCGGCCGGTCGGGCCCTGACGGTGTTTTTCGATGAGGAGCTGGGTGATATTGGTTTCTTCGTAATCATCATCATTTTGGTGATAATAATCAGGACGATGAATGAACATGACAACATCGGCATCTTGCTCGATAGAGCCGGAATCGCGGAGGTCAGAGAGAATTGGTTTTGGATCATCGCGGCCGGTGACATTACGGGAGAGCTGAGCAAGGGCAATGACTGGGATTTCGAGTTCGCGGGCGAGGGTTTTAAGGCCACGAGAGACCTCGGTGACCTCTTGGACGCGCTGGCCGGCATAGCGGTCGGTACCGTTTAAGAGCTGAAGATAATCAATAATGATAGCGCCGAGATTATAATCATGCGCGGCGCGACGGGCTTTATTTCTAAGTTCTAGAATGTTCATATTGCTGGTGTCATCAAAAAGAATGGGACAATCGTCAATCTCGCCGAGGGCATCAGAGATTTTAGTAAAATCATCGTCAGAGAGATTACCGGTGCGGATGTTCCAAGCGTTAACATTGGCAATCGCGGCAACCATGCGTTCGGTAATTTCGGTAGCAGCCATCTCCATGGTAAAAAAGAGAATATGTTTTTTGTTGATGGAGGCCATATTATAGACAAGGTTTTGGGCAAAGGTAGTTTTACCCATAGCCGGGCGGGCGCCGATGACGACGAGTGTTCCCTTTTGAAAGCCGGCGAGCTTTTTATCTAAATCTACAAAGCCGGTTTTAAGGCCCCGGAGAGCACCTTTGTTTCTATGTAACTCCTCAATGCGTTCAAAAGTTTGAACGAGGACGTCGGAGATGGCGACATAGTCTGTCTTGATGGCTTTATCAGAGACCTCAAAGAGAGTTTTTTCGGCCCGACCGAGGAGCTCGGTGATTTCGCCCTGAGTTTCATAGGCGCCTTTGACAATATCGGAGCCGGCCTGAATGAGGCGGCGGCGGGTAGAGGCTTCTGCGATTAAATCGGCGTAAGCCTCGGCGTGGGAGGCGGTGGGGACGAAATTAGTCAGCTCGGCGAGATAGGGGGCACCACCGACGGATTTTAAAGTTTTTTCACTTCTGAGCTCAGAGGTGAGAGTTTGGAGATCGATGGGGCGATGATTATTATAAAGCGAAGTCATGGCGGTATAGATTTTTTTATGCCGGTCTTCATAAAAATCAGTCGCCTTGACGCGTTCTAAAATATCTGGGAAAGCGGCATCAGAAATTAAAATCGCACCGATTAAAGATTTTTCTGCCTCTATATCTTGGGGCGGGACACGACCGCTGCTAGAACGGGATGCTTCCTCCATCTTTTGACTTGACCTCCATTACTTTCCCTCCCATTATATCAGAAATTTTGGAAATTTGGGGGTCTTTTTCAGAAAATTTTTGGTCGTTTGGGTCTAAGATTTGGAGGCTGTAGCCTTCTGGTAGGGCTTCCTTTAAGAGCTCGGCATTATTCTTAGAAGATAAGATGGTTTTATAGATGACTTTTTCAGGGATGAGGGAGAGTATGTTATCTTTGATGATTGGGGTGGTGCGATTAAGGATGTCGGCAAGAGAGGGGCTTTTCTTTTGGATGGCGCTGAAGTAGGTTTGCCAATCTAAAGCACTTGGGCTCAAAGTCGAAGGATTTTCTGAACGGGAGATTTCTCGCCCTTGAGAATCACAAAGCTCGGGCGGAGCCTCGCTGGAATCAGTTTTAGACTCGGGCCCGCGAGTGTTAGTGATTTTCTGGGGAGAAACCTCTTTATTGTTTAGAAAACCCTTCGGACTTTGAGCCTCGTTATTCACAAAGGCGAGTAAAAGCTTTGCTTCGGGGAAGGGGGCGGAGACGGAGGTGAGGTGGTTTAGGAGCGGGAGGAGATCCGGGGCGGGGGCCTCGATGATTCTCTCAATGATTTCTTCGGCGATGATTTCGGGACGGACACCAGAGTTTAAGAGAGCTTTTAGGCGGGCGGAGATTTCGGCGAGGTCTTGACTACGATAGGCCTCGAGAAGCTCCGTGATTTTAGACTGTTCTGGCAGGCCGAGGCTGTCTATAATAAGCTCAGCGGTGATTTTGTCATCTGTTAAGGTGGAAATTTGGTCAAGGAGAGAGATGCTATCTCTAAAAGAGCCGCCGCCGCGGCGGACGATAATATCCAATGCATCAGCATCAATTTTGAGTTTTTCCTTTTCGGCGATTTTTGCTAGATGTTTAGTCATGATTTCTGGGCTGACAAGCTGAAATTCAAAAATCTGAGAGCGAGATTTGATAGTATCGGGGACTTTATAACTGTCTGTGGTGGCCATGATAAAAACAACATGAGCCGGAGGCTCTTCGAGGGTTTTGAGAAGCGCATTAAAAGCAGATTTAGAAAGCATATGGACTTCGTCAATAATATAGACTTTATATTTCCCTTCTGTGGGCGCGATAAGGGCGCGCTCTCTTAGTTCCCTAATGTTATCGACGCCGGTATTAGAAGCGGCGTCAATTTCTAGGATGTCGGGGTAAAAATCTTCAAGCTCGTATTTGAAACTATTGATTTCATGGGCGAAAATTCGGGCGACCGAAGTCTTGCCGCAGCCGCGCGGACCGACAAAAAGATAGGCATGGGAAAACTTGCCGGCCTTTAGGCTCCTCTCAAGATTTTTGGTGACCTGTTCCTGCCCAACTACTTCAGAAAGTTTAGTTGGGCGGTACTTCCTGTATAATGCCTTCATATGTATTATTATACCACTTCTCTTTGAGAACTAAAATTCGCTAGATTAGTATTTTATCCGAGCGAAGCGCGCCTAATGGCGAACGAGCGAGGAAAAATGCTAAGATAGCGAATTTTAGACTCAAAGAGCGGCTTCAACGGCAGCCCATGTCGCATCCTTATTCTTGGCAGGGATGACAACAGAGACCTGAGCGCCTTCTTTTAGGCGGAAATAAGTGACAGAGGCATAGAGGACGCGGTATTCTTTGCCGGCAACCTCGACGAAGTATTTATCATCGTGATGAGTAAGTGTACCGATGACAGTCTTTCTTTCTACCGGGCCAATCTGTTTATAAAGGAGACGACCCTCCTTGGTGATAGTCAATTTCATGATATCGCCTTCGACAAGTTTTGACTTTGAGGCATAATTAGCCGGGACGGGATGATTCTTCCCTTCTTGATCAATCATAATCTCACCATCAAAGACACCTTCGATGATTTTTCCTTCTGGAGAAGATACGACGGTATCGCGAGGGGCGGTAATAGTAGAGCCATCGCCAAGCACCGAGATGAGTAGCTCGCGTGCGGCAGCTAAATTAGTCTCTGCCTCCTGTATTAGGGTTCTTAATCTCTTGATTTGTTTTTCTGGTAATTCAGACATCCTCGCATCCTGTCTGTTAAAAATAATATTATCTTTATAATACACCAATGGTTTATTAGTGTCAAGACTTTTTTTCAAAAAGTCTTGGAGCGTCCCAAGGGGCAAACAAGACTTTTTGTGTCTATTTTGTGACTTTTATGAAAAAGTAGGCTAGTACCCCCTAGCGCGCTACTCGCCGCCTGCTACCGCCGAAAAATCACAATAAATAGCCCATCCTCAGAGCTCTTATGCGGGAATCTAGGGGGAGCTCTTCGGATGGGTATTTATTGTCATTTTTGCGGGGCGAGTAACGCATTGCGCTAGGGGATACTAGCCTACTTTTTCACACTAGCCTACTTTTCCACATGAAATGTTGTAAAAAATGATAAATTAAGCTTAAACATGATGGTAGCCGGAGTTTCGCTCAATTTCTTGGGCGCGGTAGATTTGTTCGGTGACGACGAGGCGGGCAAGCTCGTGCGGAAGGACCTCGCGGCCGAGACTCCAGATGAAATTGGCGCGGTTAAGGGCTTTTAAGGGGAAACCATAGGGTCCGCCAATGATGAAGCAGATATTAGCACCAGAATTCCAGATGCGTTCGAGTTTATCAGAAAATTCAATCGAGGAGACATTTTTACCATGCTCATCGACGAGAATAATATAATTAGCAGTCGAAAAAGGCCACTTTAAAAGTGTTTGGTTTAATCTTTCCTCTGGGACGAAAGTCCATTTGATCTGGTATTTCTTAGAGAGGCGCTTTTCATATTCGGCAATGCCCTCGGCGAGCCAGCCTTTATGTGCTTTTCCTCCTGCAATTATTTGTATCATGTCTTGAATTATTATACCAAATTTGTTATAATATAGCTAGTTACCAAAGACAGCGACGGGAGATTATATTTCCTCAATAATGTCGCCTAGGCTATTTCTCTTATTATTAGGGTTGGTAACGGAGTTTAACAATTCGCCAACCATTTTTATTAAAAAGCAATTAAAGGAAGTAAAATGGCTATTTCTAAGGATAAAAAGCAAACTTTAGTTGCAGATTTAACAGAGCTTCTTACTAATTCAAAGATGACAGTCTTTGCGAAATATCAAGGACTGACCGTCGCGGAATTGCAGGAGCTAAGGAAGGCGGCTCGCGAGAACGGCGTAAAAATCAAGGTGGTGAAAAATCGCTTGGTACGCGTCGCGATGGGCGAGATTGCCGTCTATAAGGACACCGATACCTCGGGGCTTTCTGGACAGCTGCTTTATGCGGTTTCTGATAGCGACGAGGTGATGCCGGCAAAAATCCTTGCGGAGTTTGCAAAGACTCATGAGGCGCTGGAGATTTCGGGTGCGTTTAATGACGCAGGTCAAAATCTTGAGGTTGCCGAGGTCAAGGCGCTTGCGGCTCTACCATCAAAGAACGAGCTAATCGCTCAGGTGGTCGCACAGCTTCTCTCGCCGGTTACGGACTCTATTTCGGGTCTTTCTGGTGGACTTTCCGGGATTATTTCCGGGCTTGAAGCAAAGGCTACGGCTTAAATCTGCATTTTATTTGCGAGCTTAATATTGGCTCGCGCAAATTATTAAAGAAAGGATATTAATTATTATGGCTACTGATATTAAAAAGTTGGCTGAGGAATTGGTAAAACTTACCGTTCTCGAGGTTAACGAACTTAAAAATACTCTTAAAGATGAATATGGCATCGAGCCAGCTGCGGCTGCCGTTGCTATGGCTGCTCCGGCTGCTGGTGGCGAGGCCGCTGCTGCCGATGAAGGCAAAACTGAGTTTGATGTTGTCTTAAAGGACGCTGGCGCTCAGAAAATCGCTGTGATTAAGGCGGTGAAAGAGGCTACCGGCCTCGGTCTTGGCGAAGCCAAGGCGATCGTTGATGGTGCTCCGGCTACCGTCAAGGAGAAAGTTGCTAAGGCGGATGCTGAGGCGATGAAGAAAGCGCTAGAGGAAGCCGGCGCAACTGTAGAATTGGCCTAAAGCGTCCATCTCGGCATTTTTCCGAGCTCGCTCGATATATAATCGCGCTTCGCTCGGAGAAAATACCAATCTGAACGCTTTATGCTCAATTCTACGAACTTGCCTAATTAGGGCTAAAATCGCCTATCTCGGCAGTTTTCCTCGAGCGACCATCCAAAGATGCGTCGCTCTCGGAGAAACTACCAATCTAGACGATTTTATCTCCTAATTAGAACTAGAGCATCCATCTTGACATTTTTCGCTCCTCGCTGGCCAAGTAGGCCCGCTTCGGAGCGAGAAAATGCCAATCTGAACGCTCTAAACAAGTTCTATTAATATATATATTGGTTGGTGAATTGTGTTATCAAAAATCCCCCGAGCTTGGGGGATTTTTGATTAGCATAAGCGATATTGTAGTATTTACAATTTTAACATATTTTGATAAAATATTTTCATTAAGAGTGGAGTAAAATGAAAAAAGACTATAAAAAATGGATGCCTATAAAGGCTAAAATAAACAATACAAGGACAAAATCTTTGCCAGTGATTAGGGCGGGACAGATTTATTGGGTGAGTGTTGGACAGAATATTGGCTATGAGGAAGACGGTAAAAGCGATTTATTTACTCGGCCCGCTCTAGTTATAAAGGTATTCGGTCAGGGAGGATTATTTTTATCGGTGCCGCTTTCAACGACAGATAAAACAGGGTTATTTTATTATACTCTACATCTAAGAGGCGAAATTAGTACAGTGCTTTTGACTCAGATTCATAGTTATGATGTAGCAAGGATTGCTGATGCTAGACCAATTGGGCGGATAAGCGGGCAAGATTTGGCGAGGATTAGGGAGCGAATAAAATATTTAGTGGGATAGAGAAAACTCCTACTTTTTAGGTAGGAGATTCTGGTTTGTGCCCCCTAGATGAATCTAGGTTCGGTAGAGATGTTCTACTTAGCATCCTTGTAGATGCTGCGACCTTTAGTCGCACCTCTTTCGAGGGGTAGTCTACATATAGGCTACGCTTTTGTAATTTTATTTTCGCATATGCGACTTTTTTTGTCAACAATTTTTTAGCCGAGGAAGTTTTCGACTTGGATAGAAGGGCCCTGAGAAGTCGTGATGAAGATGGACTTTGCGTAGGCGCCTTTTATCGAAGCTGGCTTCTGAGACTTTAGAGAATCAAAGAAGGCATTGGCGTTCTCAAGGAGCTTATCGGCTCCGAAGGAGACTTTGCCGAGACCGATATGGACGATAGCTTGCTTATCGACACGATATTCGACTTTACCGGCTTTGGCTTCTTTCACCGCTTTTTCGATATCGGTGGTGACGGTGCCGGCCTTCGGGTTTGGCATGAGGCCTTTCGGACCAAGGAGGCGGGCGAATTTACCAAGCTTCGGCATGTAGGCCGGGGTAGAGATAAGAACATCAAAATCGATAGTGCCTTTCTCGAGGCGCTTTAAGAATTCCTCGTCCTCGGCGATGTCTGCGCCGGCGGCCTTGGCCTTCTTAACCTCGTCTAGCGGAGCAAAGACAGCGACCTTGACGGTCTTGCCATTACCATTCGGGAGAACGAGAGTGGCGCGGATGTTTTGATCGGCCTGGCGTGGATCGACACCAAGGCGGACATGAGCCTCAACACTAGCGTCAAATTTGACCGGAGAGGTCTTGGTGGCGAGGTCGATGGCATCTTTAAGATTGTAAATTTTGCCTTTTTCAACTAATTTAGCGACCTCTTGATATTTTTTGCCTCTTCTTTCAATCTTCGGGCGGACGATAGGAGCGGCACCCTTTTTCTTGGGCTCCTCGCTTTTAGCCTCGGCCTTTTTAGCCTGACGCTCTTCTTCGGCCTTTACTTCTTCGATATGCTTCTTGGACTTTTTACCGGACTTAGCAAAGTGCTCGTCAGCTTTTGTTTCTGCTTCTTCAGTCTTTGCTTCGTCTTCGGTCCTGCGGGCCTCGGTCGGCTCGCCCTCGATATCGACGGTCTTAGAGTTTTTGATTTCCTTTTCCGCTTCTTTGGCGGCTTGTTCGACAGATTTGTCGGTTTCTGCTTTTTTGGCAGTCATAAAATCCTTTCTGTGGTCTTAGCGTGCATCTGCACTCCCAACATTATTTAATAATAGATATATTATAACAAAAAAACAAAAATCCCGCAAGTTTCTAGACTTACGGGATTTATGATTAGCCTTCGACTTCGACGCCCATGGAGCGGGCGGTGCCGGCGACGATCTTAACGGCGCCGTCGAGATCTACAGCGTTTAGCTGGTCCATTTTTACTTTGGCAATTTCCTCGAGCTCGGCGCGAGAGATTTTGCCGACTTTCTCGAGATTTGGCTTGCCAGAGCCTTTCTGGATTTTAATCTTTTCGCGGATTAAATCATCGACCGGTTGGCCGAGACAAACCCAGTCAAAGGTGCGATCTTCATAGACCTTAATATGGACAATAACATTTTTGCCCATGAATTCCTTGGTTTTTTCATTGAAGGGATTGATGAAATCCATCATGTTTAGACCCCATTGACCAAGGGTCGACCCAACCGGAGGGCCAGCGGTGGCCTTTCCGCCGGGGATTCTTAATTTGAGATTACCAATGCATTTTTTAGCTTCAGACATAAAATACCTTATTAATATTAAATTTCTAGATTAGTGCGTAACATCTTTATTATAACAAATTTTCCTGATTTTGTCTAATTAATCTTTTGGACTTGGAGGGCGTCGAGCTCGACAGGGGTTTCGCGGCCAAACATGGAAACCATGACCTTTAATTTACCTTTTTCGGAATCAAGCTCGGAAATGGTGCCTTCAAAGCCTTTGAACGGGCCGTCGGTGATAGAAACAACTTCGCCAAGGGCGTAATTAATCGAGAATTTCGGATCTTCGACCTCCATGCGCTTTTTAATCTTGGCGATTTCTTTGTCGGAGACCGGAGTCGGCTGGGTGCCGGTGCCGATAAAGCCGGTGACGCCGGGGGTGTTCCGGATGATATACCAAGTTTCATCCGAGAGGCGCATCTGGACTAAAACATAGCCCTGAAAAATCTTGCGATCAATGACGCGGCGCTTGCCGTTTTTAATATCGATTTGCTTTTCCTTCGGGACGAGGGCCTCAAAAATCTTGCCCTTCATCTCGGCGCCGCCGACACGCTGGTTAATGCTGTCTGCGACTTTATCTTCATAGCCAGCATAGGTACTGATTGCGTACCAAGCTAAACTGTCATCATATCTGTTTACTGCCATAATTCTATTTGGGAAGGGAACACATTTCCCTTCCCACCTTTCCTATTGATTATGGTTTCGAGATTAGGCACATGTCCTAATCTCGAAACTGATTTATTTTAATATTGTATTAAAGAGCCATGTGAAGAATACATCGAGAAGCATTATTAAAACGATGAATAATGCGGTGTAGACGAAAATCGCGAAAACCATTTTCCATGTGGCCTTGCGATTGGGCCAGCGAACCTGACGGATTTCGTGCCAAGAATCGCGAAGATAGCGGAAGGGAGCGGTTAAAATACGCTTTACTTTAGAGCCACCTTGAGCATCTTGATCTTCTAACTTGATTTTGCGCCGTTCGGCTTTTTCGATAGCGCGCTTTTCTTTCTCGGCGGCTTTTTTATGGGCTTTCGCTTCCTTTTCCGAGAAAGTCGGGGCCTCTTCCTCCTCGGGCTGTTTTTCTGGCTCCGGCGGAGTTTTTGGCGCCTCATCGTCCTGCGGCTTTTTCTCGTGCGGGTCGGAGGCTTTAATGCGGGTAATCTTTGCCATTACTTCTCCTTTAGTTTCATAAAAAATAGTCTTATTCAGACTGTCAAGTCAATTATAAACTTTTTGGAAGTAAAAATCAAGGGTTTTAATAAAAATTACATTTGTTATAATGGTAATATAGAATGGAGGCAAAATGAGTAAATTTGATGAGCAGTATTTAGATCTTTGCGAAAGGATTCTTCGTGATGGCGAAAAGGTGGTGAATTATACCCATAAGACAGAGAGTTCTAATACCTCGATGCCGAATCATCTGGCGCAGGCCAAGACAGGGAGTGCGACGATTCGTCTGCCGCATCAAATTTTAGAGTTTGATCTTTCCGAGGAATTTCCGGTCCTCACGACGAAGTTTACGGTTTTTAAGGCGGCGGTACTTGAGATGCTGTGGATTTGGCAGGTACAGAGTAATGATGTCAGATGGCTACAGGAGCGGGGGGTGAAGATTTGGAATGAATGGGAGATAGATGAAAATGGTGATTATATGGGTAAGCATTTTGGGAAGGAATTTGCGCATACGATTGGGACGGCATATGGCTGGATTGTGAATAAATATCATCTGACGCAGGATTTGATCGAGACTTTAAAGAACGACCCCGGGAACCGGCGGATGGTTTTGTCGCTTTGGCAGAATGAATATCTCCCGACGGCGGCGTTGCCGAGCTGCGTCTGGAGCAATGAGTGGAATATCGTAAACGGACGAGTGAATTTGCTCGTCAATTCCCGCTCGACAGATGTGCCGCTAGGGTTGCCATTTAATATCACGCAATATGCGACTTTCCTCTGTATGATTGCGCATTGTCTAAGTCTCAAGCCGGGAAAGATGACTTTTATTACGAACGATGCACATATTTATGAAAATCAGGTGGAGGGGATTCGCGAGCAACTCCGGCGAAGGGATGAAAAATTGGCCCGTGATGGGAAGTTATTTGATGCGCCAAAGCTCTGGCTAAATCCGGAGGTGCGTGATTTCTTTAAATTTGATAGTTCTCGCGAGCTTCGGGATATTAAACTGCTTGATTATGAACATCAGGGGAAACTAAAAATGGAGATTTCGGCATGATTAGTTTAATTGCAGCGGTCGGGAGAGAGGGAGAGCTGGGGTTTAATGGTGATTTAATCTGGCGACTGCCAGAGGATTTAAAGCGTTTTCGCGAGGTGACCTCGGGACATACGGTTTTGATGGGACATAAGACTTTTAGTTCCCTGCCAGCGCTTTTACCTTCGAGAAAGCATGTGGTTTTAACGCGGGATGCAAAGGCCTTAGAACAAGAGGCAGCAAAGAAGGCGTTTCGGAGTTCTGATGCGGAGCGGCCGGAGGTAATAGCGATTTCTTCGCTGTTTGATTTTCTAGATAAATATAAGGGTACTGCTGAGGAACTATTTGTGATTGGGGGCGGAAGTATTTATAAGCAAGCTATTTCGATGGCGGACAAGATTTATTTGACGGAGATTGAGGCGGATTTTCCGGAGGCGGATGTGTATTTTCCGGAGTTTAATAAAGAACATTTCAGAAAAGAAGTTGTAGCGAAAGGAAGGGATGAAAAATATGGTCTAAATTATTCTTTTGTCGTTTATACTAGGAAATAACATCTTGAAAGGAGATTTTATGAAAGATTATGTGTTTGATTTGATTGAGCAAGAGAAGGTACGACAAAAGGAAGGGTTGGAGCTCATTCCGAGTGAGAATTATGTCTCGGCGGAAGTTTTGGAGGCGATGGGGTCTATTCTGACCAATAAATACTCAGAAGGCTACCCCTCTTTTGATGATTTAGATAAATCTGACAAAGAGATTTCTGAGGAGATTTTGCCGAATTACCGTTACTATGGTGGGCAAGTCAATGTGGACAGGATTGAGAGATTGGCGATTTATCGGGCGATGAAACTGTTCCATGCGGACCATGCGAATGTCCAGCCACATTCGGGGGCGAATGCAAACGAGGCGGTTTATTATGCTTGGTGCGAGCCGGGAGATAAGATTCTCGCGATGAATCTGGCGCATGGCGGACACTTGACACATGGCTCGCCGGTGACGCGCTCGGCACATATTTGGAACTTTATTGCCTATGGCGTCCGAGAGGATGGTGATATTGACTATGACGAGCTAGAGCGACTAGCGCTTGCTGAGAAGCCAAAGATTATCCTCGTCGGCTATTCGGCGTTTATGAAAATCCCGGATTTTGAGCGAGTGGCGAAAATCGGGCAGAAAATCGGGGCGCTTCTGATGGCAGATATGGCGCATGTGGCTGGCTTGATTGCTGGCGGAGTGCATCCGAACCCGCTGGACTTTGGTTTTCATGTGATGACGACGACAACGCATAAGACTTTGCGTGGGCCGAGGGGTGGATTGATACTGTCAAAGGGCAAAGTTTCTTCACCGCTGAAGAAGCCGGAAAAGACGCTAGAGAATATCCCGACTTTAATCGACCGCGCAGTATTTCCGGGGACGCAAGGCGGGCCGCTAGAGCATATTATCGCGGCAAAAGCGGTGGCCTTTGGTGAGGCTTTAAAACCAGAATTTTCTGATTATGCGGCAAAAATCGTAGAGAATGCCAAGACCCTAGCCGAGGAGCTGATGAGCCGCGGATTTATTTTGCAAGGTGGCGGGACGGAAAATCATTTGATTTTAGTCAATGTAGAAAAGAGTTTTGGATTTAATGGCAAACTTTACGAGAAGGCGCTCGATATGGTCGGGTTGACTTTGAACGCGAATGCTTTGCCGGGGGATAAGGCTGCGGCCTTTCGGCCGTCTGGGGTGCGTCTCGGCACGCCGGCGATTACGACGCGCGGGATGGGCAAGGATGAGATGAAACAGATTGCCGAGTGGATGGAGAAAGTGGCAAAGATCTGTCAGGAAGTTTCGTCCGAGGACGATTTGGGCTCTCTAGCTACTGAATTTGCGCCGATTCGTGAAGAAGTACGAGAGATGGCGCTTAAATTCCCGGTGCCGGGAATTTAAAAAGCCTAGGTAAATCTAAAAAATCAGACCGAGCAAAACCCGGTCTGATTTTTAAAGTAAGTTTTATTAGATTTCTTCGGTGCGGTAGATGTATTTAACCTTTTTGTCGGCGTTCCTCGCGGTGCTTACGATGTTTTGGATGCGACTGACTAGCGCGCGGATATCGCCATTGTAAACTGAGATTAATTTCTGGACGCCCTGCTCGTTGAACATTGAAAGGCCGTCTGATAAGGCACTAGAGCCATCCGCTAATTGGGCTACTCCAGAGGCCAAAGCGGGCACATTGGAGTATAGAGTGTCGATACCGGAATCTAGGTTTGCCATTCCTGCTGCGAGCTCCTTTGAACCAGAGTAAGCCGTATTGAGCCCGTCAGATAGACTTTTTGCACCTGTCGATAGTTGATTAAGCCCACCGACTAGATTTGTTTTTACTTCGCCATCCATCGTTTTGAGGCCGTTTGCTAGCTCTGATGTACCCTTCTTCAGCTCGGCAATCGCTTCTGGTGCGGTTGATAAGCTGGCTAGCTCTTGCTTCATTCCTGCTAAATCATTCTTAATATCTTGATAAATATTTAATTTTTTAGCAATCTCGCTTAAGCGCTGGGCTTTTTCAACCTGACCAATACCGGCTAATGCATTTGCTACTCTCGTGACTGCGTTCTCAATGTTCTCAAGAGTGATTGCTGGTAAATCACTAAGCTCCGGTAAATTGTGCTCGGCAAGGAGTTCATTGATGCGAGTCTGCACCTCTTGGATGACATTTTCTGCGCGAGTCCTGAGTGTCTGCTCTATAGTCTGTAGACTATTGATTTTTGCGGCGATTTCATTAACTTTATCGGACAACTGGCCAACTCCAGCATCAATTTTGGCTGCGCCGGCGGCTGCCTTGTTGATGTTTTCAGATAATGTCTTTGAACCGTTGTAGGCCGAGTCTAAGCCGTTAGATAAACTTCCAGCTCCTGTGGCCGCTGTTTTAATTCCGTCGGAAAGGCTGCTCGCTCCGGCAGTTAATTTTAGGGAGCCGGCGCGAAGCTGGCTGATTCCATCGGCTAAAGCTCCAGATTTGTCATTTAAGGTTGCAAGACCATCTCTGAGCTTGACGGAGCCATCCATCAACTGAGCCATTGAGGAGGCGAGAGTGTTTAGCTGGCTAGAGAGTGCTTCTACTGAGTCTAGGGCGGAAACATCAAGCTCTGCGAAGATCTTTGAAGTTGCGATGGTTGCGGTCATTTCCATCTTGAACTCTTTGGCGTCCGCCTCGACCTCTACGTATTCTGGAATGTCGATATTTACACCTAGGTTTTCTTTCATCCCTGGCAGGGTCACTCCGATAATTGTGGTGCGAGAGCCATCGTTCATGAGCTTGGCATTTTTAACGGAGATATTCGAGAACTTTTCATTTGAGAGCATCATTCCAGAGAGCACAGCATAGGGCATATAAACTCCGTTTACTCTTTCGGTGTTGGTATAGTCGTAGCGGATTTTAACATGGCCGGTCCGCCCGCGGAGCTCGTCAGCGGAGATTTTCTTGCCGTCTAGATAGTAGGAGATTTTTACATCAATAGGTGCGGAGACATTCCCCTCGGTCTTTGTATAGACATTTGCGCCGAGATCATTTTTAGTCCAATCTGAAGAAATCGTCTTTTTAACATGGCCGTCTGCTCCGAGAAAGACATAGACTGTTTCGTCAATGAGCCGTCCGGCTAAATCGCTGTTGGCCGAGAGCTCTGAGACTTGCTTAGAAGTGGATTCGTCTGCGCGAGCTGAATTAGACACTAACCCGGCAAAAATCCCGACACTAGCTAGAGCTAGAACCCCTGTTGCCACCCCGTATGCTGCTAATTTTTTCATTTTATTTATTCCTTTCTGATAAACATTTTTTCATTCCAATTGTGGTGATACAAATTACCTTGTCAGACAACATCAGCATCGCCGGTAGGACTAAGATGACCATAGCCATGGAGATGACGGCACCGCGGGCAAGGAGCAAACAAATCTGGGAAATCATCCCGATATCCGAGTAAATCGCTACGCCGATTGTCGCCGCAAACAGCCCCATACCGGAGACGATAATGGATGGAGTCGAAGTTGAGAGGGCAATCCGGATGGCGTCTCGCTTGTCTTTGCCGTTTAATCGCTCCGTCTTGTAGCGGGTCGTCATCAAAATTGCGTAGTCGACCGTCGCGCCGAGCTGAATGGTTGAGAGACAAATTGGAGCGATAAAGACTAAACTTTCACCCTGAAGATGGGAAATGCCGAGGTTGATAAAGATAGCGACCTCGATGATAGCGATCAGGAGCACCGGGAGAATTGCGCTCTTCGTTACGATAGCGATAATGACGAAGACCAAAACGATCGAGACGATGTTTACCACCTCGAAATCATGCCCCATCATCTGAATCATATCTTTCATGGCTGGAGCCTCACCGATTAAGAGTGCTTCGGGGCTAGTGTCTTTGACGATTTTGTTTAGCTCGTCAATTTGACTGTTGACCTCGTCGCTACCGGTGTCATATTTCGAGCCAACCATCCAAAGTCCCCATTTATCAGACCGGAGAACCGAGGTTAGCGACTCTGGTAAGAACTCTATCGGTACTCGCTCGCCGATGAGAGACTCGAGGCCGAGGACGAATTTAACTCCGTCGGCCGCTTGGATTTTTTGGGACATCTCTCGCGCCTTGTCCTCAGAGACGGACGACGGCAAAAGTACCATGTGAGTCGAGGCCATATGAAACTCTTCGGACAATTTCTTATTTGCTACTACTACGTCCATTCTCTCCGGCAAAGACGAGCCGAGATCGTAATAAACTTCATCATTGGTCGCTTTGTAATTGACGTATGCAGGTACTGTAATTGCTGCAAAGGCGATAACAAACACTGGGAAAATCTTTAGGAGCCTAGCAGACAACTTATCCATATTTGGTAAAATCGCTCGATGTTGTAATTTAGACAAGACTTTGTCGAATAGCAAAACCATCGCCGGCAGGACCGTTACGCAGCCAATTACGCCAAGCACTACGCCTTTCGCCATGACGAGACCGAGGTCGAGTCCGAGTCCATAGGACATGAAACAGAGCGCCACAAACCCGGCGACCGTCGTCACAGAACTCCCAGCGACAGATGTAAAGGTCTTTGAAATTGCTCGCGCCATGGCCTTTTCATTGTTTTTCTCAGAGCGCTTTTCTTCATTATAAGAGTGCCAAAGGAAAATCGAATAGTCCATAGTCACGGCGAGCTGCAAAACTGCAGCGAGAGCCTTAGTAATAAACGAGACTTCGCCAAAGATGATGTTGGTTCCGAGATTTAGCAAAATCATCATTCCGACCGAGCCGAGAAATACAAAAGGAATTAGCCAGTTATCGAGGAAAATCATCATCGCGAGTAGAGCGAGACCGGCGGCGAGGCCGACGTAAATTATTTCCTCGTGTTCGACTAAATCTTTTAGATCGGTCACTAGGGCTGACATCCCCGCCACCATGGCCCGCCCAGAGGCAACTTGTTTAATTTTTAGGACTGCCTCTAAGGTCTCGTCTGCGGAAGTCGAGCTGTCGTAAAACACGAGCATCATGGTCGCATTATCGGAATTGAAGGCGGAATAAAGCTCGCTCGGCAAGATTTCCATCGGGATAGCGGCGGACATATCGCCAAGAGAAGAATACCACAAGGCATTTTCGACATGAGGAATGGCCGCGATTTCGTCGCGCGCCTTGGCTACCTCGTTCTCCGGCATCCCCTCGAACATAACCATCGAGAATGCGCCTTTACCGAACTCTTTTAAGAGCTCGTCTTGACCGACCATGGTGTCCATATTTTTGGGCAAATAAGTCAGCATATCGTAGTTTACTCTCGTCGCAAGCATCCCAAAAAAGGACGGTATCATTAAGAGCAAAGTTACAATTAAAATTAAAGCCCTGTGCTTAACAATTAACTCTGAGACCTTCTTCATAGGTGTTATTATACTACATTTTCTCTGAAAAGTCTAGTGTAAATATTACAAATATAAAATTGTCTAAACTCAAATAGATTGTGGACACTTCGTCTCGAGTATAATAGTTATTATTAATACTAACAAATTTAATAACTAAAGGAGACGAATATGCGTGGCAGAGCCAGCACATCCACAATCTATACTACTATTTTACCAAAA
>JAFWOH010000006.1 GCA_017509895.1 Candidatus Saccharimonadota bacterium
AAAGACGATTAAGAAGACATCAAAATAAGACTAACAATCGCCCTATGAGACCACTAAATTACTACTCTCCTAAACAAGTTTTAGAAGACTATAAGAATAAACACTTAAACAAATAATTCTCATATGTTCGTTAATCCTACACGCGCTCCAAGACTTTTTGAAAAAAAGTCTTGACTAAAATATTTTGCTTATGTATAATAGAAATGTGTAAAAGGTCATATTTGACAACATAAACATTAAAAAATAAAAAAGGAGTAAAAATGAAAACAAAACAAATGTTTGTCGGCTTGGGTGCAGTAGCTGCGCTCGGCGCTGCAATCGTTCCGATGGCGAGCTACGCCGCGGACAGCAGTAGCAGCGATGTTGCCGTTTCGCTCAGAGTCGGCTCGACTATTAGCATGGCGCTCGACAGCAACACCATCAATGAGGAAGTTCTTTCCGGTGGTTCTAGTACCAGCAAGACCACAGTCGCAACCGTTTCGACGAACTCGGCTACTGGTTACACCATCGCTGCCACCCCGACCCCGGCTACTGGCGCTTTGACTAGCACCGAAGGCAACACTATCGCCTATGTCGGTACCGGTTATTCTACCGCTACTGAAGGTTGGGCCCTCTCCGTTGGTGGTGTTTACAAAAACCTAGACACAGACTCTGGCACTAGCACCGAAGGTACTATCCCTCTATTCAGCAGCGATAGCCCTGCTAGCAGTGTCGGTACTACTATCAACTATAACTTTAAGACCGATGCGAGCACTCCCTCTGGTAACTATACGGCCACTCTCGAGTACACCGCAGCTGTTAAATAAATAGTTGACACATTAAAGACCGCTTAAAATAGCGGTCTTTTTTGAAGTTTGTATATTTTACGCTTGAAATTCGAAACACTCTTATGTATAATAGAGTACATGAAAAGGAGGATAATGGCTGTAAAATACAGAAAACTAATTTTGGGAGCTTTCATTGCGATTTGTTCGCTGGGAGTGTATCTACATCAACCCGTTTCCGCCACCGAGCAGAGCGACAAGCCGATTCATATGGAGATCTCCCCTACAAAACAGAAGCTAAAACTGGAAAAGGGCCAGTCTTTCGTTTCTTCTTTTAAGGTGCGAAATATTGGCACAGAGAAATTTTCATATAATGTTTCAGCCGCGCCATACACCGTAGTAGACGAAAATTACGAGTCTAACTATAAAAATTCTTCAAACACCTATTCTCAAATGGCAAACTGGGTCACCTTTGATGAGAAACTAAAAGAGGGTACCTTGGAGCCCGGCGCCTATGTGGATGTCCCATTCACTATCACCGTACCAAAGGATGTCGCTTCTGGCGGGCAGTATGCCGCCATCATGGCCAAGACTAGCGACGGCAATAATCCAGATTCTATCATTAAGACGGTTAATAGTCTCGCAATGATTCTCTATGCCGACATCGCTGGTAATACCCGTACTGGTGGTAGTGTTATTAATAATAATATCAATAGTTTCGTCTTTCAGCCACCAATCTCGGCTATCGCCACCATCGAAAACACCGGTAATGTTGAGTCCACCGCCACCTGCATCATGAAGGTCTGGCCACTTGGTAGTAACGAGACCGTCTTTAATAATGAAGATTCACAAGGTCGTTTCATCGATATCATCCCAGAGACGCGTCGCTTTAATGTCATTTCATGGAATGGCGCCCCCAGCCTCGGCATCTTTACAGTTGAACAAACCATCGAGTTTCTTGGTCAGACTTCCACAGTTAAGAAGCTGGTCATTATCTGTCCACTCTTCCTATTGATTATCTTTATCGTGGTGATAGCCGCCCTAATTTTCTGGATAATCTTCCGGATTGTCAGACGTCGCAAGGATAAAAATATCAATCAAGAGCATAATGAAAAAGAAAGGAGAATTTAAATGAAAAAGAATACTATTAAAATTATTGCCGCGCTAGCCTTTATATTTGGTCTAGTCGGCCTGTCAGCCCCGGTTTTTGCAGAAGGTGAAAATGCCGAGGGGAAGAAAGAAAACACCACCGATACTTCCACCCATCCAGAGGGTGAGGCCGATGCTCTCTCGGGCAAGATTCAGGAAATCAGCCCGGATGCTCCGCCAGTTTTGATTCAGGTCTCTCCGGTTTCTAGTCAAGTCATCCTTGAGGCTGGTAAAACCTCTGAGCATACCATGACCATCAGAAACTCTGGCTCCTCGGATTTTTCCTATACGCTCTATGCCACCCCATATTCCATCACCAATGAAAACTATGATGTAGATTTTACGACGGAAACTCCGCGTACGCAAATCGCTCGTTGGATTAAATTCTATCAGGGTGACAAAATCGTCGACAAGCCAAAATTCACCATTAAATCTGGTGAGACTCAGCTCGTTAAATATCTCGTCGAAGTCCCCGCCGATATTCCGGCCGGTGGTCAGTATGCCACTATCTTCGCCGAGACTGAGGCTGGCGTCAATAGCAAAGAGGTCACTCAATCTGATAATTCTGGTATTCGCACCGCTTCACGCGTCGGCATGATTGTCTATGGCCGCACCAATGGCGACACTACTGAGGAAGGTAGCATTACCGATTTTAACATCCCGGGATTCTTAACCAGCGGCAATATCACCGCCACCTCAAAGGTTAAAAACTCTGGCAACACCGATTTTGAGGCCGAATACATCATAGCAGTAAAATCCATCCTCGGAGCCGAGCTTTATAAAAAGCAATCTTCTTATAACATTCTCCCAGATACCGAGCGTCGCGTCAATCTAGAGTGGGCCGACACTCCATTCATGGGTATCTTTAAAGTTTACTTTAAAGTTCATGCTCCCGGAAACGAAGGGACTAGGGAAGAAGAAAAGCTCGTGATCAAATTCCCGATTATTATGATTATTTTAACAATTTTAGTATTGACAGGACTTACCATAGGCATTATAATGGTAGTCAGGAAACGCAGAGAGCGTAATTCTAGATTAGCAGTCTAGATGAGCGCAATCAAAGTTACCGGCCGTACACTTTGAATCTGCAAGACCAAAATAAAAACTAAAAAAAGAAAAGAGTGCAGAGTATATGAAAAAACTACAAAAACGCTTGCTGGGTGTCGGTGGAATAGCGCTTGTTGCTGCTATCACCACTGTTGCCTGCAATATACCGGATGTTGGCGCTATGACCGCCAGCGCTGAGGTTGATGTTAACGTCACCGTTATCAGCAATAATCCGGAAGCAAAAATTGAGAGCCCGCTTGACGGTGCTAAACTTACCAACAATAATCTTCGTATCCAAGTGTCTTATTCTGGAGCGGATTCGATAGTCTATACCTTAACTAAAGGTTCAAAGACTGTTACCTTGCCGGAGCAACCTTTGTCCGACGACACTTCTGAATATGGTGGCCACTATGGTACCCACGATTTTATCTATAATTTGAAAGAGTTCGACCCTGATACTGCCGGTTATGGCGAATATGTTTTAAATGTTAAGGTTGAACGCGCTGGTCAGGCGCCGTTTGAAGATTCAGTCAAGTTTTCTTATTATCCGGCCACAGTCGATTCCGGCACTATCCCAGTCGATGAAAATAATAACCCGATTGTCAGTCTAGATGTCAAAACGACCGTTGTCAAAGTCGAGGCTATTGTTGAAAATGCCGATGGTACTGAGGCTTTCCGTACTGAAGTTGACACTGATGGTAAGACCAAAATAGATCTAGCCTTACCATTTTCAGATAATAATATGCCGAGCGGCAAATATACGGTTAAGTTCGTGACCTATAGCTACAACTGGTACGGCGCTCTAGTTCCGGATCAGGATGAAGCCACCACTAATCTAAAGACTCAAGTTACTTACAATAAAAAGTCCGAACCTACCCCAGTTATCCCGAACCCTGTGATTGATGTGACCGTTGAAGAAGGTGTTGAGAAAATTGAGATTATTGTCTATGATAAAGACGGTAATGAAATCTTCCGCTATGACGTCCCAGTTTCTAGTGTTGTTGACAACCATATCGAGCTCCCCTTCGATAAGTATGGGCTAGCGGAAGGCGAATATATTATCGCCATCATCCCCTATGCTCGTAATGAGGCCGGAGAACTCGTCCCGCTAATTTCCGAAGAAGAGGCCAAGCGTAATGCCATTCGTATCACTTACGGTTCTCCCGAAGTTCCGGATACCGGTAATTTCTTTGCTAATCTTAATCTGTCTAGCAAAGACTTCCTCTTAACCGGGCTGATTGTCTTCGCTGCCGTAACCGTTGGAGGTATCTTCATCCTCCGCAGGAAGGAGACTCGCCACTAAGATTTGAGCTGCGGCCAAGCACCCGGCCGCAGCGACTCTGCTAAAACGGGCACCGATAAACTGCGAGGGTGTCCGTTTTTTGCATAATTTTGTCATTTTTCAAGCTTTACTATGATATAATATAAAAAAGGAGTTTTATGAAAGACAAGATTAAAAGTTTTATTAATTCAGCAATTATTATGGCTGTGGCCTTTATCATTCTCGGCCTAGTCTTTATTTTCTTCCCGGAGGGGTCGCTTGACACTATCCGTTGGATTACGGCGATTTTCTTTCTCGCCGCCGGCGCCTATATGCTCGCTGCCAATGCCGGCTCAAAACACCCGATGTTTGGCGCGACTGTTCTCGGAGCTATTCTCTTAATTCTCGGCCTCGTCTTTGCCGTTAACGAGGGCGTGATGAATATTTTCCCGATTATCTTAGGTGCTTGGTTCATTATTTCCTCGATGTCCACCATCCGCTACGCTACCGCCCTCCAGTCTACAAATGCTAGGACTTGGGCTGCGCTCACTTCCGTTCTCTCGATTATTTGTGGTATTTTGCTCATCATCAATCCTTGGGGTGGCCAAATCGCCATGATGACTTTTGCCGGTATTATGATGCTAATCTACGCGGTATCTTCGCTTATCGACCTTATCACCCTCAAGAATAATCTTAACGACCTCAATAAAAAATACGGCAAACTCATCAAAGAAGCCGAAATCGTCGAAGATAAGATGACCAAAAAGAAATAAAAAATAAGGCCCTTCGGGGCTTTATTTTTTTGTTTCAAATTTGGTGAGCCGGGAGGGACTCGAACCCTCGACACCGGGCTTAAAAGGCCCGTGCTCTAACCAGCTGAGCTACCGGCCCAAACTTGTCATCTCAACATTGTACACGATGTTAATGGTGGGCGACAAGGGAGTCGAACCCCTGTTTGCCCCTTGGGACGCTCCAGGGGTTCGACGAATGTTGCCTACGATGTTAATGGTGGGCGACAAGGGAGTCGAACCCCTGACCTCGTCTACGTCAAAGACGCGCTCTAGCCAACTGAGCTAGCCGCCCATCAACAAAAATTATAACATACTATATTCAAAAAATAAACCCCTGTTTTTATTCCGAAAATATGGTATAATAGAACCCATGCATAAAGAAAATATTCGTAATGTCGCAATTATTGCGCATGTCGACCATGGCAAGACCACGCTCGTAGACGGGCTTCTTAAGCAGTCCCATACTTTTCGTGATAATCAGGCCGAGATGTCCCAGACTCTCATTATGGACTCTGGCGATCAGGAGCATGAGCGCGGCATCACGATTACTGCTAAACAGACCGCGGTGTTTTATGATGGCTATAAAATCAACATCATTGATACTCCCGGCCACGCCGATTTCTCTGGCGAGGTCGAGCGGACTCTAAATATGGCAGACGGCGTGCTTTTAATCGTCGATGCTCAGGAAGGCCCGATGCCCCAGACGAAATTTGTCCTCGAAAAGGCTTTGTCTCTAAAGCTAAAGCCGGTCGTGGTCATCAATAAAATCGACAAACCCGCCGCCCGCATCGAAGAGGTAAAAAGCGAGATCGAGAGCCTCTTTCTCGAGCTTGCGACCGACGAGTCTCAGCTAAACTATCCGATTTACTATGCTATCGCCCGGGAAGGACGAGCTGGGAAAACCACCGATTTAGATGATGATCTCCATGTCATTTTTGATGCCATCATTAATGATATTCCCGCTCCGAGAATCGACGAAGACGCCGAAAAGGGCGCCCAGCTCCTCGTCGCCGCCCTCGCCGCCGATAACTACCTCGGCAAATATGCCATCGGCAAAATCTTTCGTGGCAAGCTTAAGAAAGGCGAAAAGGTTTCCGTCTTGCGTTGTAATTTTGGCATGGGTGACACGAGTAGGGGGACCCCCTGCGCGCGCAGTGCCGAAGGCACGAGCACGTTGGGGGATGACTCGTGGCAGGACCCGTCGCCAAAATTACAACACTTCAAGATCGAAAAAATTTTCACCTATCGTGGCCTCGGTAAAGAAGAGACCGACGAGGCCATTGCCGGCGACATTGTCGCCCTGACCGGCATCCAAGACGCCCAAATCGGCGATACCATCGCGACCGGCGAAGCTCCCGAGGCTCTCCCCGGCCTAGAATTAGAACCACCGACTTTAAGCATTTATATCGGTCCTAATACCTCTCCTCTGAAAGGTAAAGAAGGCGAATTCACCACTTCCCGCCAGATTGCCGAGCGCCTCGAAAAAGAACTCGAGACTAATATTGCTCTTAAAATCAAGCCTGATGGTCTCGGCTATAAAGTCTCTGGCCGCGGCGAATTGCATCTCTCGGTTTTGATCGAGACTATGCGCCGCGAGGGTTATGAGCTCGAGGTCGGCCGTCCCGAGGTGGTTTATAAAGAGGAGAATGGCCAGAAGCTAGAGCCGGTAGAGGACCTAACGATAGAGGTCGATTCTGAATTTGTCGGCGCCGTTTCTCAGGAAATGGGCATCCGAAAGGCCGAGCTAAAGTCTCAGGAAATCACTAGCACCGGCTCAACCCGCTTTACCTATGAAATCACCACCGCCGCCCTGATCGGCCTTCGCAATAATTTACTTACCGCGACGAGGGGTACGGTCATCATGTCTAGCATCCCAATGGGTTATAAACCGGCGGATAGCAAATATAAGCCAGAGCGAAACGGTGCCTTGATTAGTTTTGAGAATGGCGTCTCGACTGCCTATGCATTGGATGCCGCTCAGGCCCGCGGGGTGCTTTATATTCCTCCTCAGGTTCCGGTTTATCAAGGTATGATTGTCGGCCTCTCGAATAAAAAAGAAGACATCGATATTAATATTTGCCGCGAAAAGCAACTCACTAATATGCGCACCCACGCCTCCGATGGCGCCATCCAGCTCACTCCCTATACAAAACTTTCTCTCGAGCAATGTTTAGACTTTCTTCTAGATGATGAGCTTCTCGAGGTCACTCCACAATCTCTGAGACTCAGAAAGCGCCAGCTAGATCCGATTAAAAGAAAGAGAGAAAATCGTGTCTATGCTGATTGATTCCCATTGTCATATTCATGATTTTGATACTTATAAATTTGCCATCTCTCGTGCGCAGGGAAAAGCCCGCCCCATCCCGGAGGAATATACTCCCGAAAAACTCCTCGCTCGCGCACAGGAAAACGGGATAGATAAGCTCATCTGTGTCGGCACCTCGCACGAGGATTCCCTAAAGGCTTGTGACTTCGCGAGCCAGCACGAAAATGTCTTCTGGTCCTACGGCATCCACCCCGACGAGGCAGAACGTTGTAATTTTGATATGGGTGGCGCGAGTAGGGGGACCCCCTGCGCGCGCAGTGCCGAAGGCACGAGCACGTTGGGGGATGACTCGCGACAGGACCCGTCATCAAAATTACAACATCCTACTGCTATCGGCGAAATCGGATTGGACTACCATAACAGTACCAGCACCAAAGAACCCCAACTAAAACTTTTAGAGCAAATGCTCGACCTCGCCATAAAAAACGATCTCCCCTGCATCTTCCACGTCCGCGAGGCCTTTGACGACTTTTTCGCCGTCCTCCGAAACTTCCCCGGAATCAAGCGCGCCGTCATTCACTCTTTTTCAGACAGCCGCGAAAATCTTGAAAAGTGCCTGAACGAAGATTTTTATATCGGTGTAAACGGCCTCGCGACCTTTGCTAATATTCCGCTTGCCCCGCTAGATCACACCCTGCTCGAGACCGACTCGCCCTTTCTCGCTCCCGTCCCCCATCGTGGCGAGGTTGACGAGCCGGCATTTGTGAAAAATATCGCGAACTTCCTTGCTATTCATTATCAAACCACCTTTGAAGACGTTGCAAAAATTACCACAGAAAACGCAGAAAGGCTTTTCAAAATATGATTTTTCTAGATTATGCCTCCGCCACCCCTGTTTCTGAAGCCGCCAAAAAGGCCATGGCGCCCTATCTTAGCGAAAAGTTTTTCAACCCAAGTAGCCCCTATCTCGCCGCCAAGCGCGTTCGCGAAGATTACGAAGCCGCGAAAGATACGCTCGCCCATCTCATCGGTGCAAAAGGCGACGACCTCATTATCACCTCCGGTGCCACCGAGGCAAACAGTCTAGCGTTCTCCGCCGTAGAAACTGGGAAAATCCTCACCTTAAAGACCGAGCATGACTCCATCTTAAAAAATTGTGAAAATTACAATACAGAGTTTGTCAAAGTTGACCGCTCCGGCCGAATAGATTTAGATGATTTTAGGAACAAACTCGATCAAAATACCACTTTTGTCACCATTTCTCTCGCTAACAACGAGCTCGGCACTATCCAGCCGCTCTCCGACATTGCCGAGATGATAAAAACAGAGTGCAAAGAGCGTCTTAAAAATCAAAACCCCCTCCCCTTATATTTTCATTCCGATGCCTCTCAGTCCCTTGGGCTCGTCCCAATTTCCGTCGCTCGCCTCGGAGTCGACCTTTTAACTCTTAATTCTGCCAAGGTCTACGGTCCAAAGGGCGTCGGCGCACTCTATGCTGGCCATCGAGTAAAATTAAAATCTAGCCAAAAGGGCGGCGGCCAAGAGAGAGGTCTTCGCTCTGGCACAGAGAATGTCCCCGGGCTCATCGGCTTCGCCAAGGCCGCCGAAGAAGCCAAAAAACATCAGGACAAAAACCGCAAGCATTATGAAAAACTCGTCGAAATCCTTAAATCCGAACTCAAAAATTCTCCTATCGAGCCGATTTTTCTAGGCAATAAAAAACATCAGCTCGCTAATTTTTGCCCGGTCTCCTTCCCGGGGATCGACGCGGAAAGAATTATCTATCTCCTCGAAGATGATGAAATTTACCTCTCTACTGGCGCCGCCTGCGCCGCCAGCAAGGGTGAAAAGTCGCATGTCTTAAAGGCCATAAATCTTTCCGAAGAGGAAATTGCCGGCTCGCTCCGCATCTCTCTCGGCCTGCAAAACACCGAAGAAGACATCAAAATCGCCGGCCGAAAAATCGTAAGCGCAATAAACAAAGAAATTGCGAGATTGTAAAATATCTGATATAATAAGCGCAAGTAGCAGTTGGTTCATTAAAAACTATGAAGGGAGGAAAGAATATGAACTGCTTCACTTACACTCTGCCGAAGAAAATGATAAGAGGGCTGAGCAAAACGGGAACGTTTACCATCCCGGTTTATCAGACACAGATTCTCCCCGCCGAGGGCGACCGTATCTATTTCAATAATTGCAAAGATGTATATACGGTCGAAAAAGTAACACCGACAGACGGCACAATCGACGACGAGCTCGCCCGTCCGTATTTCGTCGGCTTCTTTGAGCTGACTTTGCGTCGCCTTTTTAATAGGTTTGAGACCGTTAGTGTATTAAGCCTTTATGAAAGCGGCGAGTTCCACGAGAGCGGCTATGTCGCCAATGACGCCGCTGGCTTATATGCTCAGTTTGAAGCTGATTTAGCCCTTGCCGAAACTCAGAGTGAAGGCAAGCTGAAAGTTTCCGAAGAAGATCGGCGGAAGATTGTTGCTGAGGCTATGCGCAAGGCCGTCGGTGAGTTCTGGAGCAATATCAACCCCTCGGTATTCTGTTACGAGGGCTGTTGCGAGACGAGCTCTAACCGTCTATTTAGGGTCAAATACGATCCGGTCGTGGCTTATCTCGACGATTACGAGCCGGTAGCGCTGATGCTCTTCTATCGGGAGCACGATCTCGATAGCAACGAGGTCATGGAGTCCATTCCGGTTTCTTATATCAATACGAAGGTCGCGGAGAGTTATGACCTTACGACCGAGGACCTCCAGTATATCGTCGAGGAGCTGTTCTTTGAAACGCTCATCGATTTTGACCCAGAAACGGCCGTAGCCGTTTTGGAAAATCCGACGATTACCATCCCCGAGTCTCAGGTCGTATTTTATGAAGGACTGATCGACGGCAACGGTTGGACTACTGGTCAGGAAAACGGCTTCGGCTATCGTATCTTTAACTAAGCACCTTATAAAAAGGCTGGCGTTTGCCAGTCTTTTTAATATGTTGTATAATATATAACATGAAAACTGTTTATGTCGGGATGTCTGGCGGGGTTGATTCTTCTCTGTCTGCTGTGTTGTTAAAAGAGGCCGGGTATAAGGTCGTTGGCGTCTATATGAAAAATTGGTCACGCGACCTTCCCGGGATGAAATGCCCTTGGGCCGAGGATTTGGCCGATGCCAAGCGCGTCGCGGTAAAACTCGGGATTGATTTTAAGATTTTTGATTTTGAAAAGGAATACAAGCAGAAGGTCGTTGATTATATGCTCTCCGAGTTTAAAAAAGGCCGTACCCCGAACCCCGACATCATGTGTAATCAAGAGATAAAGTTCAAACTTTTCTACGAAACCGCAAGAGAGGACGGAGCAGATTTAATTGCTACCGGCCATTATGCTAGAGTCTGGAACGACGAAGTCGCGAACCTGAAGGGGCAAGGCTCCCCGCTCGCCGGCGCTGTCGAGCCGCATGAGGGGCCGGCGCTCTTAAAAGCCGTCGATGAAAATAAAGACCAGACTTATTTTCTCTATCGTATCTCCGAGGAGGCTATCGCCCACACGCTTTTTCCGGTCGGCGGGATGTTAAAACCTGATGTCAAAAAGTTGGCGGCAGAGAAAGGTCTTGATAATGCCTATAAAAAAGAGTCCATGGGGGTTTGTTTCGTCGGCGAAGTCGGGATGGAAGATTTTTTGAAGGAGTATTTCCCAGAGAAGCTCGGCCCGATTATTGATGCCGATACCGGCGAGACCGTCGGCACCCATACCGGCGCGATTTTCTACGCCCTCGGCCAACGCAAAGGTCTAAACCTCGGCGGCGGCCTCCCCTATTATGTCGTCAAAAAAGATGTTTCAAAAAACACAATTTACGTTTCTCGCAATCTGAACTTTAAAGACCTCTGGACCGACGAGCTCACGCTCGAGGATATAGTTTTCAGAGATTGTAGAAATGATATGTGTAGCGAGCGAGCTGGTAACCCGCGGAGGGCTATTCGGGTGATGCGTGCGGGGCCCCCGGGAGCGGAGCTTGGGGTAGGGGCCCCAAGCGACGATTCATGGGGAAGCACGCAGCAGGACCCGAATACCCCAGCGACCGCCCCTTGGGACGCGGAAGGCCGAAGGCCTACGAGCCAGCTCGCGCGCAAAATCAAAGTTAGATTACGCCATCGCTCTGAACTCATCCCAGCAGAACTACAAGGAGGCAAACTAAAATTCGAGAAACCGGTTAAGCGCCCTGCCTCCGGCCAATCCGCCGTCTTCTACAGAGGTGACACCTGCCTCGGCGGCGGAATTGTGAAATAAACATTGCATTAATGCTTAATCTGTGCTATAATAACATAACTGTTACCATTTTAGAGTAAAAAAGAAAAAGGGGGTATCTTAATGGAAAGTACATTTGAAAAACTAGACATAAGATCTAACGATGAAATCGTTAGACTTAAGCGGTCGATTGACTGCTCTAGCACCGAGGCGTTAAAGAGCTCAGTGCGGGAATTCCGCGATATAACTGAAAGCTACATTTTTCAGTATAACGCAATCATCAAAACCGCATTAAAGGAGAATCGTCCGGCCTTCGCGCGCTCAATAAATGAGGGGTTAATCAAGGAATTAAGACTCCGCGCAATCGCCATCTTTGAGGTCGCGGCCCAAATTAACAGGATATATCCGGACGCAGCAAATAGGCTGCATAATTTCGGCCTCCGGATTGCCAATATTCGGGAATATCTAAAAAATACAGAGCCGGAGCAGAGAGAGTTAGGTCACATAGACCTAGCAGGCTAGCACCTTAAAGGGTCGCGCAAATGCGTGGCCCTTTTTAAATCCCTCTACCCCTCTCCCCTAATCTGTGCTATAATTTTTCTATGAATGCAAGTGATATCCGTCAAAAATTTTTAGAGTTTCAAGTTAAAAAAGGCCATAAGATTATCCCGCCGGCTCCGCTCGTCCTCGAGAACGACCCGACCACCCTCTTTACCGGCTCCGGGATGCAGCCGCTCCTCCCTTACCTTCTCGGCGCGCTCCATAAGGACGGCACGCGCCTTGCCGATTCTCAGCCCGCTTTAAGATTGCAGGATATCGAGGACGTTGGCGATCCGCGCCATACCACGGTCTTTGAGATGCTCGGTAACTGGTCGCTTGGCGATTATTTCAAGAAGGAGCAGATTGAAAATTTCTTTGAGTTTCTGACTGAGGTCGTCGGGCTAGACCCGTCGAAGATTTATGTCACTTGCTTTATTGGTAATGAAAAATACGGTATCCCGAAGGACACCGAGGCGGCCGAGATTTGGCAAAATGTTTTTAAGAAGGCTGGTATCGAGGCGAAAATCGCCGAGATTGACACCGCCGAAAATGGTGATAAGAGGGGTATAAAGCCCGGCGAGCGGATTTTCTTCTATAATGACAAGGAAAATTGGTGGTCGCGCGGCGGCGGGATCGAGACTACTCCGCTCGGCGACCCTTGCGGCCCAGATTCAGAGGTTTTTTACGATTTTGGCGAAGATAAGCAAGATGAAGCAAAATACGGCAAGGCCCATCCCGCCTCGGATGGTGCTCGCTTTATGGAAATTGGCAATCAGGTCTTTATGCAATATCGTCGCAAGGACGACGGCTCTTTTGAGGAGCTCGAAAAGAAAAATGTCGATTTCGGTGGCGGTCTCGAGCGCATCACTGCGGCTAGCATCGGCAGTTTTGATGTCTTTAAGATTTCGCTTCTTAAGCCAATTATTGATAAGCTCGAAGAAATTAGTGGCAAGTCTTATGATAATAATACTGATGAGATGCGCATCATCGCCGATCATCTTCGTGGCGCTTATCTCTTGGCCTCTCAGGGGCTCACCCCCTCAAACAAGGCTCAGGGCTATGCCCTCCGCCGTCTGATTCGCCGCGCCATTCTCCGCGCACTTGATCTCGGCATCGCCCAGAACTTCCTTTCTGAGATTATCCCGATTATCGCGAGTGAATATGAGACTCTCCCAGATTCAATCTTGACCAATCGAAAAGACGCTCTCGGCGTACTCGAAAAGGAGGAAAAAGCCTTCCGCCAGACCCTAAATAAAGGTCTAAAGGAGCTTCATAAAATGGCTTCAATGGACGCCGACGGTGTCCTCACCGGCACAGATTTATTCAAGCTTCAGGATACTTATGGTTTTCCGCTCGAGCTCTCGGTCGAGGAGGCCTATCATCAGAATATTAGACTTTCTAAGAAGTATCAAGAGGAATTTGAGGCGGCCCTTGCCGAGCAAAGAGAAAGAAGCAAGACCGCGAGCAAAGGGATGTTCAAAGGCGGTCTCGAGGACCATGGCGAGATGAGCACGAAATACCATACCGCGACCCATCTCCTCCTCGCCGCCCTCCAAAAACATATCAATAAAGACATTTCCCAGCAGGGCAGTAACATTACTTCAGAGCGGATGCGCCTCGATTATAACACCGACCATAAACTCACTCCTGAGGAGAAACAAAAGGTCGAGGACCAAGTCAACGAATGGATTAAGGCCGATTTGCCGGTCGTCTTCGCTGAGTATGATAAGGATTATGCTAAAAACGAGCTAAAGGCTCATGGCTCTTTCTGGGATAGGTACCCAGACAAGGTCAAAGTCTATACTATCGGAGACGAAAAAAGCCCCGCCTCGCGCGAGGTCTGTGGCGGCCCCCATGTCGAGCACACCGGCGTCCTCGGGACTTTCAAGATTCAAAAAGATGAGTCTAGCTCCGCCGGGGTGCGAAGAATCAAGGCAATTTTAGAATAGGAGGAATATGAAATTATCAGAGGAACTAGAATTTAGAGGCTTTAAGGCCGAGACCACGATTAAGGATATTAAGAGCCTCGACACTCGTGAGAACAAACAATTTTATTGGGGTGCAGACCCTAGCGCCGACAGCCTCACTATCGGCAATCTCGCCGCGCTCTTGATGTGCGCCTGCTTCGTCAAGCATGGCTATAAACCGTATCTCCTCGTCGGCGGCGCGACCGGCCAGATTGGTGATCCGAAGGAGACTGGCGAAAGGGAATTAAAATCTCTCGAGGAAATCGAGCATAATAAGCGCGCCATCAAGTCCCAGATTGAGCGCGTAATGAAGAATTACTTAGAATTAAGTTGTGAATCTAACAAGAGCACTCAGCTCGCTAATCTAACCATTTTGGATAATTACGACTGGTTCAAAGACATCAAATACCTCGACTTCCTCCGGACAATCGGCAAAGCTTTCAGTATGACCCAGCTTTTAGACCGTAAATTTATTCAGAACCGTATCGGCGAGGGCGGCTCCGGGATTTCCTACGCCGAGTTTTCTTACACTTTGATTCAGGGCTACGATTTTTACCATCTCTATAAAGAATATGGCGTCGCTCTCCAGCTCTGTGGCGCGGACCAATTCGGGAATTGCTCCTCCGGGATTCACTTGATTAAGAGTCTCGAAAAGGCCGAGGCCGATGTCTGGTCGACCCCGCTCGTGATTGACCCGGTTTCAGGCCGCAAGTTCGGCAAGAGCGAGGGGAATGCCGTCTGGCTCGCCTCCGAGGGACCGAATTCCACTACAGTCTTTGACTTTTATCAGTTCTGGCTAAACCAGCCGGATGATTCCGTTGAATATCTGATGAAGTTTTACACGCTCTATTCAAAGGAAGAAATCGAAGACATCTTAAGCGAGCATAAAAAAGCCCCCGAGCACCGCCTCGCCCAAAAGGCCTTGGCCAAATCCGTTACAGAGATTGTCCATGGTGTGAATAAAGCCGCCCAAGCCATCAAAGCTACCGAAGCTATCTTTGGCGGCGATTATAATAATGTTGATGATTTTAGCGAAATTTTTATAAAAACAGATTATAAAGATGATTTCCTAGCCTGCCTAGTAGAATTAGGATTAGTAAAAAGCAAAGGTGAGGCCAGAAAGTTAATCGAGGCGAAGGCAATCTCATATAACGGTGAAAAAATCAGTTTAGACTTTGTTCCGAAAGAATCTGGTCTTGTCAAAAAAGGCAAGAACAAGATTGCTATTATAAAAGTATAACAGCTAATTCTTCAGACAATGCGTCACTCGCCCCGCAAAAATGACAATAAATACCCATCCGAAGAGCTCCCCCTAGATTCCCGCATAAGAGCTCTGAGGATGGGCTATTTATTGTGATTTTTCGGCGGTAGCAGGCGGCGAGTAGCGTCTGAAAATTAGCTGTTTTACTAGACCAAACACATTTGAGACAAAGCACGCGAGAAGCGTAACTCCCTCACAGTGAAGCTTCTCGTGTGCGTGAATTAACAAAAAAATAGATCTCCTTTATAATTTATTTAATAACCAATAAACAAACGAAAGGAGA
>JAFWOH010000035.1 GCA_017509895.1 Candidatus Saccharimonadota bacterium
TCCAGAATAAGTACCGGGAGCAATAGCAGTAGTGACTTTAGCGCCATAGTAGATAGGTACAGTACTACTTGTTTCTACATCAGCTTTAGTAGTAAGGGCAGTAGTAGTGGCAGAAGAATAGGAAGGGAGACCAAAGTATTTGTTTTCTGATACATCAGCACTATTAGCATTTATTCCCCATGTATTGGGAGATAGTACTGTAGATGTTCCACCTACTGTAGCAGAAGAAGCAGTAATGGTATTATTACCACTACTAATAGCAGAAGCGGAATCATTGGTGAGATTAGTATCTCCACCATTTATAGCAGAAACATAAACAGAATAACCAGCAGAACAGTTAGTATTAATAGTAAGGGTATCAGAAGCCGTACTCATTTCTCCAGAAGATGAAGGTTGGACTTTAGAAAAGCTTACTAATCCTTCTGGTGCAGAAGAAGAGACATTAACATAACTTGCAGCGTAAGCGGAATGAGAAAATAAAGCACTACCTAAGAGAGAGAGAGAGAGAGAGCACCAAGAGTGGCAAAAGCTAGACTATTACTAGCCTTCTTATTATTTAGTTTACTCTCAATTTTATTTACTGTTCTGATGGACCTTCCCATTCAACACCTCTTTATTTTACTTTATATATATCCATTCTACCACCCCACAAAAATTAGCACAAGTGTTTTATTTACAACGAAGTTAAAAACCTTCTCAAATTCGAAGATGAAAGCCGTCTAGGTGGTATTTTCTCTTGCCGAAGCGCTATTTTGATAGAGCGAGGCAAGAAAAATTTTTCGCTAGGAAAAATCGCCTAGATTCAGAGCGCATCTTCATTAGCTGGAAAAATTGTTCAGATGGGTATTTTCTTGATACCCGCCGCGCCTTATGGGCGAGGCGTGGTATCAAAAAATGCCCAGATGGGCAATTTTAACGCTAATGAAGTGGTGCCCGGAACAGGACTTGAACCTGCACGCCAACCGGCATATGCTCCTAAGGCATACGTGTATACCAATTTCACCATCCGGGCTTGCCTCATAATTATATCAGATTTATGGCATAAAATCTACTCTGAAATGAAAAACCGGGGCTAAACTAGCTCCGGTTTTAGACTTTACCATCCTACCTCCTGAGAAGCGTATGGCTCATTCGGCAATCTGGAGAGCTCTATGGTCTCTAATTTACGATAGTCCGAAAGAGAAATCATACCCTCCGCGGCGCCATAGAGTGCATATTCCTCGAGTAGTCTCCCGACGGTCTTCTGCATGAGAGAATGCATGAGCCGCCAGACGGCGAGATCCACGATGAATAGAGAGATAGCAAGTGGCAAGAACCACTTGGTAAACGGCATGGAATTAAAAGCCATGATAATGGCGAATATTAATATCATGAAGAGCGGGGGCCAAAGCCCTTTTGCCCTATAGAACATGATGTATGCCCCTCGAAAGACGGCCTTTTCGTTCTCAATGACTAAGCCTATATTATTACGCTTTGCGCGATGCTCATGGCGAAGCCTTTCTAGCTCAGACTTTTTAAGCCCGGCATACTCGCTAGCATTGACATTAACAGCCTCGGCGAAGCCGTCCTGCCGAACAGCAACGAAATATTCTGTGGCCGTTTTTAATACGGCATCAGCCTCATCAAGCATCCTATCGACATAATCCATATTAATACCCCCTTTTTAAAGAACTCTAACAATAGTTATTTATATAATATCATAAAATGCCGATTTTGTAAACAAAAATCCGCCCCTTTATTAGGGGCGGATTTTAAGCCTAGTCTGTGCTGCCGGAATTCGGGGCGGTCGGAACCTCGGACTTTTTGGCCGGAGAGACGGTGGCGGTCTTATAATCTCCGCCGTCATAATCGGCGACCTTGACTTGATAAGTCCCCTCGGGGAGCTCTACCTCGGCGTAATAGAGGCTCTCGTCCGAAACGCTGGCGGTTTCCATGGCGAGGAGCTCCGAACCCTTTTCGTCATAAACCATGACGGCAACGGCGAGCGTGCCAGCCTCGGCGGTGCCGGAGACGGAAATCTTCCCGTTTACCTCGGAGGCATTAATAGTCTTAATATCCTTCGCGCGAGTCGTGGCCGGGACAATGACTGCGGCGAGAGCGAGGACGGTGACGATACATGCGATAACTTTTTTCATGTGAGCTCCTTTCCTATTCATAAATTACCTTTCTAGTTGTAGCATCATAGAAGGCGCCACGATTGGAGCCGCTGAAAGTCCCGGAATATGTCGTGCTGGTCGAGCCATTTTTGATGACGCTAAAGTAAGCACCTGTGAGCTCGCGCGGGCTACCGGTTTTAACGGAATACCATGAACACGAGAGATTTTTACCACATTCTATGACCTTGCTGGGGTTACTAACCTTTTCGTTTGTATCTACCCTGTAATAAAATTCACCACTACTTACGGTTTTAACGGTTTTAGAACCGTCAGTCTTTACGACGGTTGCGATGACATTATAAGTGTCTCCGTTGGCTTGGCCAGAGGGGTACATCACGCCGACGAGGATTTCTGGCTCGGCGCCCGGTTTGTAATTTTCTTGAACTATTAAAGCGGTGCGGGCGACCATAAGATAATAGGTCTTGCCATCGCTAGCCTTTAGCTCGAAAACAACATGGTCATAATAGCTAGAATTGAATGTTAAGTCAAAACCATTCAAGCTCGGGGTGACGGTTACGGCACCGGAATTGACATTTAGCGGAGTGACAGAGACGATACCATCGGTTTTAAGCTTGATAGTCGGCTCCTTTAGATAAGTCGTGACGACGGCTGGGTCAGAGGCGGAAGTATCGGAAATGTCAATGAAGTAGTTATAATTAAACATCCATTTTTCCGGGAAATAGGTGTAATCATCTTGGCTGTCGCCAACGGTGATAGCCTTATAGCCGTCCCGATAGATGATGACTTGGAAATTCCAGTCCGCATTTACGGCGATTGAATTATTGCCGCCGCCAAAGGTAATCGGATTTAGACCGATACCACCGTCATCGGGCGGAGCAAGAATCTCTCTAGCGGTCTTTCCATTCCACTTATCTAGGACATGGCCACTATCATCCGCGAACTCTCTCGCGAGAACCCAATTCGCATTTTCTTGTTTAAAGACATAAGTGCCATTATTACCGCTTTCATCGGTAATCTCGGTATTCTCGATTTTGTTAATTTCCTGTTCTGGGGTCTTGAGGTCTTCAAAACGATGATAACAGACCTTGCTATTACAATCCCAGACAAAATAGGCCTTGCCATCAAAATTGTTTTCAATGGGCGGGTCGCCAGGCTCGTCAACGGCGAAAGCGGCCGCCGGCAAAAACAAACTCGCAGAAAACGCTAGGATAGCGGCGAGTTTTTTGAGATTTAATTTCATTATTAATAACTCCTTTTTATATACATCTATTATAGCACAAAAAAAATTAGACCTTGCGGTCTAATTTTATTTAAGCTTTTGCAAATTTACGAGAGCCAAGATAGGCAACAGCGGTGCCGGCGGTCATGGCAAGCGGGAGGAACTCCTCTGGACCGGTGGATGGGATGTCCTTGTTCTCGGTCTGGGCAGGAGCGGGAGTAGGAGCCGGGGTAACGGTCTTTGAGACGCCTTCCGTAGTGGAAGTCATATCGCTAGACTTTTTCTCGGTCTGTTGTTCCTTTTTATCGGTCTGATCCTGAACGGCGACCGTATCTACCTTCGTAGCATTATTCTTGTTTTTACCACTAACCATGGCGACAATCGCCCAGACGGCGATACCCAGAACGACAATCGCGACAATCGAAGTAATGATAATGAAGCGAATCTTCTGGTTGTTATTCTGTTGACCATAAAGGGTCGGATTTGGTTGCATAATATAAACTCCAAATAACTCTAATATTGAAATATGCTTATATTATACCATACTTCTTTTGTTTTGGGAAGAGTTATTTTGTGAAAAGTGAAATATGGCAAGCAGCGTAATGGTTGGTCTTTAATAATGTCAAGCCGGTTATGGCTTTAAGGTTGAAATCCTTGGGGTGGGAGAGGGCTAAAATGCCACCTTTTTTTAATAATTTTTCGTAGTCGGGAACTTGGTAGTTGTCGTAAGGTGGATCGGAGATGATGATAGAGAAGGATGGCAAGCGTGAGATATTTTCCGAACGGGAGATTTTTCGCCCTTCAAAATCACAACGCTCGGGCGGGCCCTCGCTGAAATTCCGCTTCGCTACAGTTTCAGACTCGGGTCCGCGAGCGTTGGTAATTTTTCGGGGAAAAATCTCTTTATTGTTCGGAAAACACCTCGCCGCTTGCCATTTATCCCCCATTGCCCCGCATCTCTCACAATTCTCGCGGATGGTTTGCAAGGCCTTTGGGTTGTTCTCGATGAACGTGACTGAGGCGGCGCCGCGAGAGAGAGCCTCGAGGCCGAGAGCGCCGGAGCCGGCGAAATAATCGAGAACCGTCGCGCCCTCGAGATAGGGAGAGAGCATATTAAAAAGCGCCAGCTTTTCGCGGGAGCCCATAGGGTGGGTGGTGGCAAGATCGGGGGACTTTAACTTCGTGCCTTTGTATTTTCCAGAGAGAATTCGTAGCTCAGAAGATTTGGCGCGTGGTGATTTTTTAACGGCGGACATTATTTTTCCTTTTTAACCTTGCGCTTACTCTCCTCCGGCAGACAGGCATACCAACCAAGCGTAATCGCCCGGACAATCTCTGGGAGTAAGATGTTTTTTGACTCTTTGCCGAGGGCCGAAGTCCAGCCGGACTCGCGGAAGCGGGTGTACATATCAAGAGAATGAATCTTATGGAGAGATTTATAAAACTCCTCTTTAAAATCTAAATTAGCTAAATCCTCCGGAGAGATTTCGGGCTTAATCGCATCCCAGCCCTCCGCTGTGACAATCAGGGCAACACCGTATTCAAAGGCAATATGCTTACTCATATAGCCATTATGACCCCAATAGCGCCAATTTTTAACTGCCGATTCGGTCAAAGAATCGCCCTTCATGATGCCCTTTATCGGCTGGCCAAAGATTTTGACATACTCTTGATCACTCATCAGCTCTGAAACGGCCTGTTCATAGGGGAAATGGTGGGCGGGGGTGAGACCGTCGGTAATGACATGAGCGAGCCAGGCCGCCTCAAAAGCAGCGCGGACCTCCGTCCCGTCTTCAAAAGCCTTGATATCGTCCTCCTGAATCTCTTGGAGTGCCTTTTTTAAATTGGCCGAGTGATTCTCGATATAATGCCAGAGGCGGCCATCGTCATTATCGGGGAGAATAAAATGCATCGGCTCATCTATGCCGGGAGACTTACGCTTTAAACCATCCGGGCCGCGATTGCCCTCAAAATGAACAATCTCTTTGCTAGTCGGGAAAAAAGCGCCGCGCTTTAAAAAATTACTCAAAGTCCGGCGAGCGGCCTTGTCCAACTTCTGATGGGTGCCGACGAGGCGACCACCAGATTTTTTGGCATAACGAAGTAGTCCGACATTAGAATACATAACCCATATATTCTACCATATTTTCGGGGAAAATACTAGCGCTTTCTTCTGAGCCTTAGCCGGGGCGAGCCAAAATTGATGGCGTTTTTCTGGAAGGTACGGACGGCGAGCCGAATCATGATAACGGCCGAAACCGCGACGACGATGATGCCGATGATGTATTCGGGGGTGGAAATAGTGCCAAAACCGCTGCGGAGCATGAGGGCGATAGGGGCGGTAAACGGGAAATAGGTCATAAACTGGACGGCGAAATTTGGGTCTGACATCATAAACATCTGCATGAAGTATAATGGGATGACCATCATGATGATTGCCGGGCCGATGAAAGAGGAGGCGTCCTTGGCGGTGGAGGTGAGCGAGCCGACAAAGGTGCAGGTGCCGGCATAGAAGATGCTCGAGACGACAAACAAGATGATGCCGAGAGTAATCGATAGCCCGTCGACTTCAATCTGGGAGAGGATGTTGCTAATGAATGGCTGGTCGCGATTGATGAAGATTAAAATGAGAATCGGAATGACAACCACTAGAATCTGGATGATGCCGAGTACCATGAGCGCAAAAATCTTGCCGACGATGAGATGTTTCGCGGAGATAGAAGTCAAAATCATTTCGCTGATGCGATTTTCCTTTTCTTCGACGACATTTAAGAGGAAGCGGTTACCGCAGAGGGCGATAAACAGGAAGAAAATGATGCCGATTGCAAAGGGGATGATGGCCTTGCCGAGGGCGTTTTCATTTTCACCGTTTTTATCCAGTTTATAATCGGTAATCTCAAAATTGCCGGTGAGGGCCAGCCGGTCTAAATCACTAACCTTGGTCGAGGCATCATTTAGAAGCAGGCTCTTTAAAATTTTATTGTCATTGTTAAAGAGGTCTAACCCCTCAGAGACATGATAAAATTCAGCCTTTTTAGTCTCGGCGAAATCTTTCGGGATGTAATAATAGAGTTTTACCTCGCCGTTTTTAATCATTTCAATCCCCTGCTCTTTATCACCTTTGATGACGAAGGGGGTATTTTCAGAGAAGACGCCCGCCTCGTCTGTGATGGCGATTTTAATGTCCTCGCTTAAAGTCGGGTCTTTATTAACATTCTGACTAGAGAGAAAGCTGATTAGATAAATGCCGCCGATGAGGAGCGGAAGCAGGAGGGTGGCCGCCCAGAAGGCCGGCTTTTTTAGCTGGCGCATGATTTCAAATTTCATGACTTTAAAAGTGTGGTTATTCATCTCGTCCTCCATAAACATCTACGAAAATTTGATCAAGGCTCTTGCCATGAAACTTCTTTTTAATCTCTGGGATGGTGCCATAGGCTTTTGCTACGCCATCCTTTAAGAGGAGAGCGCGGTCACAGAGGCGCTCGACCTCATCCATATAATGAGTAATCATGATAATCGCGGCACCCTTCTGATGATGCTCCTCGATAATATCCATGAGGAGGTGGCGGTTTATCGGGTCAAAGCCCTTGGTCGGCTCATCAAGGATGAGGAGCTTTGGATTACACATGATGGTGATGCCGAGCTGGATTTTCTGTTGCTGGCCACCAGAGAGCTTTTCGACTCTTTCGTTTAGCTTGTCCTCTAGACCGACGCGTTTTAGATATTTTTCGCTCCATTCGCGCGGATTTTTTAGGCCCTTTAGCTCGCCGAAATAAACCATGGTATCGATGACATTTTCCTTGCGATAGAGCCCGCGCTCCTCCGGGAGATAGCCGACGGTGACCTCGGCATCCTCGGGATTGTATTTTTTACCATCTACTAAAATCTCTCCTTTGGTCGGCTGGTAAAAACCGAGGAGAGTGCGCATCGTGGTGGTCTTGCCGGAACCGTTCGAGCCGAGCAAGCCAAAGATTTCGCCTTTTCTAACTTCGAAAGAAAGGTCTTTAATGATGATTTTATCATTAAAACCAATCTGGAAGTTTTTAACCTCAACAATATTACTACTCATATGTTTATTATATCACTAATTAAGCGTGGTGAGCTGCTGATATTTTTGGATGGAACTTTTTAGCTCTGGGTAGTTCTCAAGCGGGATGTCGCTTTCTAGGAAATTTTTGACATGCTTTTGGGCGGCCGAGATTAGCTCAGTATCGGAAAGGGAGGCGATGCGGAGGTCGAGGGCGCCGGACTGGAGCGAGCCATAAATCTCGCCCGGGCCGCGAATTTTTAAATCTACCTCGGCGAGGTGAAAACCGCTAGTGGATTTTTCGAGCTCTCTTAATCTTCTTGACGGCCGTTCTTCACCAGATTTAACGAGGAAGCAAAAACTCTGATACTGCCCGCGGCCGACGCGACCCCTTAATTGATGGAGCTGGGCGAGGCCAAAGCCCTCGGCGTCCATAATCACCATGACCGAGGCATTCGGGACATTGACCCCGACCTCGACGACGGTGGTGGAGACGAGGATGTCGGTCTTTTTTTGCTCGAATTTTTGCATTTTTTCATCTTTTTCAGCCGGTTTCATACGACCATGAAGGAAATCGATTTTAAATTTTGGAAAGATTTTTGATAGTTTTTCTGCTTGTTTTTTGACAGAGATTGTTTCCTCTTTTGCATTGTCTTCGATAGATTTGCAAATCCAATAAACCTGACGACCCTTTTTAACTTCCTCGGCGATTTTTGGATAAAGCATATCTCTCTGGTCTATTTCACGAATGATTTTAGTCTCGATTTTTTGGCGGCCCTTCGGGAGCTCTGGGATGGTGGAGACGGAGAGATCACCAAAGATAGTGAGCTGCAGAGAGCGCGGGATAGGGGTGGCGGTCATGGCGAGGAGATGGGGGGCCATGTTTTTAGGCGATTTTAAGAGGAGTTTTTGGCGCTGGGCGACGCCAAAGCGATGTTGCTCATCAATAATACAGAGAGCGAGGTTATGAAACTCGGTGTCGTCCGTAATGATAGCATGGGTGCCGATTAAGAGATTGACCTCGCCAGATTTAATATGCTTTTTTAGCTCGGCCTTGTTTTTAGTAGCGCCAATAAGAAGGGCGGTATTCACCTTTAGGGGTTTCAGGATTTTAGAGAGGCTTTCGGCGTGCTGGGCGGCGAGGATGGAAGTCGGGGCGAGGAGGGCGACCTGAGCGCCGGCCTTTATCGCCTGATAGGCGGCGATGGCGGCCACGACGGTCTTGCCAGAGCCGACATCGCCCTGCAAGAGCCGGTTCATCGGGGTGGTCTTTTCGAGATCCTGAAGAATATCCCATGTGGCACGCTTTTGCCCGGGAGTGAGTGTAAAAGGGAGAGTGCTAATTAGTTCCTTGGTGTTTTCGGCCTTAAAGGGAAGAGGCTGACTCTTTAGGCGCTCATTTTCCTTGCGATTAAGATTGGCGGCGAGGATTAATTCGAACAGCTCTTCATAGGCAAGATAACGACGGCCGGTTTCGACCTCTTTTTGGTCTCTAGGGAAATGGACATCATAAAGCGCGGTGGCTCGTGCGGTTTTATTGACAAAAGAAGGTTTTGATTTTATATCTGGTAATAAATCTGGGATTTTGGCAAATAGGGGTTTTGAGCGGCCGATGAGTTTTTTAAATTGGTCTGGCTTGATGCTCTGATGAGCCTTGTAAATCGGCTGAAAACCCTGTTCATCCTTTTCGGGGCGGAGGGCGTTTTTTAAATCGTCCTTCTCCTCTTCATACAGAGTGGCGCTCGGGGAGGTGAGCTGATAGCGGCCGTATTTTAATTCAAAGGTGCCGGAGAAAAGATAGGTTTTCCCGGGCTGAAACTGATTTTTGCGATAAGATTGATTAAACCAGACGACCCGGACGGAGGCCGTCTCATCTCTTATGATTCCCTCGGTGATGGCGAGGTGGCGATTTTTACCATAATGAGTATTTAAATCGTCAATCTGGCCCTTAATAACGACCTTGCCGGGCTTTAAATCTGCGATTTTTACGGCATTCTGGAAGTTTTCATAGTCGCGCGGGAGATAATAAAAAAGGTCGCGGACGGTCTTTATCCCACCCTTTCTCAGCGCCTCGGCGGTCTTCTCGCCGATGCCGGGTAAAGTCTCTATGTCTGCCTCCATGTTCATATGTCTATTATAGCAAATTCTGTTATATCTTTTTAGCCTCAAAAAGGACGGTGGGGACGGCTGGGGGAGGGGTGAAATCATAGGGCTTTAAGGGATAGCGAATCTTAGTCTGATATTTAGCGGTAAGCGCATACCCAAGCTGTGAGGTATAATGGCGGTCTGTGTTTAGGAGCTTCAGAGCAAACTGTTTTTGGAGAATGAGGTATATCGCATCCGGCGGGTTTTTAGCCTCTATTAGTTTGTGAAGGATTTTTGAAGAGAGATGAAAGGGCGGGTTGGCAAAAATTTTATAGGGCGTTTCTGGAAGATTCATCGTCAGAAAATCCTCTGGGACGATTTCGACATTCTCAAGATTTTTAGTGTTTTTCCTGAGTTTTTCGAGGGCTGTTTTATCAGGTTCAATAGCGATGACCTTTTGGCAGCGCTTGGCTAACGCCGAGGTAATCACCCCGCTACCAGCGCCGATATCGAGGACTAAATCACGCTTTTTAATATTGGTATGGCCAATCAGCACCAAGGCCGTCCTCGGCGAGCGAAGAAAATGCTGTGACAATTCTGGATTGCGAGTGTTTGACATATCGGAATTATTATAGCATAATGTTGACTATTTTACAATTTATGCTAATTATTTCTTTAGGCCGGCGGAGAGGTATTGCTTGACATAGTTGTAATCCCAAGAGGGATCAAAGCCAGATTGAGTCCATGTATTAAAGACAAAATATGGCAAGCCGGACTGGACGGCCTTATAAGCCTTTTCGGTGTTCTTTTTAACCTGCGCTAAGGTGTCTTCGGAATTATAACAGCTCTTAAACTCATCTGCGTTTACGCCGGCTTTCTTTGCGACATTTTCAGTCCAATATGTCTCGGTCATGCCGGAAATTGCCGGGGAGCCCTTTGCATTGCCGATACCTTTAGAATGGTAATCCTCCCAAAGAGATTTAATGCCGGCCTCGTAATATTCCCAGAACTTATTCTGCTTCGCCGCACAATAAGCGCCTTTTGCGCTCCAGCGCGACATCTCGGGGCGGTGATCGCTATTTTCATAGAGAAACTCTGTCACGCGGACTTCATAGAGAATGTGATTTTTATCGAGATAGTCCTTAAAATCATCCTTGTTCTCGATAGTCAGGCGGGACCAGACATCACAATAGGGGCAGGCGAGGTCTGTATAAAAAACATAATAATTTTTAGCATTCATATCGCCAATCGTGGTATTGGCATCCCAGACTTTTTCCTCATTCTTTGGCTTGCTATTAGCGCTCGACACAAGCAATACCACAAATATACCAACGAGAACTACTAAAATTCCGATTCTAATTCCTTTTTTCATCTACACTCCTTTTTTCTATTATATCATGGTTCTTTGGCAAATTTTTTGTAACTATTACAACATAGGCGTTATAGCCGAGCTTTTTAATCGTAAAGAGAGCGAGCAGGATAGCCAGCCAAGTGATGATAGTAGATACTGTGCCAGCCAAGGCGACGCCAGAGCCAAAAACCGTAGTGAGGAGCGGGGTCAAAAGCGCCGTCCCACAAGTCGGGCAGCCGGAGCCGAGCAGGGCGAGAATGGCGACAATGCCAGAATTACCGACGGAAGCAGAAGTGCTCTCGGAAAGATTTTCGGCGGGATTTAACGGAGATTTTTTATTGGAATGCCGAGTAGCTTTAGAATTTTTTGGGGGGTTAGCGGATGTCTTCGGAGTATTTTTTATCACAACAACAAGCAAGCCAATCAAAATCCCCTGAAGCAGCGCGAGCAGAAAAATCCCGAGCCAATCGACAAAATTACGGTTGATGCCAAAAGTCTGCAAGAAAGCATTCCAAATTATTTTTAGGCCCGCTGGAAAACCAGCGGCGCCAATCAAGTTAAAGGCTGCAAACCCGCCAGCGAGCAAATTCAAAAGTGTACCA
>JAFWOH010000036.1 GCA_017509895.1 Candidatus Saccharimonadota bacterium
AAATAAGATTATTTAATACTACTTCCTGCTTAAGAAGGTTTTTAAACTCTTCTTTTTCTTCAACTCTTCCGGCTAAGTAAGGTGGCTTATGCCCAGCACCAGGCCTAAATGGGTTAGTAAAATCTTTTTCCATAATATTAATATATATTATAATGTAAATTTAGTCAATAGTATGAATACATAAAACTTTATGTTTTTGTATGTTTTCTGAGCGTATAGATTTTCCAAAAGTTCGAATCTCTTTGCCTGTATATGTATACCTCAGAACTCGCAAGGCATCAGAATAGGGTAATCTTTTTTAGGTATAACCTTGATCTTCGCAGTGTATTCGGGGTGGTCAATACACCAGTCCACCACCATGCAAAGCCGAGCAACAACGCCTGGTCGCCCCTCACCAAACGAAGAAAATTTCGTCATAAGATTATACACTATTGTTATAGCAGTGTTGATAGGCTGCTTTTTTGAGGTTGCGTCATTTAGACGGTATTATTTGATAGCTACGTACATGAAATCATCGCCATCATGCATCAAAATGGTTTTACCATTTTCTAATACTATTTGGATGTCAACTATAAAGCTTTCTTGATTTTCGTTAAAACCTTCATCTTCAACTGAGCGGCAATCACACTCTTTTGCACTTTCTATTTTAATATCTATTATTTTTTGTCCTATAATTGGCTTAAGGAAGGCATGTGCTTTTTTGACTTCACCGTAATAATCTTTGGCATCTTTTAAGACTGCGTCAGAATCATAAATTACGGATTTAACATGAGACGCATTCCAAAATTCAAATGATACTTTCGAATCATCATTAAGTTTAAAAGTTATCGCTTTCCAAAGCTCCAGGACTTCCTTATAAACATCGGAAACTCCCTCGTTAAAAATAACGTCCTCTATTGTTTTTCCAACTAATTTATTGTTAATCGTGAACTTTTCTAATTCTTTTGGTGAGTAGGTGTCTATTCGTGAATTAATGTCGTTATATTTTGTAAAAATAGTCTCCAAAATATCTACTATTTCATTGAACCATTTATATTCTGCTACTTCGTTTTGAAAATTTACAAGATCTTTTGAAGAAGTACATATATTTAGTGCCTTGCCATGATCGTTCCATAGAAGATGGACATTCTTGCCGTAGCCTACTTTTTTGTTTTTATTCCAGACGCTGATATATTTACTCAAATAATCTTCAACTTTTTGATTTTGGCGCAATCTATTGTAGCTTTGGTCATCTAACTTGAGCTCAGCAAAAAGACGAGAGTATTGTGACAGTTTGATTGTAGCTTTAATACCATGCTTATTTTTTATAGTAAAGTGAACATTAGGGTATTTAAAATTTTCTGTGGTTAGTTCTTTAACTTCTTTTATAGTCTCGTCAAAAGACTTCAGGCCTTTTGACTCGCGATATTTCTTATAATTAATCCAATAATCTTGGTATCCTTTGACCAACTCGTCTCTACTAATTGGGGAATTAGCCATAAAATAGTCCTCTTCAAAATTAACCTCACCTATTGATGGAGTATGTTCTTCGAATTTCATGTCTTTATCGAAGATTTTATTTTTTCTTTTGAAGAAGGCCATATGTTCCTTTAATTTAGATTTATGGAGTCCTGGTGTCGAATGATAAACATTACAATTGAAGACTATGCATTCAACTATACTAGCGACACCAATGCCATATATATTATAACATATTTCTTATCTGTGTGCATCTGAGGGAAATATGATACCATTGACATTGCATTTCTTTTATTTTCCTCATTGCTATTGTTTTAAGCTTCTGTGGCTCCAGTTACACCATGTATTCTTAAAAGTTCGAACGCCCCTTGGGACGCGTCCACATCTCTTTGCCTGTATATCTATACCTCAGAACTCGCATGACATCAGAATAGTGTTGTCGTCATATTTTAGGAGATGTGGAAAAACGTCGAACTCATAATCGCTAAAATAGTCAGTTGATATCAAAATATACTATACAATAAAAAGAAAAGCCGGCAATTAAAGTGCCGGCTTTAGTATTTGATTGGCTAATGTTTTAAATCTTGTGGGTATTTGCGCCACGTTTTTGGCATCGTTCAGACTTCGCTTCTTCAAGTTTACGATTGAATGTGGCTTGGGCCTGCTTAAACTGTGCCTGGAGATGATCGAATTCAGTTTTAGCGGAATCACGCTGAGCTTTCAGTCTCTTGAATTCTGCCTGTGCAGATTCATGGTGCGCCTTAGTCGATTCGAAAGCGGATTTTGCGGAGTCGAACGCATGAGAACTAATTCTCGGAGCTAAAGCTTCAGCGTTCGCCTTGGCTTGTTTGACTTCGCGGGCGAGTTCGGAAATTTCGGCATTTAGTGCGTCGCGACGATCCTTATGCTGGTGCCCCTGCCGGGAATAGTAAGGAGCTTCGAATTTGTCGCCGTACCGGTATACATTGTTGGCCTGCTCGAAGCAATCCCGCATAGCACGATGCTCGGCATTGGCTTCGTACTTCAGCGATTCGATTCTGGAATTATTACGATCACGAATGTGGCCATATTCATCCCAGACAGAATCACGATGAGAATAGGCAGACTGCCTTGCCTCGAACTCGCGGTTCATATATTCCCTAGCACGAGTGCGTTCATCCCAAGCTGATTGCATAACGTCATAAGCTATATTGGTTCGTTTCTGTAAATCCTTAAATCTTTGGAATGCAGCCTGTTTCTGCTCGAAAAGTGACTGCTGCTTTGCCTTTAACCTGTCCAATTCTGGATTTCTCGACATACATAATCACCAACCCTTCAAAATAGTAATGTGCGTTTGATGTGTGTCAGCCAAATACTGTATTAACTATAACATATTTTATTAAGTTTGTAAATGTAGGTAAAAATGCTTCTAAAAGTTCAAGCCTCTTTGCCTGTATATGCATACCTCAGAACTCGCACGGCATCAACATGAAGAACAAAAACAAGCCCCGAAGGGCTTATTTTTATTGCTAAAGACTTTCTAGCCAACCGTCTAGTTTTTCAATGCCGTCATCGGTGTGCGCAGTAGAACCAGACATGTTGAAGCCGTCGCCTTTTAAGGTAGTACACTGGCACTGGATGAGCTTGATCCCGATGGTGGTGAAGTGACAGTTAGTGATACTACGTTGGATGCCATGGTCTATGTTTGGTATAATAGGTCTATAAATAAATCGAAAGGAGAATAAATGAAGAAAATTAAAAGAGGAAGTTTTGCGGAATTGGTAATCTTTATGTTGGCGATTTCGCTTGGCGGGATAATTATTTGGCCGCTCCTAGACCTTCTGTTCAGCGCCGTATTTACACATTCGGATTTCGTATATTCCGTGCAAGATTATGTGGTGGAGCCGATTATTTTTGGTTGTATTGCGGGGCTTGTATTCTGGATATTCGATGTGATTGCGATGAAGAAGAGATAGAGCGGAATTTTTAAATTTGGCGTAAATTTTAACAAAGCGTAAACGTTTTGTGATATAATTAGATATAAGATTAAACAAATTAAGGAGTCTCCATGCGCCAAATTAAACATAGAAATAAATATTTAAGATTAGTAGCAAGTTTTGCGATAGCGGCTTTAGCGCTGTCGAGTGTCTACGTCCCTAAGGTGTCTGCGGCCGAGAATTATTTTACCGCTGAGGGCAGTACGCTCGCGTTAGACGATATAGACCCGAGCGAGCCGGATGGACGCTTAGTCTCGGTAACATTAAAAGCGGCACGCGAAATGGTCGTGCACTCTTTGCATGGATACTTCACGCCTGTCAGTAGCGAAGACACAGGGCTACAAACCTATATGAGTTGGATGGATTATTCGTCTGGCATAAGCGGAATTTGTTATTCTACATTTACTGGTGAATTCGATTGGAACACGGCAGATTGCAATGATGATGTTGTTGGAGACGAAGGCATACACGTTCAAGCCGGCGACACCCTCATCTACGTCACCTATGAAGTAAAAGACGGCGTCGAAATGTTGCGGCGGAGTATGCCGGTGAAAATTGACCTAGCAGTTGTTGATGACGATAAGCGTATAGAGGATGTCACCATGGACGCCTATGTAATAGCCGGGCATGATATTAGCGTATATAAATACATAACTGGCAACGGAACTCTTGATGTGCCAGATATAGTAATTGGTGGCACAGAGGTAGAAGTGGGGATTGTTCCAGATTCTGGCTACGAGTTGACATATTTGGAATTAAATGGTCAGGACATAACCGATGAGGTAGAAAATGGCATCTATAAAATGACGGTCCGCGAGGAATCATTGACTTTTTATGCAACTTTCCGACGAGTTTATCATGTATTAGAGGGCGATGGTGGTGAACATATTTTGGGTAGTGATGGGGTGCTTGCCTTTAAGATTGATAATGATGTGACAGAATTTTGTGATACAGGTGTTCTCATGATTGATGGTGAGTATCAAGATATGCGTACAGATTGTGAAGTAGATCCAGACAACCAGACTATTATTCTTCCAGCTAATGTCTTGAACACACTTGCCCTAGGCGAGCACTCTTTTGAGGCGTGGTTCTCGGAACCAGAGTCAGGAAGCGCCAAAGCGAGCTTTAAGATTGTAGAAGAAAGCGAAGAAGAAGGTGGTGAAGAAGAAGAAGAAGAAGAGGGCGAGAGCACAAATGTAGACGAGGAAGATGTTCCGGTCCCTAACACCGGTGCATTCACCAACCAGAGCGGTAGCACAAAGACGGAAAGTAATACTGTGGTCCCTGCCGTGGTTGCTGGGATTATCGGAGCCATTACGACAACGACAATTCTTTTAAAGAGAATGAGACGAAGATAAGATTTTAATAAATCGTTTTCTCCTGCATTTTATTGTATTCGTCAAAAAGTTGGAGGCAGGATTCGCGGTCCTTTTCTTCGAGGAAATCGGGGGGCAAAGCGGTCCTTTCCCCAAGCATCTTTTCGATTTTGACATCACGGAAGCCGATTTTTTCATTGTCATAAATCGTGCAGCCATAATAAACCTTATTAATATTAGCCCAGATAATGGCCGCTAAGCACATCGGGCAAGGCTCGCCGGTGGTGTAAATCTGGCATCCTGACAAATCATAGGTACCGAGCTTTTGCTCTGCTTTTCTAATCGCATCTATCTCACCATGGCAAGTAGAATCATTGTTTTTTAAAACTTGATTGTGACCGGAGGCAATAACTTCACCGTCCTTTACAACTACTGCGCCGAAGGGGCCACCGTCCCCGTTCTGAAAACCGGTCCTAGCCTCAGCGATAGCGATATCCATAAATTCTTGATTATACATAATTATACCCTTATTAAATCATATTTAGTGGAGCCGAGGCCGAGAGACTCGGCGTAGGGGAGAATTTCGCGGCCGAGGCGAGAATCGATGCGCTCTTTAACCTTCTCGGCGCCAGGGTCCTTTGAGGCCCAAACCATATCAATGAAAGCCTGATCATTAGCAACGGGATCGAGACTAGCGACGATGCCAAGGTCCTCCATGACCGGGTCATCCTGATGAGCATCGCAATCGCAGGAAGTGGAAATATCATTCATTACCGTAATATATACTATCTGCTTATTTTGTTCTTTTAAATAATCAGCAACAGCGGTAGCGGCCTCGGCCATACTCTCGATAAAATCAATTTGCTTGTGCTTCGATAGCCAGCAGAGCGTAGGATTTTCAGTCTTGCCACAGGAATGGATATAAGCCTTGCCATTTCGGGAGGCAAAGCCGATACTCTGATTCTTGAGATTTGCACCAAAGCCACCCATCATGTGACCCTTAGCATGAGCAAGATTAATAAATGAATCATAATTATCAAAGTTTTTGCCGATTAAATCATATTCTAGGTGCTTACCTTTTTTAACCGGGATTTTCTTATCGCCGTCTGCATCCATGATATCGACCTTGGCAAAGCTGGTAAAGCCATGAGCCTCGGCAGTCTTTAGATGCTTATCAGCCTTGTTGCGAGAGCCGGGGTAGGCGGTATTACACTCCACGATAGTGCCGTTTAGAGATTTGACAAAGGGGCCAATCAAATCCGCCTTTAAATAGCCCTTCGCGCCTTTTTCGCCGGTAGAGACCTTGACGGCAATCTTCCCTTTTAGCTCGACACCAAGAGCCGCATAGATTTTTCTGAGGCTCTCGGGCGTAATTTCTTTAGTGAAAAATACTTTGCTCATAAAACTCCTTTTGATAATTATATCATTTTAAAGTGGCATTTGAATAGCTCGCTCGCCATGCTTAACATAACTGCGCTAAACTGATATAATATATCAAATGGCTAGAAAAAATACAAGAGAACGAGCGATTATCAAGACTAGCGTCATTAGCATATTGACGAATATATTGCTAGTAGGATTTAAGGCGGCGGTTGGGCTAGCGGCAAATTCGATTGCGATTGTTTCGGACGCGATTAACAATTTGAGCGATGCACTTTCTAGCGCCATCACGATTATCGGGACGAAGCTGGCTGGGAAGCCGGCAGACAGAAAACATCCGTACGGATACGGGCGGATTGAGCATGTTACATCGTTTGTAGTTTCGACGATTGTGCTTTACGCCGGTATTACCGCGCTAATAGAATCGCTAAAGAAGATTATTGAGCCGGAGGCGGCAAGTTACGATGCTGTTACGATAATAATTTTGGTCGCTGCGATTGTTGTGAAGCTCGGGCTGGGGATATTCGTGAAGGCACGGGGGCGAGAAATTAAATCTGCCGCTTTAGTCGCGAGCGGAGTAGATGCTTTTAACGATGCAATTCTTTCGACCTCGGTTTTGGCCTCGGCGGTGATTTATATGATATGGGGAATCAGTCTCGAGGCGTATGTCGGCCTCGTCGTGTCGGCGGTGATTATTAAATCTGGAGTAGAATTAATCCGCGAGGCGATAGATGAGATGGTCGGAACGAGAGTGGAGAGCAAGCTCGCTCGGCAAATTAAAAAAGAGATTGCGAAAGAGCCGGAAGTCGGTGGGGCGTTTGATTTAATATTACACGATTTTGGGCCGAATAAATATCTGGGCTCTGTCCATATCGAGGTGCCGGATACGATGACGGTGGCGGAAGTGGATAAGATTTCGCGGCGGATTACGGCCAAGATTTTGAAAAAATATGGTGTAATTTTACATACGGTCGGTATTTATTCAATTAATACTGAAGATGCGGAGGCGGCAAAAATCGAAAGAGAAGTTCGCGAGATGGTGTTTTCGCACGACGATATTTTACAGATGCATGGATTTTACCTCGATAAAACAGAAAAGACGATCAGTTTTGATATTATCATAGATTTTTCGGCGGAAGACCAAGAGAAAACCTATCGAGAGATTTGCGACGAGGTGAAACGTAGGTTTAGCGATTACCGCGTGAGCGTTACGCTTGATGTGGATTTGAGTGATTAGGAGCTATATATGAAACTATTACTTCATACCTGTTGCGCACCCTGCAGCGTGTATCCAATTAAAACCTTGCGAGCGGAAGGAATTGAGCCGACACTGTTTTGGTATAATCCAAATATTCATCCGTTCATGGAATATAAAACTCGGCGGGATTGTTTGCGAAATTATGCAGAGAAAATAGGGGTCCGGCTAGAGCTAGACGACAGCTACGGACTAGACGAGTTTGTCTGTAACGTTAACGCAGGGGTCGGGAATTTGGAGCGGAGGTGCGAAGAATATTGTTATCCCCTGCGCCTTCGGAGAGCGTTTGATTTTGCGGTTTCCAACGGATATGATGCAATTTCCACAACGCTCTTGTATAGTATTTATCAGAAGCATGATTTGATCGTCGAGATCATGGCGGCACTGGCACGTGACTATGGGCTAGAGTTTGTCTATCGGGATTTCCGAGAAGGTTGGTCCGTAGGACAAAAAGAGGCGCGGAAAGCCGGGCTTTATATGCAGAAATATTGTGGCTGCGTTTATTCGGAAGAAGAAAGTTTTGTGGGGCGAAAAATGGCCCGAAAATTGCAGAAGCAAGGAATTCCGCCGACGAATGCCAATGTGCGAAAAATTATCGAGCAAAATAAGGTGAATGGGATTTTAAAGCTAGATTAGCTTTCCTGATCCGTCTCGTCTTTGATATCATCCTGGCTGATGCGTAGAAGTTTTTCTATTTCGGAGGTCAGGTATTTGGCACGAGCTTCAATACGAGCGATTTCATATTCGCTTGCATCTTCGCCGGGGGCAAGCGGAGGACGAGTCTCATAATCGTCGATGACCTTACGAGTAGTCGCAAAAGTCACGAGTCCGGTCTCCCTTTTATCGTGCCCTTTGTAAATATCAATTTTGGTCGACATGCCATGATTTAAGGCTTCCTCATTTTTTGTCCAGAAAAGGAGAGCCATGTTGCCAAGTTTATTAAGATAGTTTTCAAGGCGCTTTAATTCTACACCCGGCCATTCATCTGGTTTTTCATAAAATTTTCTAGGCAGAATGTGATCCATGTGAATAGTTTTATCGTCTGGATAAAAAGCCTCGTTTACCTCTTCGCGGATATTATATTCGACGGAGAAAAGTAGTGGCTTCAGGAAATCTTCATTATAAACATCGTCTTTTAATGCTTCATAAGTTTTGCGAATCAAACTATGACTCTTAATAAACTTTTCCAAAGTCTTCTTAATTTCTGTAAAATCATCTTTCTGGCCGATGGCCTTAATGACATTGAAAAGAGTCTGCTTGGTAGAGTTTAAAGTCGTGCCGGAAATCCAAGAAAGGTATAGGAAACGGCGAAGCTCTTCAAAAAGCGCTTCTTTATTTTCATAATTAACCATGTAGGCTGTGGTCATAGCAGATATAACATGGACGCGCCAGCCGACATAACGAAGGCTCAGCGCGACAGGTGAAGAATTTTGGTAAACTGAATCTAGGGCGGTGGCAAAATTTTTAATTTCGTCGATAATATCTTCAATATTAGATTCTTTAAAGACCTTTTCTAGCTCGTCGGTCATCTCTTCTTTTGGATAACTTTCTAATTTATAATACTCGTAAAACGAGAAGAAATCATCTACCTTTAGGCCGAGAGAATTACAAGTGTCTTCGATATTATTCCAATTAGACTCGAATTTTTTACTAAGATACTCGTCACCCCTTACTTCGTCTTCGGAACTAGCATGGTCGAGGATGTAAGACTTAATGATGTCAGACGAAGAAAGCTCTAGACCGCGATCGTTTAAGATGAGGAATAATTTTATCGCGAAAGATTTATCGGTGCAAAGAATTTTAATCACATAAACTTTATAAATAATGTAATTGACAAAATCTTCGAGCGCTTTCTGGCCATGCTCATCGCGGAATTCGGTAAAATTCTTATAGAAAAAGTATGCGGTATTGCGAAACTTGAAAAGTGGCTGATCCTTTTTTAAATCAGCTCTGGAAACCGGTGTTAAATCATCATAACGCTCACGTTTGATAATTTCAGTATTGAAATCGGTGTCAAAGTTTGAGCGCACCTGAAGCTTTAGGCGGCTGAACTGAGAATTATAAAAAATCATATTCTTGATAATCCCGGCAGAAGCAGACTGGATTTTTGCCTCGCTTTGGTCGGAATTTAAATCGGGAAAGGTTTTTAAAATGACATTTAGCATAATCATCAAGGTCGTGATACGCTGCTGGCCATCTACTAAATCATGGTGCCCATCTTGGTCATCGACAGCAACAATCGAGCCGAGAAAATATTCTTTTTTGGGATTATCTTGAAAAGCGTCTAAAAGATCGCTCCAGAGCTCTTCAAGCTGTTCATTTCCCCAGCTATACTGGCGCTGATAATTTGGAATGACATAGATCGCATCAGCAACCGAGAAGAGGGTGCTAATATTCTGATCGAGAGGGTCGAAAGTTTTATTGCTCATAGAGGTATTATACCATATTTAATATGCTAGCTGCTCAATAAGCTTCTTTCTGGCTCGTTCAAAATCTTTGACGGTATCTTCGGCGAGGAGAAGGCCTCGATCTAGATGATGGGCGATTCCCTCCTTGAGGTCTTTTTTGGTCGGGAGAGCTTTGATGCTATCGGCAAATTTTTTGAGGGCGGGAAGCTCGGCCTTTTCGGACGCGCCGTCTACCGCGGCGTCGAAAATCGAGATGATGATATTGTGGTTTTTGCTTTCTTCTTTGTCGAGTTTTTTGAAGAGCTTTTCGAGCGTTTCGGCATCTTTAGCATAACGGTTAATAATATACGGTCCGACGCCGCTATAATTACCATTAATCACAAGCTTTTCAATAATAAACGGGACATTCTCGGGATCCAATTTTCCGGACAAGGCATAATCGATGACGAGCTTGGCCTCTTCGGTGCCTTCGGGATGAGCAAGGTAGCTTAGAGCCTCTTGCTCAGCGAACTCTTTAATGACACGATTAAAAACGGCTTTGCTGGTTTTTCCTTCGCTGTTTATCGCGAAAGCGCGAAAGCGAACCGGCTCCGGGATGCCGGATTGAATCTGGTCCACCATATCGTAGCCACCAAGGAAATGGAGGTAATGTGCGAGCTCTGGGTTTAATTTTTCAATGGTCTTTAGGCTCATGAGCCAGCCGAGGGAGTCCCTAAAGAGATTATCATCTTGTTCTTCCTTAAATTCAAAACGGCTATAATGAATAATCGGCCAAGTGCTACCGATTTTAGGCCAATAGAGCTGATAAACAAGGCGTTCAAAACGCTCACTCAAGAAGTCGTCATCGCCGGGGAGGAGTTTCCAGATAAGATTTAGAGTGTCGCCGGCAGTCCAGACGGCATGGGTGTTTTCGGCGTGTTCGATGATGACTTCGACGGCGGGGAGGGCGGGGACGGAATCTTCGTAAGTATCAAGACTGCCGAGAAAATAATCGGCGATGCGCGGGCTGACTTTTCTCTCCCGAATTTTCTTGACCATCGTTTCTATAGCGTTCTCGGTGAAAATAAGGTGATGCGGATAGCGGAAAAGTTTTTCGGGAGATTCTAGCATTTCTTTAGTGACATAAATCGGCTCGAAACTTTGGAATTTATATTTTAGCTTGGTTTCGCCTAGGGCTTTTTCAAAAGCCTCGTAAAGCTTGTTTGAAAGTTTAGAAACTTTCTCCGTATCCTCACAGAACGGTTTTTTCTTCGTCTCGTCCTCGATTGGGATTTTTAGGGAGTTTGCGATTGCTTCGATAGTTTCTTTCGGGAGCTTTTCGATGATATAGCGAGCGGTATAAATCCCGATGGCGCGCTCGCCGGCGTTAATCGTGTCGAAGCCGACATCTCGGAGTTTCCCGGCAAGATAACGCTGGTAGATTTGAGCATCCTGAAAGATGGCAGGTGAAAAAAGACCGCCGAGCTCTGGATTATTTTCAGTATCGAGCCAGTTTTCAAGCGGTTCGTCGGTCAAGAGATAATGTTGGATGACCCAGATTAAATTTGCGGTGCGGATAACTTGTTCGTTCATAGCTTATGCTCCTTTCTTGACTCATATATAATTATAATACAAAAAAGAGATTTTGTCTAATATTAACCGTTTGGTGCTATTGTGATATAATGGGGTTAATTATGAAAGTAAAAACTACAATCAAAGAGAAATTTCAAAAAATTAAGAAGTTTTTTAAGGAAAACACGATTTCGGCGCTAACTGCAGTGTTTCTAGGGATAGCGACATTATTGGTGGCTTGGGCGGGATGGATAGGCGCGCTACATGGGGGAAATCAGGCGGGAAACTATACCGAGAGCAATAATTTAGCGGCCAGAGGCAATGCCGAATATAATGTCGCGACGCAGGTTTATATATCAGATTTATTTACTTGGAATACGATTTCTAATTTACGCCTAGATAAGGCGGCAGCCGAGGCGAAGGGCGACCTTGATGAGGCAAAAGTAATCGAGACTAAAATAGCAAAAATCAAACAGGACAATTGCTCGCCAAAGCTTTTAGAGGCCATTAATAAGGGTGGGAGTACCTCGCCTTTTGAGAATGAAGAGTTTACGAACAGCTATTTTGAAGAGGCAAAAAAGATGCTAGACGAATCACAGAAGAAGCTCGAGGAGGGAAACCAAGATAATTTACAGGGTGATTCGTATCAGCTAGCTTCGGTGTTATATTCCCTTGTGTTATTCTTACTGGGTATTATTGGGGTGCTAAATGATTATCAGAGCCGCAAGGCGCTGCTGGTACTTTCGATTGGGATTTTGATTCTTTCGTTCCTTTATATGCTCACGATACCGATGCCGACGGGATTTGACCTTGGAAAGTTTTTTAGTCATGGGTAGTGGGGTTTGGTTTGGTGTGCCGTCGTAGGTGAAGTGAGGGGGTATACTAGAGGGCGGTATTCTAAGCTAGACAGGGTGAAGGGTTTCAGGAGGTTGTGGAAGTGCTTGTGGAAAAGTGGCGGGTTTTGGGAGGGGTTACAGAGGTGAAGGTTGGGGGTTGCTAATTCGCCATACAGCGAACGGCTAATCCGGTGCGCTTGTTGCCGCTGCCCTGCGGGTTGATGCCACTATTTGAGCCCAAGTGCAAGAGGTAGCCGTTGTTAGTACTGCTGACGGTAGAAGACCACCAGTAGCCGCTCAAGCCAATGTTGTACAACTGAGAATTGTTGTAGCGCCCGGAGTAAAGGAACGAGGCTTGGTTAAGGAATCTATCTCTTGCGGTAGTGTCTTCACGGTTATTACCAGTTCCGCCGTTCATAGCAATATCTAGAGCTACGAATTGTCCGCTAGGTCCACCAGTTGGGAGATGCCAACCTTTTGGACAAATGTCTTTCTGGATATAGCCGGAGGCACATTGGCCGATGCTTAGACCATCATCGTAATATGAGCAGCCGAGAGTAGCGGCGTAGAAGTTATAGTAGCCGGTACTTTGGCCTAATGTGCCAGAGCTATTTTGGTCACCACTTGAACCTTGGGCGCGGTACTGGACATGAGCTTGATTTAATCTAGTACTAGTGTCAAAGGTTGCTGAGCCGGTGGTGGAGGCGCTATTTAAAGCTCCGGTGTAACCAGCTTGTGGAAGATAATAGGTAGCGGTATCGGTAGATTGAATATTGGTATATTCGTTAGTTAGAGCGTAGCCTTTATCGTGGCCGAGGATGAGGTTTTCAGTCATCCAAACCTTCCCGTCCGCAAGGCGCTTGACATTATAAAGCGTCCCGTCTCTTACATCTTTCAAGACAGCAGTATCGCCGGTGTTAGAAAGACTGGTACTAGCATCAAAATCCTGCATGGTTCCGTCCCAACCGTCTGCAATACAGCGAACTGCAAAACCATATCTCTTATAGGCTTGGGGCCGATAAATACCACTTGACGGACGTAGTCCCAATCCATATGAACGTATTGAGTCATCAAATTGCGTGGATGACCAATAGAAGCCGTTAACATCACCATCGCCTAAATCGCTAAAATAGCCTCCCCCAATCATGAACAGCCAAGGTGACTGTTGAAGTGTAGCAAGAGAATTGCCCGCAGCATAAGCAATACCGGAAGTAGAAGCACTCCATGAATCGCTATTATTTAATTCTTCGGTGGTCGGTAATCTCCATCCCTTTGGACAAGCTACCATAGCGGCACCCCAAGAATAATATCCTCGCCCAGTATAGTATCCAGTGCCACTGGCAATGTATTGTTTATTGGTGTAGCTGTTCGCATCGCTCCTTCCACTGATAGTAATATTATTTACAGTAGCAGTAGTAGTTGGATAAGTAATGGCTGGAGACTCATAATCAGTGCCGTCTGTCCTAGTGAAAGTGGAATCTTCCGCACTGAGAGTTAGAGCTTGATGAGCAGTGAATGAGGAGCTACTGCCAGGAGCAGAGTTTACCGCACCAAGATTAAGGTCTTTAGTCATGATACATTTGCCGGCGACGTTAATGGCTTGATTATCGGTCGGGATGCGGTAGACAGTGTATTCTTGGTTGTCGCGACTATCTACGAGAGTGGCAGTTTCGCCAGATGGAGAGAGAGTATTACAATTAAAGCTCTGCATATAGACTTTTTCTTTTTCCCAAACCGCATAAAGAGTGATGGTAGAGCCGGAGGCAGGGGAGCCAGCGGCGGAGATGAGGGAAGGTACGGAGACGGCGGTACCCGCATTATAAGTGGCTGTCATGGCATTTGCATCAAGGCTCCAGCCGAGGAAGTTATAGCCTTCCTTTGCTAGCGTCCCCTGTCCCGCCGTAGTAACTTCACCAGTCTCATAAATACTATCACTCTCCTTGCTCGCCGCCCCGGTGCCACCATTGGCATTATAACTCACCGTATAATTATTCTGCGCTACGCAGCGGACGGCTTGCCCATTATCCTTGTGGCTATCGCCACGCTGCGGGTAGATATCCGTAAGAATGAATATCAGAGAGTATCCGTTGCTAGTGCCGTTAACTGAGGACGATCGATAATACCCGCTCGTTCCTATATTGTACAGTGTAGTACCACTATAGACACCGGCATAAGTAAAACCTACAGCGCCGTTATTGCCAAAACGATCTATGGAGTTAGCATCCCCGCTTACCATATTATTGCGAATAGTGGTATCAACGGTACTTGGCCTGTTTGAGCTACTGCTATCTGGAGCTATATAGTTAGTCCAAACTGAAGGATTACTATTATAAGATAATGCTAGCCTATAAAAATCTGCGCTACCCTGATAACTGTTAGTTCCGCCATTGCTTGCCCATGGCAACCTCCAACCCTTCGGGCAGATGTCGCGCGGGGAAGAACCAGAGGATATATTGTCATTGTAATAGGAGAAGCCAAGCGTAGCTGTGTAGAAGTTATACCAGGCGGTATTTTCTGGGACAGGGTTAGAGTTATTTTGGTTTGGTGTGGTGGTCCCAGCAGCTTGATAAGCCACTTGCGGGTAATTTTTACCAGGACTAAAGTCCACGCTTGCACTAGCAGAAAGAACCGCTGAATTATTTATTGAGTTAGCCGCTTCATAAGAAGCGTTCCTCGGCGGAAGATAATAGTAATTACTATCGGTATTCGGAATATTAGTATTAGTATTATCAAACTGTGAGACCTGGAGACCGGTAGCGGAGATGGTTAGGTTCTCAATCATCCAACACTTCCCATCTGGTAGTTTCTTCACTTTATAAATGGTATCGTCTCTAGTATCTTTTAGTTTAACGATTTGGCCGGTAGAAAGGCTAGAGCAGCCCGTCCAAGTCTGCATCTCTCCATCAGCGGCTACTTCCCAAATAGCATAGAGATTGAGCGTAGTATTAAAATCAGAAATGTCTGTTACAGAAGCTTCATTAGCATAATCTACATCCGCAGCAGTACCAATACCATCTACGGCATTACCAGTCTTACCATTGCTACTTGTGCTCCAACCCAGGAAGTTATAACCAGTTCTTTCAAATTCATTAGCATGGAGATTAGTAGCTACGCCTACGGTAATGGCTTGATTATTCATTTCTCCTGTGCCACCATTAGCATTAAAGACGATGGTATAGACGGAACAACTAGGATTAGAAATTACAGTATAGAGTACATCGCCATTATAAGTTCCTGGAGCAATGGCCGTGGTGACTTTAGCGCCATAGTAGATAGGTACAGTACTACTTGTTTCTACATTAGCTTTAGTAGTAAGGGCAGTAGTAGTGGCAGAAGAATAGGAAGGGAGACCAAAGTATTTGTTTTCTGATACATCAGAACTATTAGCATTTATTCCCCATGTATTAGGAGATAGTACTGTGGATGTCCCGCCTACGGTAGCGCTTGAAGCAGAAATAGTGTTATTGCCAGAAGCGGAATCGTTGGTGAGATTAGTATCTCCGCCATTTATAGCAGAAACATATACGGAATAACCTACCGTACAGTTTGTATTAACGGTAAGTGTGTCTTGCGCGGTACTCATTTCGCCAGAAGAAGAGGGTTGTACTTTAGAAAACTTCACTAAGCCTTCTGGTGCAGAAGAAGAGACATTTAGATAGCTTGCTCCATAAGCGGAATGAGAGAAAAAGAAGCTACCTA
>JAFWOH010000037.1 GCA_017509895.1 Candidatus Saccharimonadota bacterium
AGAGAGAGAGAGAGAGAGAGAGCACCAAAGGTGGCAAAAGCTAGACCTCTACGCCCCCGTGATGGGGAGGTAGAGGACTCAACTTTATTTTGAAATTGAGCCCTCGAATAAACACCCGAACTAGGCAAGGCTCTGGTGTTCATTTGATTACTTAATCTATCTATACTCATAAATACCTCCAATTAATTCTGCTCATGTATATATAATACCACGCCCCCTCTCCCCGCGTCAAGACTTTTTTAAGAATTTTTCTCCTCTCCAAACATACATACTATTTTCAGGGCAATGGGCGGATAGCGGAAAAATCACGATGAGAATATATAACATTAGTGATAACAACGAGTTCTTTGGTTTCATCTACCTTATAAATAATAGTATAATTCTTATAATGAACTTTGCGATAGCCCATCCCACTCCATGGTCCAATATCTAGAGTGCTATATCCAGATGGAAAAGTTTCCAAAGAACGAATCTTAGAAATAATCCCATCATAAGTTGCATACGCAGCAATCGGATTTGACAACTCAAAAAAGATATATCCGAAAGCGTTTTCAATGTCTCTTCTGGCTCGATCAAGGATTACTACCCTATACCGCCTTGGCACAGCGGGGGTATTTCCTTTCCATATAATCAGTAAAATTAGAAAGAGTAGACCAATTCTGGTTCTTGATATCTCGTTCAGATTCCTCTAGCATAGCTACCTGCTCAGCAAAAGAACGCTCCTCTAGTGGTTTCAATGAAGTTAGCCGAGCCGATTGTTCTACGATAATCATGACTTGATTATATCAAAATTCACCTAAGTTTTCAACTCAAGCCTTTCAGCTTAATTCGCATCAGAAGCTATAAATCAAAATTAAGCCGGGCTTCGCCTGGCTTAATTTTAGAGCTAAGTTTCTCTCGTTGGGACTCTCTTTTTAAAAGAGAGCCCCACTAAAATTACCCTCTTGGCGGTTCGCCCTCGGCATCTTCCAACAATTTCTTGGATTTAATTTCATACCTCTTCCCATTCACCGGCGAGACATAATAATCCTCATTAATTAGATTAACTAGCATCGACAAATCTTTATCGTCCATAATGATAATTGAGCCATCATCATCCGTCATCAACTCTAGATGCATCTCGTCCGCGTAATCTATCACCTGCTCCTGACTCATCTCTTCCTCAATATCCATCGCCTGCACCTTCTTTAGAATCGGTTTTTTATCGACGAGCAACGCATCTAATGTCAGCCCCTCGGCAAAGGATAATTTATATTTCTCTGATAACTCTTTTGCTTTTTCTTCGGCGAGTACCTGCGCTTTATAATCATATTGAAACAGCGCCTCAAACTTCGTCTGGTTAAAGATAATTACATCTTCCCCAATAATCGCCACCTGATTATCATCTGGCATCTTTAGCGCCACTTCCGCCGAAAACGGTTCAAAACTCTCCCCGTTTAATTCCCAGCTCGTCCCAGCTTTAAGCGCAGAGGACGCGGCAATTCCCTTTGCGATATAAAAACTCTTTGTTTCCCCACTCTCTGCATCCGGATAAGAAAACTTCGCGAGAATCCCCTTTATCTTCTTAAATCCATATTCGTTGTCCGAAAAGAAATCAATATCTCGATATTCCTGCTCGATGAGATGTAGTAACGTCTCCGCCCGCCCAACTTTCGAGAGTTTCGTCCGATAGACCACCTTCTCTTCCCCGTCGCTCTTTTCATATTCACGACATTCCAGCCCCTTGTCCGCCTCCTCAATGATATATTTTATCATCGACTGCAAAAACACCTGCTTGACCGAATTTGTCAGCCCGTCCGAATAGCGCACCTTATACGGTGTATAATTTTTATTAAACAAAAACAGTTCTACCGAAACATTATTTTTAATTTCATCTACTTCATTAGCCCAGTGAAATATATCAAAACTTTCTTCCATCTTTTTCTCCAGTTAGATTTATGGTATAATTATATCATACATGATTGAGTTGTGGACAGACGGAAGTGCAAACCCAAATCCCGGCCCCGGTGGCTTCGCCGTCCTAGATAAAGACGGCAATCCTCTGATTGCCAGAAAGTCGAATCGCGAAGATACCACCAACATCCGCATGGAAGGTTGGGCGCTCATCGCCGCCATGACCTATGCTCATGACCGCGAATGTGAAATTCACACCGATTCCATGCTCTGGATTAACATTTTAGAGAAATGGGCTCCCGGCTGGGAAGCTAAAAATTGGCAAAAAAAGACCGGCGAGATTAAAAATCTTGACCTCGTCAAAAAGGCTTATGCCCTTTATAAAAAAGGCAATGTAAGATTAGTCTATGTTCGCGGTCATGTCGGGACCGAGCTAAACGAAAAAGCTGATTATTGGGCTAAAGAAGCCCAGAAAGGAAAGGTAAATATATGAAAACCGCCGTTGTAAAAGTAAGGGTCAAAAATCGTGAAGAATTGGAAGACAAGATGACCGAAATCGACCTTGAATTCGAGCCGATGGTCTGGCAGCACGACCGCGTCTATCTTCCTCGTGGTTTTAAATCTGGCAATAATATGCCCCGGATGATTATGCGTACAGAGATGAAGGCTATCGATCGCCCGCCTAAATACGAGCTTATCTTAAAGCGCCATATCGAGGACTCCGGCATCGACGTCGTAAACCGCGTCATCGTAAATGATTATGTCGCCACCGTCGACATCATTCATCAGCTCGGTTTTGAGCTAAAGTCCGAGGTCTCCCGCCGCCGCCAAATCCTCCCTATCGGCGAAGATACTCGGATGTGCCTCGATAAGGTCGACCGCGTCGCCGGTTATTATCTTAAAATCGAAACCAAATTAAAAGAAGACGATAAAATCTCCGAGGTCATGGAAGATCTCGAAAAGACCCTGATGATTTTCGGCCAAGACCCTCGCGCCCAAATCGAACAGCCCTATTTTGCTCTAATGTAAACTATGAAAAACAATTCTCGCATCAAAAAAGCTATTGACCTCGCCACCAAGGCTCATGAAGGCCAGCTCCGTAAAAGCGGAGACCCTTATATTTCTCATCCTCTCGCGGTCATGAAAATCGTCGAAGATTGGGGCATGGACGAAGACACCATTATCGCCGCCGTCCTTCACGATACTGTCGAGGATACTGATGTCACGCTCGAGGACATCAAAAATGAATTTGGCGAAAATGTGGCTTTTCTCGTTGATGGCGTGACCAAGCTCAGCAACATCCGCTCCGGCATGCGCGACATCGATACCTATCTCCCAGAGACAAAGGACAATCTCCTCCGCCTCCTTATCGCCATGGGTTCCGATATCCGCGTACTCATCATCAAGCTCGCGGACCGCCTCCATAACCTTCGCACTCTCTCCGCCCTCCCCCCCGAAAAACAGAAAAAAATCGCTAAAGAATCGCTCGAGGTTTTTGCCCCTCTCGCCGACCGTCTTAATATGGGCCGTCTTCGCGTCGAAATGGCCGACATCTCATTTTCCTATGTCGACCCAAAACGCTTTCGCGAGCTCCAAAACATCATCGAAGAATATAATGCTTCCGCTCAGGCCGTTTTAAAGAAAGTTAAAAAAGAGGTTTCCGAGGCTCTCGGTCGCGAAAAAATTAAATTCACTATCGACGGCCGCGTTAAATCTGTTTATTCCCTTCATAAAAAGCTCGCCAAGCATAATCAAAATATGGGTGAGATTTATGATCTTACCGCTCTCCGCGTCATTGTTACTGATATTACGGATTGTTATCTTGCTCTCGGTGTCATCCATTCCCTCTATACCCCCATGTCCGGCCGCATCAAGGATTATATTGCCGTACCAAAACAAAATGGCTATCAATCGCTTCATACTACTGTCATTACTAAGGATAAGCGCATTATCGAATTCCAGATTCGCACTCGTGAAATGCATGAATATGCCGAGCGCGGTCTCGCCGCCTCTTTCTATTATAATGAACAGAAGCTGACCGAAAATTATCGCACCGGTAAAATTCAGCATCTCCCTACTTCCCTTCTTTGGATTACCGAGCTTCAAAATACCGCCGCTAAGCTTCGCGCTGGCAAAAAAGTCGATATGAAAAAACTGAAGCTAAATCTCTTTGCCGATAAAATTTTTGTCTACACTCCCAAAGGAGATATTATTGATTTGCCAAAAGGCTCTCTCCCCCTCGATTTCGCCTATCGTCTCCACTCTGAAATCGGTGATCATGTCATGGGCGTCAAAATTAACGGCAAGATGAGCAGTCTCTCTCGAAAGCTCGAGCATGGTGATGTCGTCGAAATCCTCACCTCCAAGAAACAGACTGCCAAGGCCTCTTGGTTCGATAAAATCTTCACCTCCCACGCCCGTCAAAAACTCCGCCAACGCCTCAGCCGAAAATAATTATTTCAATTTCAAAAGTAAATCAGCTAATTCTTTTTCATCTTTCACCGAAAATGTCACCGAGCGTGCCGCCACCCGGACTTTTACACCGTATTTTTTAGCTAGTGCCGTTTCTTCTCTCGCCTGCGCATCTGTTTTTACGGCTATGCTAGAGCTTTTTTTACGATTCGCCGCGATATACTGCTCTACTCTTCGCGCGCTCCAACCTTCCGAGACAATCATCGGCACCGCCTTTTCTATCACCTCTGGTTCCGCCGTAATCAATGGTCGCATCACTCCCTCGGATAGCCCATGCTCCACCATTGCCTTTTTAGCATCTTCCGGCAAATTTAAAAGTCGCATCGTGTTCATTACGGCCGACTCACTCTTCCCTACCCTCTCAGCAATCTCAGATACACTCATATTAAATTGATTTTTTAATTTCGCATAGGCCGTAGCAAGCTCTATCGGGTTTAAATCCTCTCTCTGGGCATTTTCAATAATCGAAAGTTCTAGCCGGTTTTGCGAGTCTAGTGTCCGCACGATTGCCGGGAGTTTTGAAAGCCCCGCCATTTTTGCCGCTCGCCATCTTCGCTCCCCCGCAATTATAATATATTGTTGCTTAGAAGGGGCCAGATGCGATGAAGAAGGAGCACCGGAACGAGCGGTATTTGACATACCGCGAGAGAGGAGCGCATCTTCTGAAGAAGCAGATGGCTCCTTATAAGTGACAATCAACGGTTGGATGATGCCGTGTTCCTTGATGGAATTTGCAAGTTCCGCTAAAGACTCTTCTGAAAAGTTTTTCCGCGGTTGCCCCTCATCCCGGGAGATTTTTTCTATATCTATTTCGAGTAACTTAGAACCCTTAGCATCTTCCTCTGCTGTCGGATCGAATTCATCATCAATTAAATCTGTTGGAATTAAGCTCGAAAATCCGCGCCCTAGTCCTTTAGCCATTTTTAGTCCTTTCTTCTACTTCCTTTGCAAATTCCTTATATGCTCTTGCCCCCTTTGAAAAACCATCATATCCGCCCACCGGCGCCCCATGACTCGGCGCTTCCGCTACTCGCACATTTCGCGGTATCGTCGTCTCGAAAGTCAAATCTTTAAAATACTTTTTAATCTCATCTAATACTTGCGAGGACAGCGAAGTTCTCTTATCATACATTGTCGCGACTACTCCGAGCAATTTCAAATTTGGATTTCCGGTCTTCTTAATCTGTTTCATCGTCTCAAGAAGTTGCACCACGCCTTCCAAAGCATAAAATTCCGTCTGTACCGGGAGAAGTAGATAATCTGCCGCAATCATTGCATTGACTGTAAGGAGCGAAAGGCTAGGCGGACAATCGATAATTATATAATCATAATCATTTGCGACTTCATTAATGGCTTTTTTAAGCTGTACAAATTTATTCTTAAGATTTGCCATCTCAAGCTCCGCGTTGGCAAGATCCGTCAAAGTCGGGGCGATACTAAGATTCTTATATCTCGTTTCAATAATCACTTCAGGTAGTCCCGCCTCCCCAAGTGCGACATCCGTCATAGTCTTTTCTAGAGTCTCTTTGCCTATCCCGAGGCCAGAAGTTGCATTACCCTGAGGGTCAAAATCAATAATTAAAGTCCGAAATTTATCCTTGCCAAGATAGTATGCGAGATTAACAGTCGTCGTGGTTTTTCCGACACCTCCTTTTTGATTGGAAACACAAATTACTGTCGCCATAATATAACCATTATAACACACCTTTACTTTTTTAGCACACTATGCTAAAATAGTATAAATTAATTAAAAGGGATTTTTTATGAAAAAAGCAGTAATCCTCGTCGGCGGTAAACAATATCTCGTCGCCGAGAAAGAGACCCTACGGGTGGACCTCCTCCCGGAAGGCACTAAAGAGCTCGAGCTGCCTGCCCTTCTCGTGATTGACGGCGACAAGACCTCTGTCGGTGCGCCCGAAGTCAAAGGAGTAAAGGTCTCGGCTAAGGTCAAAGAAGCAGAAGTAAAAGGTGATAAAGTACGGGTCATCCGCTATCATTCCAAAAAGCGTGTCCACACCGAGAATGGCCACCGCCAGAAATACTCCGAAATCGAAGTTGTCTCTATTAAATAGAGAAGGCATAGTGGGGTTTCTACGCAATGCGTCACTCGCCCCGCAAAAAATACAACATTTACCTAGCTGAAGGACGACCGTCGTAGGAGACGAGAAAAGCGAAAGAATTTGTTCTTTCGCTTTTTGAGGCGACGCCCGGCGGAAGGCCGAAGGCCTACCCAAATTATAGGAGTCCTGAGGCTAGGCTAAATGTTGTATTTTTTCGGCGGTAGCAGGCGGCGAGTAGCGCGTAGAAACCCTACTATGCCTTCTCTAACGATATAGTAATCTGCTTGTCATTTATTTTTACAATTTCATCATACACAAAGTTTCCAGAAGAAACAATCTCATCCGCCAAAACTTCATTTTTCACTATTTCAAGATATTTCTGGCTAATCGGCTCTGAGATATAAAGTTTAATTCTATCGTCGACTAGAAGCCCAGCTTTCTTTCTCGCGGACTGTACCGCCCGAATCACTTCCCTAGCAAACCCTTCCGCCGCAAGCTCTGGTGTAATTGTCTTATCAAGAGAAGTCTCCTTACCGTTTTTAACTTCCTTTACATTTAGCTCATCTAAAATCATCTTTTCATATTCTGCCGGCAATTCCTCCCCCGCATAAACGAACTTTGAAAGCGGCTGCCTCACTTTTACCTGCGGCTCATCCGCTGTCTTATTCATCCGAAGTGCCAAACCTTCCGAAATAATCTCTCTCGTCCGCGCCATCTCTGAGACCACTTCCTCGTTTATCTCCCCCGCCTCTGGCCAGTCCAGCAAGTGGATAGATTGTACATCTTGCTTAGAATCGGTCAGATGCGATGAAGAAGGAGCACCAGAGCGAGACGTACTTAAGGTACGTTGAGCGAGGAGCGCACCTTCTGAAGAAGCAGATGACTGATTATAAACAAGATGTTGGTATAGCTCTTCGGCGAGAAACGGCACAAACGGCGCTAAAATTTTAGACAAATATAATAATACATAATAAAGTGTCGCATATGCTTCTTCCTTGTCCGCATCATCTTCCGACTTCCAAAAGCGTCGCCTCGACCGCCTGACAAACCAATTTGAAAGATCATCAATAAACGGCAAAACCTCGTCAAGCGCCTTCGGAATGTTATATTCTTCCATCCCCTCCGTAATCTCATTTCTAAGCTGATGTACTCTCGAAATAATCCAAATATCCAAGATATTAGACCAGTCGGTATAGTCTGCTTTTTCATCGAGCTTATGCGATGAAGCAGGAGTAGCGGACTGAGCCGTATTTGACATACGGCGAAGGAGCAACGCATCTGCTGAAGAAGCAGAAGCCGATGAAAATGCGGACCATTTATCAATATTGGCATAAGTCCTGAAAAAATCATATACATTCCATATTCCCGACAATTTTCTAGCGACATCACTTACATCCTTATCTAGGAGCGCAAAATCTTCTCCCGCAAGCACCGGCGAAGATAATAACAAAAATCTCAAAGAATCCGCCGAATATTTATCCATCAATTCATTCGGATCGGTATAATTCCCCAGCGACTTGCTCATCTTCCGCCCATCGTTCCCAGCCAGAGTCCCTGTTACGATAACATTCTTGTATGGATTAAGTTTAGACGAAGCAGATGACCAGCCTAGGACATCCGCTAGCGCCGTATTAACGACATGTACATAATAAAACCAAGCTCTAACTTGCCCGACATATTCCACGATAAAATCCGCTGGATAATTTTTCTCAAACTTTTCCTTATTCTCAAACGGATAATGAAGCTGAGCAAACGGCATCGAGCCAGACTCAAACCAACAGTCAAGCACCTTTTCGATTCTCTTAAAATGCTCACCGTCAATATCAAACTCTATCTCGTCCACCCAAGGCCTGTGATAATCTTCTAATCGCACTCCAGAAAGCTCATAAAGCTCGTCATAACTCCCGACGACCTTGACCGTCCCTTTGTCGCCCTTCCAAACCGGCATCGCCGTCGCCCAGAATCTATCGCGCGAAAGATTCCAATCTGGCGCCGCCTCAATATTCTTCGCAAACCGCCCATGTTTCAAATATCCCGGAAACCAATTTATATTCTCGTTCTGCTCGAGCATCAATTCCTTTGATCCCGCCACATCAAAGAACCAGCTCGGAAACGCTCGATACATGATTCTCTGTTTAGATCGCGGGTTAAACGGATACTCGTGCTTGATATATTCAATTCTATAAACAATTCCCTTTTCCTCGAGCACCTTTGCGATAAACTTATTCCCCGCCCAGATTTCAATCCCATTTTCATCCGTATCTCGCACCCCGAGCTCATGCAACTTCTCCGCCACCTCTGGCAAATAATACCCATTCTCATCTAAAACATCCGCAAACTCTGCTTCCTTTTCATGCTCGAGATAAAGATTATAGTCATCCTCACCATATGCTGGCGCAATATGGACAATTCCCGTCCCTTCTTCCTCGCCAACAAAATCAGCCGCATAAACTTTATGCTCGCCTTCCCCCATCAAATCTTTATAAGTTAGCCCAGCAAGTTCCTTTCCTAAAACAGTTGCCACCGGCTTACTATAATCTTCGCCAAGTGCCTTCTCTGCCAACTTTTCCGCCAAAATATAAAAACTCCCATTTACCTCATAAATCCCATATTTCATCTTCGGACTTACGGCCAGCATCCGATTCGCCGGCAATGTCCAAGGAGTAGTAGTCCAAGCCATTAGATACAACCGATCCGCCTTTGTTCTATTTTCGAGTTTGCTCAATTTTGCCTGTTGATCGTAGTTTTTCTTGTCGTCGAGCTTATGCGAGGCAGCGGGAGCACCGGAGCGAGACGTACTTAAGGTACGTCGAGCGAGGAGCGCATCCGCTAACGAAGCAGAAGCCGGCGACAAGGAAAACTTTACGAAGGCCGATGGGTCCGTCACAATCTGATACGCGTCATTATCCATCGTAACTTCCGCCTTGGATACTGGAGTCGCAAATTTCGTATCATACATCAAAACCTTCCTCCCCTCATAGATTTTCCCAGCCTCATAAAGAGTCTTAAACGCCCACCAAACACTCTCCATAAAATCTTTATTCATCGTCCGATAAGCATCGTCAAAATCTACCCATCTCCCAATCCGGTCAATCGTCGCTCGCCAAGTCTCCGAATTTGCCACCATGCTCTCTCGCGCCTTAATAATATAATCCTCGAGCGACCATTTCGTACCAATCTCTCGCCGGTCTGTAATACCAAGTTGCTTCTCTACAAAATTCTCCGCCGGCAAACCATGACAGTCCCACCCCCATCTCCGCTCAACGCGATATCCCCTCATCGTCCAAAACCGTGGCACCGCATCTTTTACAATCGAGGACAACAACGTCCCATGATGCGGCATCCCCGTAATAAATGGCGGCCCATCATAAAACACATAAGAATTCTCAATCGGCCTCTGCTCAATCGACTTCTCAAAAACCTTATTTTTCTTCCAAAACTCTACGAGCGCCTTCTCATACTCTAAGGCTCGCCTTCTTTCAGCATATTCCATGAAATACATTATAACATATTTTCAACATTCGTTCTATTTTCGAGCTTATGCGATGAAGAAGGAGCACCGGAACGAGCGGTATTTGACATACCGTGAGTGAGGAGCGCATCTTCTGAAGAAGCAGAAGCCGAAAATAGGACGAATGTATCATGAATTTAGGTAGTATGACACTTCTGAGATCGGCGGCAACGGCATCCCCAACCACTGCTGCACCATCCCCCCATTATCGTCGAGCGCCACCACCGCCGGAAATTCCAAAATATCAAGCGACCGCGCAAGGCTCTCACCCTCGTATGTATCTGGGTCTAACCTCTCCACTCCTGTCCCCATTCCAGCTCCCCCAGCTTCAAGTTCAGTAATAAATGTATCCACCGCACTTGAATAATCATATCCTTCTTTGGTTAAAACTACTACTCTCATTTTACTCCTTTTTTAAATTATTTATCACTAGACACTACTTTCTGCGCCTTTTGCTCTCGCTGTTCTCGAATAATCTTCTCGAATTCATCTAGACTCCGAAATTCCCTAAATACACTTGCAAACCGCACATACGCCACCTCATTCACCTCCGCTAACACCTCCAAAATTGCCTCACCTACCTGTTTCGAAGTCACCTCGTCTGTCCCTAAATCATACAATTTATCGGTTACCAGATTCACCACCTGCTCAACTTCCATCTCCGAGTTAAAGAATTTCCCCACGCTTCGCCTTACGGAAGTCAATAATTTATCCCTATCAAAAACCTCCTTATTTCCACTCCGTTTCCGGACCGTTAGCTCTTGCCGCTCAATTCGTTCATAAGTTGTAAACCGATATTTCCCATCCGAAGTAATCCTTCGTCTCCGAATCATCGTTCCATCTGGCGTCTCCCGGCTTTCTAGAACTTTGCTATCTCCTATTCTTAGATTCTTTGGCACCGACCCTCCTTTTTACCTCTTTATCGCCAAGTTCCGCACCTATCACCTTAATGTTTCATTCGATTACGAAGAGAAGGCGGTACATCCAAATCCTCTTCCGAATCTTCGCTTGTCTTATTCCCGCCCCTTATTGCATCCCAGATACTTGTCCGCGGAGCTTCTTTGGCAAACTCCGTCGAAGACACCTGTGGTTTTTCATTCTCAATATCTGTTGGTGTATCGTCAATCACTTCTTCTTTTTCGACCACCTCGCTCACAATCGCCGCCTCGGGCAAATCTTCTTCTGCCTCTTTCGCGGCTGCTTTTGCCTCTTCCTCGGCTTTCTTCTCTTCTTCAGCCTTCTTCTCGTCTAGCGCTCTATAATAATCTGAATCAAACCCTGTCGCCACGACCGTAATCATAATCTCATCTTCGAGTTCCGGACGGATCGATGCACCAAAGATAATATTGGCATCTGGCGAAACCGCCCCAGTAATCACCTCTGCTGCCTCCTGAATTTCCGACATGCTCATATCGTACCCACCAGAAACCGAGAACAAAACTCCTCTCGCGCCTTCAATCTTTACCTCAATAAGCGGACTCTCAATCGCCTGCTGCGCCGCAAGCACCGCCCGATTTTCCCCACTTGCCCGGCCAATCCCCATCAGCGCAGAGCCAGCATTCTTCATGATTGCCTTTACATCCGCAAAGTCTAGGTTGATTAAACTATGTTCAGTAATCAATTCTGAAATACCCTGTACGCCTTGACGAAGCACATCATCCGCAATCTTAAATGTCTCAAGTAGTGGTGTTCGCGGATCGATCGTCTGGAGTAGCCTATCATTCGGGATAGTAATCAAAGCATCGACATTATGAGACAGTTTTTCAATTGCCTCATCCGCATTTTCCTTGCGCTTTGCACCTTCAAAGGTAAACGGCTTTGTCGCCACACCTACAGTCAAAATGTCTTTAGCTTTTGCCTCTTGCGCTACAATCGGCCCAGCCCCAGAACCAGTACCACCACCAGCACCAAGTGTAATAAACACCATATCGGCTCCATCTAGCGCCTTACCAATCTGTTCTCTGCTCTCTTCGGCCGCCTCACGACCTTTTTCTGGGTCTCCACCAGCTCCCAGCCCCTTTCCAATATGCACTTTAGTATCCGCAGTAGAATGATATAAAGCCTGAGCATCAGTATTTATTGCAATAAACTCCACCCCAGAGAGGCCGACCTCTCTCATGCGGTCCACCGCCGAGCCACCGGCTCCGCCGACCCCTATTACTTTGATGCTTGCTTCACTTTCTACTTCTGTTGGCTTAATTTCGGGCATTTTAACTCCTCACTTTTCTTTTCCCCATTATACCATAGTTTTTCTAAAGTATAAATAAAATTTCAAAAAATCCCAAAACTTTATCAAACTTATGCTATAATAAAACTATTATGGACGAAAACACTAGATATGTAGCAGGTATAGATGTTGGCTCGGAAAATATCCGCGCCGTAGTCGCGACCATCGCCCCAGACGGTGCGCTTAGTGTCGTCGGCTACAATGAAGGTAAAAATAGTGGTATGCAAAAAGGCGTTGTTGACACGCTTTCCGGCCCCGCCGAGGCAGTCGATAAAATGCTCCTCGAGGTAGA
>JAFWOH010000038.1 GCA_017509895.1 Candidatus Saccharimonadota bacterium
TGAAATTTGGTATTATAGTAGTATAGATCGTGGACGTGCCGATTTTATCGCGCATATCTCCTCCTTTGTGTAGTTATTAGTTGTTATATATAACTATTTTACAACAGGATGGAGTGTTCACGATCTATTTGAGTTTGAGCACATTTGTTTTGAACGAAGTAGGCGGTGATAGGTAATTGCGAAGCGATGGGACTCCTCGTCGATGCGCGCAATGAGCTTAGCAACATGGCTATCTGGCTTTAAAAGGACTTTCCGATAGGTATCTTTTTCGGGGATGATGATACTGACTGCGGCATTTTTAGAATGGTCGCCAGATTTATCACGACCGATGACGGGAATATTTTTTAGCTCATCCTTGACACTCGAAAGCTGGGGGATGCCACCATCTAAAATGATGAGGTCGGGATAGTCCCATTCAATATGTTTTAGGCGACGAGTGATGACCTCTTTCATGGAACCGGTATCATCATTTTTCTGGGCGCGGAGCTTAAACTTGCGATATTCCGAGCGGTCTGAGACACCATTGATAAAAACTACCATGCTGGCGACGACATTAGTTCCCTGTTCATGGGAAATATCATAGCCCTCGATACGGCGGGGAGGAGATTTTAGATTTAAAAGCTTTTGCAACGAGAGTAGGGCTTGGTCTGAAGAAATATCGAGAAACTCTTTGTCGGAAAAGACGATTTTCTTCCTTAGCTCTAAGAGACCGAAATATTGATTTCTAAGCTCGGCGGCTTTTTCAAAATCTTCATTTTTAGCGGCGGCCTTCATCTCTTTTTCGAGGTCTTTAATCAGTTTGTCGCGATCGCCCTCTAGATAGCGAATGAGTTTTCTAAGATTCCTTTTATACTCCGCCGGAGTGGACTTACCAATCTCAATACCGGGGGTGAGGCCGAGATCGGTGTCGAGAGTCTTTTTATTGTCATAGGGCTTAATATAAAACGGAAAGACCTTACGAAGGATACGGAGGGCATTTTTAACCGGGAGTTTAGCATAAAAAGGACCAATATAAGTAGCCTTGTCATCAAGTGGCTGGCGGGTCATAGAGACATAAGGAATTTCTGATTTCATATCAATCCGGACATAAGAAACGGTCTTATCGTCCCGGAGCAGGATATTCCATTTTGGCTTGTAGCGCTTTATCATCTCGGACTCAAGGAAGAGCGCATCCATCTCTGTATCGACCACGAGCCAATCGGTATCATAAATCTCCGCCTTTAAGGCCTCGGTTTTAGGGTCCTTTAGGTCCTTATGGAAATATTGGCGGACACGATTTTTTAAAACTGCGGCCTTACCGACATAAATAATTTCGCCCTGCTTGTTTTTATGAAAATAAACACCCGGGGCGCTCGGCAAGGTCTTCAATTTTTCCTCTATGGTCATATTTCATATTATACCATAAAAGAACAGAGTATCGCCGAGCTTTGGCTGTTAGATTTTTAAAGTTTATGGTTATTTTTAAGACTCTTATGGTATAATTTTAGTATGGAAAAAGTGTTAATTTCGGATATAAAAGCAAGACAAGTTTTAGACAGCCGGGGAAACCCGACGGTGGAGGCAGATGTGCGCCTCTCGACCGGCCATATCGGGCGGGCGATTGTACCATCTGGGGCCTCGACCGGGGCGGGAGAGGCGCTAGAGCTCCGCGATGGTGATGCGGGATATTATAATGGTAAAAGTGTATTAAAGGCCGTTTGGAATGTCAATCATAAAATTCGGGATGTCCTAGTTGGGAATACGGCGGAGCCAAGAGCGGTGGATGAGATAATGCTGGAGCTAGACGGGACGGAAAATAAATCCTCGCTCGGGGCGAATGCGATTCTAGCGGTTTCACTCGCGAACGCAAAGGCGAATGCAAAGGCTATGCAGATGCATTTTTATGAATATGTGGCAGAGCTCGCTGGGACGCGTGATGAGATGTCGATGCCGATGCCGATGATGAATGTGATGAACGGCGGGGCACACGCAGATTGGAGTACAGATTTTCAGGAATACATGATTATCCCGCGTGGGGCGGAGAATATTAACGAGGCTGTCCGGACGGGCTCAGAGATTTTCCATGCCTTAAAGGATGTCCTGCGCGAGAGAGGATACCAGACGACGGTGGGGGACGAGGGTGGCTATGCACCACTAGTCCGCGAGGGTGACAATGAGCCATTAGATTGTATCCGCGAGGCAATCCTGAGGACCGGCCATTCTCTAGGGCAGGATGTCTGTATTGCGATGGATATTGCGGCCTCAGAGTTTTATGACACCGACCATTATGTTTTAAAGACCAATGGTGATTGGAAATCTTCAGAAGATTTAATAAATTGGTATACATGGATTCTAGATAATTATCCGGTGGTCTCAATTGAGGATGGCTTGTCCGAAAGCGATTGGGCGGGCTGGAAAGAGATGACCGCTAGGCTGGGAGACCGCTGTCAATTGGTGGGTGATGATTTATTTGTGACGAATGTGAAATTGCTCGAAAAAGGTATCTCGGAGCGGGCCGGGAATGCGATTTTAATTAAGCCAAACCAAATCGGCACGCTTTCCGAGACGATTGATGCGGTCTTGCTTGCGAAGAAGCATGGATTTAGAACTATTATGTCACACCGCTCTGGCGAAACAGAAGATGCCTCGATTGCACACCTCGCCGTCGGGCTGGGTACCGGGCAGATAAAGACCGGTTCCCTCTCTAGGACGGACAGGATTTGTAAGTATAACGAGCTAATGAGAATCTATGAAGGCTCAAAGCTGGAGTTTGACCTAGATTTAATTAGAGGATTCAAGCGGGTTTAGAAGTTTGAAAAAGTCGGGCTCGGAAAGGATGGGGATACCGAGCTTTTCGGCTTTTTCGAGCTTGGACTTTCCGGGCTTTTCACCGACGATAAGGGCGGTGGTAGTTTTAGTGACGGAGCTGGTGACGGTGGCGCCAAGATTCCTTAGGGCATCCTCCGCCTCTTCGCGGCCATAACCCTCGATGGTGCCAGAGATAATATAACTTTTCCCGGCGAGGGGGAGATTTTTTGTATCTTCAAAACTCGGTCTGACACCGAGAAATTTTAATTCCTCTAACATTCTTAAATTGTCTTCATCGGCAAAATAGGCGAGAATAGACTCGGCAACAATCTTCCCAATATCGGGGATGGCAAGCAATTCTTCCTCGGAGGCGTGACTTAGGTTTTCGAGAGATTTGAAATGATTCGCGAGAGCGATAGCCGTCTGGGTGCCGACATGGCGGATACCAAGGGCGGTAATAAATTTCGCAAGAGACGCGGTTTTGGAAGCCGCGATTGCTTCTATGAGATTATTCGCGGAGACTTTAGCAAAGCGCTCAAGGCTGACTAACCTTTTAGTGGTGAGGCGATAAAGATCTGGGATACTAGAGACGAGCTTGCTATCGACAAGGGCGATGACATTTTTTTCGCCGAGACCGTCAATATTTAAAGCAGGTTTGCTCGCATAATATTCAAGGGAGCGTTTTAAAATCAAATCGGAATCTTCCCCTTTGACGCGATAAACGACTTCGCCGGCCGGGCGGATAAATTCTAGCTCCGGATATTGTGCTTTTAAGGCCTTTTCATAGTCAAACGGCTGAGTATCCTTTGGGCGAAGCTCCTTTAAAACCTCTTTTACCTGAGGAATAATATCACCGGCTTTATAGATAATTACGGTGTCGCCGACGCGGACATCGAGGCGGGCGATTTCATCGGCATTGTGGAGCGAGGCGTGACGGACGGTACTGCCGGCAACCTCGACCGGCTCTAAAATCGCGACTGGGGTGGCGGCGCCGGTGCGGCCTATGCTAATCACGATGTCTTTCACGACGGTAGTAGACTCTTCAGCCGGAAACTTAAAGGCGACGGCGCCACGCGGAGTCTTGCCGACAATGCCAAGGTTTTGATAAATCTTGCGGTCGTTAATTTTTATTACCATGCCATCGGTGTTAAAGCGGAGAGTCTGGCGATAATCTCTTAGACGCTCGATTTCATCGAATACTTCATTGATAGTTTTATAAACCCGGTCCTCATTTGAGGTTTGAAAACCGAGGTTTCTCAACATCTCATAAGCCTCTTTGTGGGTCGGGAGATTGGGCGTGACGAGGTCATAGGCCATGAATTTTAGCGGGCGGGAGGCGGCAATTTTAGGATCGAGCTGGCGGATGCTACCGGCGGCAAGGTTTCTAGGATTGGCAAAAGGCTTTTCGCCCATTTTCTTTTGCTTTTCGTTTAACTTTTCAAAATCTTTCTTAAAAATAACTATTTCGCCGCGAACCTCTACTTTATTCTTATTTAAAATACTTAGTGGTACATTTTCAATGGTACGGACATTCATCGTGACATCTTCGCCGACGAGACCGTCACCACGAGTGACGGCGCGGACGAGGAGGCCATCTTCATAATGGAGCGCGCAGGCGAGGCCATCCATCTTAATATCGGTAAAATATTCAAATTTAGCACCCGGGACGAGCTTTTGATTCCGCTCGACCCAATCTTTAATTTCCTCGTGCGAAAAAACATCAGCCAGAGAAATCATCCGCTCCGCGTGACGGACCTTGGCAAACTTATCGAGCGGTCTTCCGGCGACACGCTGAGTCGGGGAATCGGGAGTGATTAGCTCGGGGTATGCTTCTTCTAATTTTGAAAGCTCATGCTTTAAAGAGTCTGCCGCCGCCTCGGACATAATCGACTCGTCTAAAACATGATAATAATAGCGATAATCATTGATGATTTCGCGGAGCTTTTTAATTCTCTCTTCGGCCTCAGTTTTGGTCATTTTTCCTCCTTGATTTTCTAATTGGTTTTAGAGCGGGTGATTGCTTTTCTTCGCTAGTCAGTTCTATTTCCTCGGGGTCTTTGGGATTTTCGATGGTTTCATCATCAAAGTTTAACATGTGGCGGTAGAAAAGATAGAGATAAGCCGTCATATAAACGCTAGAGAAGACGGTCATGATTTGGAGCATCAGCGGGATAAACGGAACCCCCTCCGTCCATGACCAGAGGTCTTTTAGCCAGAGGTCGAGGAGAATGAGCGGGAGCATAATAACAACCCAGACTACGGCAAAGATGAAGAATAAAAAGAGTACGCGGATAATCCAGCGGATGCGACGACCAGAGGCTAAATCATTGGCGGTGCGAATGGCGACGAGAGGATAAAGCCCGGGGGCGGAGACGGCAATGAGCGCGAGGAGAGAGCTTGAAACGAGATAGACCGAGAGAAGAATGAGCAGCGCCGCAAAAATGAAGAAGACCAGAGCATAAAACGGAGTGGCGAGAAAATCGGTCTGGACGGCGGCGGAATAGGTGATGACGACGATGGCGATGGGGATGAGCTCAACTAAAATGATTAGGGCGATAACTAGAGTCGAGAGAAGGGGGGTGAGAGCATTATAGAGTGCATCACGAAGCTTTAGATTGTGTCCGGCGAGGCGATGGCGCAAGATATAAATCGTCACGAGCCAGAGGATAATAAATAAGAGTAGCCCAAAGACCTGCTGGACCTCCGAGGCACCCTGAGTGAGGCCGCCGGTAGTGACGGTAGAGATAAGCAGTAGGCCAGCGCGAGCTACTTGATTGACTTGGCCCTCTTTTAGACCTGCTAAAGATTCATCGAGAGTGTCCTGAAACTGAGTATAGGTGGCCTCGCTCATCAGGCCGACGAGCACGATGTTTAAAATGACAATTAAGAGTACAAGCGGTAAAAAAAGTCGCCAATTTTTAAAGACAAAACGGAAAGTGGTCATGGCATGATGAAGAAGGCCGGGGGCGGCAAACTCCCTAGCATAATCCTCATGATAGGAGCGATGGAAGGAGCGATGAGGATTTTTTCTAGTCTTCTTTCGCTGTGCCAAATCGGCCTTGAAGCTAGCGAGTTTTTCTGATTTTGGTTTTTTAGAAGTTGTTTTTGCCATTTTCAAGTCTTTCGATGCGTTTTTCAATCGGCGGGTGAGTACTGAAGAGATTAGAGAAGAAACCCTTTTTCATTGGCTCGTTAATATATAGCGCCTCGGTCGCGGCGTTTTGGCGATGCATCGGACGAGAATGGACCTCGAGCTTTTTAAGGGCGGCAATCATCCCCTCGGGATATCTAGTAATGTTGACGGCGGAAGCATCGGCGAGGTATTCACGCTCACGAGAAACCGCCATCTGGGCAATGGCTGCGGCAAGGGGGGCGAGGATTGCGGTGATTAAGACCACGACAAAACCAATCGGGCTGCGGTCTTCATCGCTATCGCCGAGATAGAACATCCGAAGGCCGAGATCCGAGAGAAGGCCAACAAGGCAAACAAGGCCAAAGGTGATGCAGGAAACCCGAATGTCATAATTTTTGACATGGGAAATCTCGTGTGCCATGACGGCGGTTAATTCCTTTTCGTCCATAATATCAAGCAGGCCGGTAGTGGCGGCGACGATGGCGTGATTTGGATCGCGACCGGTAGCAAAAGCATTCGGGGCCTTATCGTCAATAATATAAACCTTTGGCATCGGGAGTCCAGCGGTGAGAGTCAGATTCTCGACTGTGTTATAAAGTTTAGGATTGTCTTTTTTTTCGATTTCATGGGCGCCGGTCATCGCGACAGCGAGCGAGGACGAGGCGAAATATTGAATAAGGGCATAGATAAGAGCAATGACGAGGACCCAAATAGCAATAGTCCAGCTATCCATTGCCCAAGCAAAAATCGCGCCGAGGAGGCCGATAAAAACTACAAAACCGATAAATAGAAAAACGGTTTTTCTCTTATTGGCAGCGATTTGTTTGTACATAATGTCCTTTCTTAGGATGTGGCCCCCGCTCGGAGGGCCACAATGAAATTAAAACTTCACTTCGGGGGCTTTTTCAATCTTCTCTTTTTCGCTTTCGGCGACTTCGTAATATTCGCGAGTCTTAAAGCTATGGAAGAGGACATTGGCTGGGAAGCGCTTTATCTTAGCGTTCATCTCCTTAGCGCCGGCATTATAGAAGCGGCGAGCAGCCTGAATCTTATCCTCGGTATCAGCGAGCTGGCTCATGAGCTGTTTAAAGTTTTCATTGGCCTTTAGATCTGGATAAGCCTCGGAAACCGCCATGAGGCGAGAGAGTGCACCGGTGAGGCTCTGGTCGGCCTCGGCCGTACTCTTAACGCTGCGGGCACCCATCATCTTGGCGCGGGCCTCGGAAACCTCTTTTATGGCCTCGGTTTCATGCTTGGCATAACCCTTGACTGTCTCGACGAGATTCGGAATCAAATCAGAGCGATATTTGAGCTGGACCGTGATGTCGGACCAAGCCTCATCGACCCGCTCGTTTGTCGTGACGAGACTGTTATATGTGCTCCAAATATAGCCAACAATGATAATGACTAGACCGAGAACGATTAGTAATATAATTAACCATACTGGCATTTTAATTCTCCTTTTTAATACTTCTATTATACACTACACGAGCGGTTTTTGGAAGTTTTGACATTCCGCTTAAGTATGGTATAATTATATAATGAAGTTGAAAGAGCCTGCTATCTTAAAAATGCCTGAGGTCCGGGTTTTTGATGAGCCGGTGCTTGCGACTGTGGCGGTCTCGGGAGATTGGCATATTTCGCCGATTGTATCGGACAGGCAGTTAGAGATGCTTAAAAAGGCGTTTTCAAAAATTCGGCCGGAGCTGATTGTTTTACAGGGAGATTTGATGGATAGCCCGGCGGAATTTCAGCGGGCGGAGAGCGTTAAAAAACTTTATAAGTGGTTTCGGCTCTGCATGAGCTTTGCACCGACGGTGATGGTGCTCGGGTCGCATGACTATATCGAGCCTCAGCAATATGGCAAGGTGAGCGAGGCGGCGCTCTCTGGATGGCAAAAAGTCTGTGATGAGACGGGGGTCCGATTGCTTAATGACGAATGGTTTGAGACTGAGCACATCCGAATTTTTGGTATGAAACAGGGGCCAGATTATTGTTTGACAGCTAAAAATAAGCATAGAAATAATCCAGAGGTTTTTGAAAAACATTTGGAACAACTTATTCATGATGGAAAAATAATGGCTGATGAAGATAAGGCGAGGTGGTTTATTGCGCATGCTCCAGATATGACAAAGGGGGCGGAGCGGATACTTAGTAAAAATTTTGACATAGCCTCTTTTGGGCATACGCATGGAGGGTGCTTGCCACTTGGGATTGACACGATGGTTGATAAGGTTGGTGGGCATGGCGGGCTAATTTCGGCGACGAACCGGCCCTTGCCGGCCAATGTGCGCGGGGTGAAAAAGATTGGTAAAATGACCAAGATTATTAATAGCGGGATGGTGGCGACCCAGAATTGTGCACCAAAGGCCACGCAATATTTAAACTTTGCGAAGGCTGCAGAAGTGACTTTTGTGAAAATTGGCACTTGAAAACTTGCTTAGTTTAGAATATAATTATTCTAAAGAAAAGGAGTTTTTATGTTTGACTTAAAAGGAAAAGTAGCGGTAGTAACGGGGGCGTCGAGTGGACTCGGCAAGCAGATGGCGAGGGCCCTAGCGCGGCAGGGGGCAAATCTAGTGATTCTGGCCAGACGGTATGAAAGGCTAGAGGAGTTTAAGCCAGAGCTCTTAAAACTCGGCGCGGAGAAAGTTCTGCCGATTAAATGTGATGTAACTTTGACTACTGACATTGACGAGGCAGCGGCGACGGTAGAGGAAGAGTTCGGGCGGGTAGATATTTTATTAAACTGTGCTGGCTCTTCTAAGGACAAGGGTGTCCTAGAGATGGCGGACGAAGAATGGGACTTTACCATTGCGACGGATGAAACTTCCGTTTTTAAGATGACTCGGGCGTTTGCAAAGATTATGAAGAAAAATCACTATGGGCGAATTATTAATATTGCCTCGATGTACGGGCTAGTCGGGAATACCGAAATTCCGACGATTGCTTACCATACTTCAAAGGGTGCCGTTGTAAACTTTACAAGAGCGGTGGCGGCAGAACTTGCGACGGACGGGATTACCTGTAACGCGATTTGTCCGGGGTATTTCTATACAGAGCTGACGACGGCGGTACTTGATACGGAAAGGTTTCAGGAATTCGCAAAGCGAGCGGTGCCGATGCAGCGGTATGGAAAAGAAGGCGAGCTAGATGCGGCGCTAGTGTTTCTCGCTTCGGAAGAGGCCTCTTACGTTACGGGTGTTATCTTGCCGGTAGACGGCGGCTACACTTGTATCTGAGATTCTTCCTCTGGGTAGCGATTGCGATGGACGTAAAACCAGAGGTTAGTTAGGCCGCAAAGGATAAAGATGACACCGTGGATAGTGGTGGTGAAGAAGTTTGCCTCGGCGCCGCCGACGATGGCATAGATGACGCCGTAGAGGACGGCAAGGGCACTAGAGACGCTAAAGAAGAGGCGGTAGTTGCGACGCTTTTCGATTTTGAAAGACTGTCGAAGGTTTTTGAGGCCATCGGCGATAGTAGTTGCAGAGACGAGGACGCGATCTACGCCGATGCGGAAGTCTGCATCGAAAATCAGAAAGCCACAATAAATCAGCAGGGCGATAATGATGATAATAATAAAAATCCGCTGGATGATATTCCAGACGGTTCTCCTGCCGCGAAGGACATTAAAGAGCCATTCGAGGGCAAAGGCATAGGCGATCAAGATGCTAAGGGCGATAAAAACCGGAAAAAGGACGGGGCAGAAAATTAGTGAAAGACCCTCAGCAATAAGAAAGACTCCAAATAATAGATTGCTGCTGCCGATAGTTTTCAGAGCCTTGATAATTGCATCAATGATTTTATCTCTTGTCTCGTGTTCTGAATGCATAATCTAATGGAGGTGCCAGCCGGAATTGAACCGGCGTACGCGGTTTTGCAGACCGCTGCGTAACCACTCCGCCATAGCACCATAAGGTAATTATATCATAATTCTTGATGAAAGTTGCTAGATTGGCGTTTTCTTCGTGCGAAGTGCTATTACTGATAGAGCGAGCACGAAAAAACGCCAAGATGGCGGCTTTCATCGAGAATTTGGTGCCCAAGATGGGACTCGAACCCATAATCCGGTAAAGGAAGCGGATTTTAAGTCCACCGCGTATACCAATTCCGCCACTTGGGCACCTAACATTATTATATCATATCTAGAAGGAAAAAGCCGCGAAATCCGCGGCTTTTAAATTATTTTGTGCCAAAAATCCGATCGCCGGCGTCGCCGAGGCCGGGGACGATGTAGCCGTTTTCATTAAGGCCTTTGTCCTGACAGCCGATCCAGAGTTCTACATCAGGATGGTTAATCTGAAGACGGTCGATTCCCTGAGGAGCTGCAATAATGCACATGAAGCTAATCTTAGTGCAGCCCCGCTTTTTCAACAGCGTGATAGCGGCATCAGCCGAGCCACCGGTAGCAAGCATTGGATCGAGAACAAATATCTGCCTCTCCTCTGCGCCCTTTGGCAGTTTGCAGAAATATTCATGTGGCTCGAGCGTTTCCTCGTCGCGATAAAGCCCGATATGTCCGGTACGAGACTTCGGAACGACCATCTTGACAGCATCTTCCATGCCCATGCCAGCACGCATAATCGGGACGGCAACTAACTTTTTGCCGGCGATGCGTTTACCGACAGTCCGACAAATCGGGGTTTCGATAATATACTCCTCGGTTTCGAGATGCTGCATGGCCTCGCAGCAAATCAGGGTAGTCACCTCCTCGGTGAGCTTCCTAAAAGTCGAGCTGTCTGTCTCCTTTTTGCGCATTTCGGTAATCTTATGTGCAATCAGCGGATGCCAGCTCAAGACATGCACATTATGCGTCTTTGCCTTTATGCTTTGATAAGGCTTGCACAGGCTTTGCTCTTGTTTTAACGTCTCTTTGAACTCTTCTTTCTTGGACTTCGTCATAAAATCCCCCTTTCCTTTTAAAATACTATTGCTCCGCAATCTGTTACTGCAACTATTATAACATATTTCAAAATAAAATACAGCCAAGGTCTTGGGCTGTATTCTTTATCGAAGGTCTCTCAACTACTTTCGATATTAATATTATTTTACCACGAGCGGGATTTACTTGTCAACATTGATTTTTGATGAATTTTATGATAGTTTTACACAGCCCCTAACAGAGGTAAACCGAACAGAGCCATCTTGACAATCATAAAGTTTATTTTATAGACAGGAGCATCTAATTTTGCTATAATTTAAATATGAATAGAATACCGTTGGCGGAAAGGATGCGCCCGACGAGCCTAGATGAGGTGATCGGGCAAGACGAGATTATCGGCGAGGGCAAGATTTTGACGGAGATTGTAAAGCGTGGAGAGCCGGTGAACCTGATTTTTTGGGGTCCGCCGGGGACAGGCAAGACGACGCTGGCAAGAATCCTTGCAAAGGAATATCAGGCGGATTTTGTGGAAATCTCGGCAGTGACCTCTGGGAAGAAAGATATTGAGGCGGTGGTTCTCCGGGCACGCCAAAATTGGAATTTGCAAATCAGAACGGTGCTCTTTGTAGACGAGATTCACCGGTTTAACAAGGCCCAGCAGGATGCATTTTTGCCCCATGTGGAATCGGGTCTGATTATTCTGATTGGTGCGACGACGGAAAACCCCTCTTTTGAGGTGATTTCGCCACTTTTGTCTCGCTCCCGAGTGGTGATTGTAAAACATCTGTCTAAGGCGGATATTATAGAAGTTTTAGACCGGGCGCTGAAGGCGGAAAAGGCCACTCGGCGGATTACCAAGGAGGCAAAAGATTATCTGGCGGAGCTCTCCGGCGGCGATGCGCGGAGTGCGCTGGGGGACCTAGAGCTCTCTCTGTCTCTGGCCGGCTCTAACAAAATCACTTTAGATATCGTCAAGGAGGCGGCGGGGAGGAAGGTGCCGGGATATGACAAGGCCGGGGACGGACACTATGATAATATCTCAGCGTTTATTAAATCGATGCGGGGTGGGGATGTGGATGCGGCGCTATATTACTTGGCGCGGATGGTGGAGGCGGGGGAGGACCCAAAGTTTATCGCGCGGAGGATGACGATTTTTGCCTCTGAGGATATTGGCCTCGCGGCGAACGGAGGCCTAAATATGGCGGTGGCCTGTTTTCAGGCGGTGGAGCGCATCGGGATGCCGGAGAGCGGTTTAATCTTAGCACATACGGTGGTGGCCTTGACTAAGTCGAAAAAATCTCGCGCCACGACGGATGCTTGGTATAAGGCACAGGAGCTGGCGCATAATTCGATGGGGCTGCCGGTGCCGATACACCTCCGGAATGCGCCGACGAAATTAATGAAAGATTTAGGTTTTGGCAAAGGTCAAAAGTGGGAAGCGGGTTTTCATCTTGACAAGTCCTACCTCCCAGATGAAATAAAGGATCAAAAGATTTTTAATGAATCTGGGCATTCGGGATAGCAGTAAAGACGACAGTGTTGCCATATTCACCGGAGGGAAAATCGCCAGAGACTTTCGCGCCGATAGTGACAGAAGTGGGGTCATTAGTGGAGATGCCGGTGTGAGTCTTGGCGGGAGTGGCGGTAGATAAGACATCAGGATATTCGGCGGGATTTTCAGTATTAGGCTGGACAGGATAATAAGTCGAACTACCGTCGATGGCATAGCCCCAATGGTTGACCGGGAAATCTGCCTCGGCAGTCTCGCCTTCTAGGGCCTGAATTTTCTCGGTGATGCCATCCTGAGAAAGGGTGGTATCGGCTTTGTCGGTAGTGATATAGAGAGCATAGCCCTCTGGATCGTTGGTGCTGACCTTGACTGTAATATCACCGGTGCTAAGGTTGGCCCCGGAGGCGGCATCAATAATAAGATTGCCATGCTCGTCTGCACCCTCGGTAGAAAGCGAAATCGTCTCGGCAACTTTCGCAGAGACCGCTAGATTACCCGTATCGCTGGACGCATTAGTACTTTCTGTTGGAATAAAAATCGATTGACCTAGGAAGCCACTCAGGAGACCTGCTGCCATGAGGCTTAACACCCAGAGATAGTTATCTCGTTTAAATTTCATCTTTTTACCTTTTTGTTTTTAAATAATATGACCTTTTCTGTACCTATTTTAGCATAAGCGAAAATAAAATACAATAGTTTTTTGGACTTTTTACCAAATTGTGGCTAAATTGATTTCCTGCTCGCTACCGTCTTGAAAATTTTTGACCTTGGCGCGCTTTTCACTTACCTCTCGCTCGCCAATGACGATGCCCCGCTCGGCGATTTTAGCGGCATAGCCCATCTTATCGCCAAGCTTTTTCGTTGTTAAGATTACATCGCAAGATTTGCCGTCCTGATTGATTTTTTCGGCCAATTTAAAGGCGGCGGGATATTCGTTTTCGGACATCGGGATGATAGCGAAGTCGAGTAGGCTAGAAACTTCCGGCAGGAGATTGTTAGCGGACAAGACATAGAATAGGCGCGTCAGGCCGATAGAGCCGCCGACGCCCGGGAACTTCTGGTCACTATAATGCTCACAGAGGTTTTCATAGCGCCCGCCCGAACAGACCGAGCCCACCTCTTTATAATCTGGCAAGATGGTCTCAAAGACCGTACCGGTATAATAATCGAGGCCGCGGACAATCAACATATCTGCTATGACATTTTCGGAAAGGCCACGATTCTCTAGGGCGGTTAGGACGGTAGATAGCTCTGTAAGGCCGTTATGATATAGCTCTTCCCCCTTCTTAAAGTGCTCTGATTCTTGGACCTCGGCCGGGACATAGGCTTTGACTTCATGCAAGATAGCCTCTAATACCTTAGAGACATCAGAGATTTTGCCGGCGGTGCTCATAAACTCTATGAAAAACTCTGCCTCGTCGTCATCGCCAATTTCCTCCATGAGGAACTGTCTGGTTTTTGCCGGAGGGACCTTTTCGGCATGGTCGACAATGCTAAAAATCGCGCTGGATTTTTCTTTTAAACCTAGCATCTGGATGAGGCCAGAGAGGATTTTACGGTTGGAGACCCGGATTAATAACTTTGGCCTTAAGAAGCTCTTAAGCGCATCATAGAGAGTGGCGATTATCTCCGCATCGTAGGCGATTTCTAGCTCGCCCCGCCCGATAACATCAATATCGCATTGATAAAACTCGCGGTAGCGCCCCTTTTGCGCTCTTTCGCCCCGAAAGTTTTTACCGATTTGAGAAACTTTAAAGGGGAAATTTAAGAATGACTCGTGCTCGACGATGTATCTGGCGAGCGGAACAGTATGATCAAAACGGAGGCTCTCGCTAGAATCCTCGGCGGCCTCGGTAGTTTTGATTACTCGGTAAATCTGTTTTTCGGTATCCCCACCCGCTTTAGCAAAGAGAATCTCATTGCGTTCGATTGTCGGAGGCTCGATAGTCTTAAAGCCATGTAGATGATAGGCCCTCGTGATGCGAGATTTTATCTCGTCAAAAATCGCTTGGTCTTTTGGCAAAAGTTCTTGCATACCCGAAATCGGGGCGGTGTTTAGCTTTTTCATACTTCCATTATATCATATCTTGTGCTATAATAGGTTTGGTTCTAGTTGTTGCTAGATGTTTGTTCTTTGTGTTTATCGTGGTTCTGTAGCTCAGTTGGTAGAGCAGAGGCCTGAAGAGCCTTGTGTCGCTGGTTCAAGTCCAGCCGGAACCACCAACCAGAGGTGGGCCCTTTTCTTAAAAGAAAAGGTCCCAACGCCAAAAGAACTAGGATTAAAATTAAGTCAGGCAAAGCCCGACTTAATTTTTGTTTATGATATTAGCGGCTTTCATTTTCGAATTTTGTCTTCTGTGGTAAAGATGATTTTTAGTAAAAAAGCGGCGGGGATCAAGAAAATACCCATCTGAACAATTTTTCCGGCTAATGAAGACCTAATTTTTTCTAGCAAAAAAGCGGCACGAGAAAATGCCACCTCAGCGGCTTTCATTTTCGAATTTTATGGCTAATGAAGAACTGTTTTGAATGATACTAGAAAACTAGCAAATCGCTTTCATGGCGCGCTACTCGCCGCTAATAGTACCAAAAAAGAAGCCCCTGGCGAGGCTCTAGGTGAGCCCTCGGGAACTTCAATACTTATATTTTACCGTACTAAAGCGTTGATGTCAATAACTTTCCCGTCTCGAGTTACGAACAGAAGCCGCTTTATCCCTTGCTTCCGGCGCAGTCTTTCTTCTAGGAAGTGTAGGATGCTTCGGTCTTGAACATTTTTAACGCGGAAGGAATCAATCACGATGTTTCTTGATTGCCGACGAAGAGCTTTCTGGAGATTGTTGTCTATACTCTTGATTGAGGAGCCTTCAGGAGATTTGAATTCAAACAAAGTGTTGTCTATATATGCATCCGCCGAGGCTAGCGATGCATTAGCTGGGATAAAACGAACATTGTAGCCGGCATTTGCTAGCGCTGTAGCTGTATGCAATTCATGAGGCCAGACATTGGCACCGCCTTCGATGGTGATATTCCCTTTGATTCCATTCTTCGGTCTTCTACTCATTGTCTTTATTCTATCACACTTTAAGATTAGGAGGAAGTTTATGGAATCTTAATTAAGACATATTACTGTGCCACACAGCGAACGGCAAATCCGCCGTACTTGATGCCGTCGTCCTGCGGGCGGACGCTGCCAGACGAGCCCAGGTACAAGCTGTAGCTGCGGTAGGTACTGTAGACGGTAGAAGACCACCAGTAGCCGCCCGAGCCGACGTAGTACAACTGAGAACTGTAGTAGTACCCGGAGTAGAGGAACGAGGCTTGATTTAGGAATCTATCTCTTGCGGTAGCATTAGTACGGTTTGTACCAGCACTAGCATCATCTGGGTTAAGGGCAATATCAAGAGCTGCAAACTGTCCACCAGCGCCGCCAGTTGGGAGATGCCAGCCTTTCGGACAGATGTCTTTCTGGATATAGCCGGAGACACATTGGCTTAGACCGTCTCGGTAATATGAACAACCAAGGGTGGCGGCGTAGAAGTTATAATAACCAGTACTTTGACCGAGAGTGCCGGAACTAGATACATCACCAGAACTACCTTGTGCACGGTATTGAACATGTGCGCGTTGCTGAATATTAACATCATTTGTACCCTCAAAGGTTGCCGTACCAGAATTGGAACCGTCTAGAGAGGCTCTATAACCAGCTTGTGGTAAATAGTAGCTACCGTTATCGGAATCCTGGATATTGGTATATTCATTTGTTAAAGTGTAGGCCTTATCATGGCCGAGGATGAGGTTGTCGGTCATCCAGCATTTGCCGTCGGCAAGCTTTTTAATATTGTAGGTGGTATTGTCGCGCCGGTCTACGGCTGTAGTACTATCGCCGATATTTGGGAGTCGGCTATTGCAATTAAAGCCTTGCATATAAACTGCCTCTTCCCAAACCGCATAAAGAGTAATTGTACCAGCCGTTCCCGGAGTGACAGTTTGTCCTGCGGTTTGGGCGGCGGAGATAAGGGAGGAGACCGTCGGTGTATCAGCCGGGGAATAGACTACGCTACCAGAGGCAGAGAGCGCCCAACCAGTAAAGTTATAACCTTCCTTTGTGAAACCGTTTGCTGGGACGGTATAACTACTATCGGTCTGGAAGATAGTCTGTGAGGCCATTGTGCCTGTCCCGCTATTGCTATCAAAGGCAATAGTGTATGGGACATCCCAAACCGCATAAACCGTAAAGCTATTCGTTGTGGCAGGAGATTGGCCAGCAGTTTGGGCAGCAGCGATTAAGTCATTAATGGCTACAGTTTGTCCTGCTAGGAAGATGGGGGTAGTAGAAGTAGTGGCATTATTTACCATAGCCCAGCCTTTAATACGATAACCGTCTTTAGTAAAGCCGGTCTTTGGCATCACGATATTAGAGCCAGAAAGGACGGTTCTAGAACCCATCGTGTTCGTCCCGCCATTAGCATTAAAGTTCATGGTATATTTAGTACCTTCAGATTTAGCTACGGCAGAGAAGACGACATTATTAGTATAAGTACCAGCAGGAAGAGAGCTAGTGAGTTTAGCACCAAAGCCTATTTGGTAACTATTATAGGCAGAAGAAGAGCAATTAGCATTTGGCAAGGGATAACTGAAATCACTTTCAGCACAATAGACAGGATCATCTTCGTCTGTAGAATCAATGATAGTGCCATTACTTTCGTTTTCTCCTACGGCAAACCAATTACCATAACCTCCAGCTAGATGTCTTCTGAAACCCCATGTATTATTGGAGAGAGAAGAGGCTCCAGAATTAGCA
>JAFWOH010000007.1 GCA_017509895.1 Candidatus Saccharimonadota bacterium
GGCAATAATGGTAATATCATTAATCCTAGAATAGTCATAGCTGGATTATCTACTATCCTTCCTACTTCTGGCTTTACTAAAGACGGATATGGTATAAAAGGCTGGGCCTTTAAATCTGGTGTTACTCCCTCTACTGCTAATACTTCTGCTGATACTACTATGTATAATGCTGGCCAATCCGTAGCCATTAATGACTTACTAACTGCCGCACTAAACGCTGGACAAAACCCCAGCACTAACAATTCCTTTACCGTTTATGCTGTTTGGGAAACCGCTTATACTATTAACTTCAATAAAAACTCTAATGAAGCTATCGGCTCTATGAATCCTGATACTCCTATTATCCAATCTGCTACTTATACCATTCCTACAGCCACATTCACAAGAGAAGGCTATAACTTCATTGGCTGGGCCCTCTCCTCCTCCGCTGCTACTGCTGGTACCGTAGCCTATATCGCCGGCCAAACCCCCACCGTCTCCTCCCTCATTACTGCTGCACAAGCTGCCGGACAAACTGTCACTCCAAATACCCCTGGCACTATTACCCTTTATGCGGTTTGGGAAGAGGCTACAGTCTGGATGCAGGGCTTTGATTGTGACGCCCGCCTTCCAAATATCGGCGATAGCACCACAGCCGTAGACCGGCGTGACAATACCACCTACAATATTAAAAAGCTTGCCGATGGCAAATGCTGGATGACAGAAAACCTTATCCTCGGCTATGACGCCGTTAAGCCACTCACGAACGAAAATACCAACATCCCAGATAATGATAACAGCACCTATTACTTGCCGAAGGCTGGCACTAGAGGCAATTTCAACAGTGCCACCTCTACTGGTCCGTCAACATTCGATAGCAATAACGATAACCAAGCCCAAGTCCAGTACCGCGCCCAAGGTTCAAGTGGTGACCAACCTAGCTCTGGCACATTAGGTCAAAGTACCGGCTACTATAACTTCTATACAGCTACTCTCGGCTGCTCATATTACCAAGACGGTTTAAGCTCCGGCCAATGCGCCTCCGGCTATATCCAAAAAGATATCTGTCCAAAAGGTTGGCATCTCCCGACTGGTGGCGCTGGTGGACAGTTTGCGGCACTTGATATTGCCCTTAACCCAGATGATGCTAGCGCTGGTACAAGTCGTTCAAATACAACTTCGAGAGACAGATTCCTAAATCAAGCCGCGTTCCTTTACTCCGGGCGCTACCTCAGTTCTCAGTTGTACGGCGTCGGCTCGATCGGCTACTGGTGGTCTTCTACCGTCAGCGATACCTACAACGGCTACAACTTGAGCCTGAACTCAAATGGCGACGTCAACCCGCGGGACTACAGCGGCAAGTGCAACGGATTTGCCATTCGCTGTATGGCAGATTAGCAACCCCCGACCCTCACCTCTGTTAACTCTCCCGAACCTGCCTACTTTTCCACCGCTTCTCCCCGCTCGTAATCTGAATTGCCATAATTACCTTAACTTTGTAATATAATCAACGCTTTCCAGAGGTGAAAATGCTTATACTATCAAGGTTATGCTTGTATGATTTTTCGGTCTAGGCTTATAATGACTTCGTGGGGTTAGAGGCTTAACTCTAAGTCCGGTCGCCTATGGTGGGCGGGCTTTTAAGAACTTGACTGCGAGAAGGTGGATACTAGACACACCTTGGGTTCTTCTGAATGAAAGGAGAAACTTCTATGGTAAAAGTGTATCTCAAGATAAACCGTAAGCCACTAGAAGCCATTCTAGTAATAAAGAAGACCCGCCGTTAAGACGGGGCTTCAACCCTATTGACATAAAGCTTTATATCTATTCTAGTTCCGATATAATCCTTTATGCCACCATTATACCGCTTATGGGTCGATTTGTCAATTGTGAAATTGTCAACATAAGCGGTATTTTGGTATAACGCCGTCCAATCTCGACCATCAAAATATGATATAATGTCAAAAAGGAGACTTTATGGACGAAAATGTCAAAACCAGCATCGAGGCGAGAAAAACTGCCATCACTAATACTTATGAACTAGACGGGGAATTAAAAAAGAAATTTGACGAGCTTTTTCAGAAAATCGAGGAGCTTGGAAAGACTGCAAAAGATTCCGCAGATTTTGAGGCGAAATTTGCAGCGAGTCCTTTAAACCAAGCATATCTAGACCTCTTTACGGAGATTGCCACTAAAAACACCGCCACCGGTCTCAAGGGCGTCGCAAACGCCGCAAACACCTCTGTCGGCGAGATGGTCTCGGAAAGTGTCATGGACGCGGCCGGTAGCCGCCTCAAGCAGGCCGTCGTCCCGACTCGCGCACAGGTTAATCAGGCCGCGACCGATAAACTCCGCAGTATCCCCGGCGTCGGCGATGCCATGGCTGTCAAGCAGCATCTTGATTTCTTCTCCCGCTTTAAAAAACAAGAAGAAGACGAATAAAATTGTATATATTACACTACTATTTTCAAAAATCTTATGCTAAAATAAATATAGTAACATAAACAGGTGGGAATGAGTAATATATCAAAACTACTAAATCAGGTTATCGTCGGAAATGTTTTCGACGAACCGCGTATTTTGGAAAAATACGCGACCGACCGGAGCATCTTAAAAATGCCTCCGGAGATGGTAGTGCTCCCCGAGAATACTGATGATGTCCGCCGCATCGTCCGCTTTACCGAACAACTTAAAAAGCGCGGGCTAAAGACCAGCCTCACCGTCCGCGGCTCTGGCCTTGATAAGACCGGGGCGGATTTGACCGATAAAATCCTCATTTCCATGGAGCGCATGAACCGCATTCAGGAGATTGATTCTCGCTCAAAGCTCGTCCGCGTTCAGGCCGGCATTACTCTTGAAAAGCTCAATGCCGCCCTCTCTCTCCATGGTCTCGTCCTGCCGATTGATGCCAATCCAAAGGACACGATTGGCTCGCTCATCTGTAATTTTGCCATCGACGGCTTTGCCGGCAAGTATCATGGCATCTCTCATTATGTCGATTGTCTAGAGGCGGTGATGGCGGACGGTAATGTTCTCCAGACTAAAAATTATAATCGTCGTGGCCTGCAGAGAAAAATCGAGGACCCTGACGATCCCGAATCTGGTATTTATACCCGCATCAATGACCTCATCAATGATTCCGAGGCCACTATCGAGATGATTAAAGACAAGCCGACTATCGATGCCTCTGGCTATCAGATGGTCACTCAGGTCGAGCGAGATGACTCCCGCGTTTTTGAGCTCACTCCGCTCTTCTATGCCTCTCAGGGTACGCTCGGCGTTATCACCGAGGTCATTCTGCGCCTCGAGACCATGCCATCCACCGTCACTCGCTTCGCCGCCGGCTTTGAGACCGCCACCGCCGCTATTAAATATATCGAAGAGCTTACCCCTCTAAATCCTCTCTCTATAGAGCTTTATGATGCACACATTTTTGAACAGGCCGCGAATAATGGTAAGGAGCTCGGCCTCTTTGCCAAGCGTTATAATAAGGGCTATATCGCCATCGTCTCTTTTGATGATAATCGCTTTGTCGTCCGCAAAAAGCTTAGAGAATGTCTAGATCTCGTCCCCGATTCCGCCGCCGCGATTTTAGAGACCAAGGAGAATTCAAAAGATTTCGCCCGCATCCGCACCGCCATGCGAAGTTATTTAAATGATGATATTCGTGGCGAGCGTCTCCATCTTGCCGATGATTTCTTCATTCCCCAAAATCGCCTACTTGATTTTATCAAGGCCCTGCCGGAGCTAGAAAAAGAGACCAAGAAGGAATTGCCACTTTATGGTGATTATCTGACTTCCAATTACTCCCTCCGCCCCGATTTAAATCTCGAAACGGCCGCCGGCCGTGGCAATGCTCTAAAGTTTCTCAAGCGGTTCGCTGAGTTTCTCGAGGAATATGACGGTGTCTTGACCGGTGGCTCTCCTGAGGGCCGGATTAAGGCCCTCGTCGTCAATAGTGAGGAAGACCCAGAAATTCATGAATTTTATCAAAAGATTAAAACCGCCTTCGATCCCGACGGCCTCTTCAGCCCCGATGTCAAATTGAGTTCAGATGTCAAAAAGTTCGTCAAATACCTCCGCTCCGAAGTCCTTGAAGGCATTACAGACCAAAAATAAAACACCTGAACCATGCTTTCTAGACAATGCGTTACTCGCCCCGCAAAAATGACAATAAATACCCATCCGAAGAGCTCCCCCTAGATTCCCGCATAAGAGCTCTGAGGATGGGCTATTTATTGTGATTTTTCGGCGGTAGCAGGCGGCGAGTAGCGTCTAGAAAGTATGGTTTAGGTGTTTTATTATCCGACAAGGTATGCTATAATTACCTCTATGAAAACATCAGTAAAGAACTTATCAGAAACGAAGGTGGAATTAACAGTTACTCTTGACAAAGAGGATTTAAAAAAGGCGCGAAAAATCGCAATTGAACAATTATCAAAGGAGATAAAAATCCCGGGCTTTAGAAAGGGCAAGGTCCCGGCCGATCTCGCCGAGAAACATCTAAGCCCGAATGACATCGCCGGAAAGACTATCGACCTCGCCGTCCGCATGACCGTCCCAGAGGCCTTTAACGAGTCTAAAAAGGTCGCGATTCAACTTCCTAATGTAGAAGTTACAAAATATGTCCCGGATGAATCCGCTGAATATAAGGCGGTTGCAGACATTCTCCCAGAGGTAAAAGTCGGCCCATATAAGAATCTTAAGGTGAAGAAAGAAAAAGTCGAAGTAAAAGAGAAAGATATTAAAGAGATTTTGGATGGTATCGCAAAGTCTTATGCTGAGAAAAAGGCGGTAAAGAAAAAGGCCGCCCTCGGCGATGAAGTGATTATTGATTTTACCGGCAAGAAGGATGACAAGCCTTTCCCAGGCGGGACAGCAAAGGATTATACTTTGCTTCTTGGCTCGAAGACCTTTATCCCGGGCTTTGAAGATGGCATCGTCGGCCATGAGCCGGGCGATAGCTTTGACCTTGATTTGACTTTCCCAAAGGATTATCACGCAAAGGAGCTCGCCGGAAAGAAAGTTGTCTTTACTGTTCTTGTTAAGCAGGTCAATGAAATTACTCTGCCAAAGTTTGATGCTGATTTCGCGAAAAAGTGCGGTCCGTTTAAGAATATGGATGAGCTAAAGGCGGATATCAAGAAAAATCTTGAGGCCCAGAATAATCATCGTGTCGAGGAGATGTATAAGGATGCTCTCGTCGAGGCGCTCGTTAAAGGCTCAAAGGTTGCCGCTCCAGAGGTGATGATAAAAGACCAAATCCGCATGATTAAAGATGACATTACGAGGAATGCCGCCGCTCAAGGTCTTACTTTCGAGGATTATCTAAAGCAGACCGGTGCAAAAGAAGAGGAATGGGAAAAGGAAGCGACCAAGGTCGCCGAGGCCCGCGTAAAAGCTTCGCTCGTGCTCCAGATGCTCGCCCGCGACCAGAAAATCGAAGCGGATGACAAAGAAGTCGAGGCAAAGATTGCCGAGCTAAAGGATGTTTATAAAAACTCTAAAGAGGCCCTTAAGAATCTCGACGACCCTCGCGTCCGCCAAGACATCAAGAACCGCCTCACGATTGAAAAGGTTCTCGACTTTCTCGTTGACCAAAATAAATAATTTTGCTATAATATAGGCAAGAGTTTCAGTCGTTTTGTATTGCTGTAAACAAGACGACAAAAGCCTGTAAAGACCTTACCAATCTTATCAGGCAATAATTATTAATGTTAATTAGGAAAAAATAATGCCAACAATCAATCAGTTGATTAGAAAGCCTCGCAAAAAGGCTAGCAAGAAGTCCAAAGCTCCGGCTCTTGGTTCTATTGTAAATACTCTTAAGACTCGTTATTACGACCAGCCCGCTCCCTTGAAGCGTGGTGTCTGTGTCAAGGTAACGACCAAGACCCCGAAAAAGCCGAACTCCGCGCTGCGGAAGGTCGCTCGTGTCCGCTTGACTAATGGTCAGGAAGTCTGGGCCTATATCGGCGGTGAGGGTCATAACCTTCAGGAACACGCCGTCGTGCTCGTTCGTGGTGGTCGTGTGCCGGATCTTCCGGGTGTCCGCTATCATATTGTTCGCGGGACTTTGGACCTTCAGGGGGTAGATGGTCGCAAGCAAGGCCGTAGTAAATACGGTGCGAAGAAAGGAGATAAATAATCATGCCACGCAAAGTTACTAAATCTTTAGAGCGAAAAGTTTCTCCAGATCGAAAATATCAGAGCATCTTAGTCCAGAGATTAATTAATAAGTCTATGCTTGATGGCAAGAAGCAGGCCGCCGAAAGAGCTGTCTATTCTGCTCTCGAGGGCGCTGCCAAGACTTTAAAGTCCGAAGATCCGGTAGAGGTCTTTGAAAAAGCTTTGTCAAATATCTCCCCGGACTTTGAGGTAAAATCCCGCCGCGTCGGTGGCGCGAACTATCAGATTCCGTTCCCGATTTCTGGCCACCGTCAGGAGCACTTTGCTTTCTCTTGGCTCGTCCAGTCCGCTCGGGATCGCAAGGGCATGCCGTATGCCAAGCGCCTCGAGCTTGAGATTGTCGATGCTTACAACGAGACCGGTGCCGCCTTCAAGAAGAAGGAAGATTGTCACCGCATGGCTGAGGCCAACCGCGCCTTCGCCCACTTCGCCCGAGCATAATTCGTCCTATGAGCATTCATCTTGGCATTTTTTCTCGCTCGCTCGTCCAATAGACGCGCTTCGCTCGGAGAAAATGCCAATCTGAACGCTCCTAGAACAAATTAAAAAGTCGCCTAATTTCTAGGCGATTTTTTGTGCATTGAAAAACACATTGTCTCCTGTTATAATAAAGCCATGAGAAAAACAAGTTTAAATTGGAAGCAAGTAGTGGGCCTAGAGCCTATTAGCAAGGAAGACTTCGCCAAAGCTCTAGAGGAGAGCGAAAAAGCCATTAAAAATGGCGATGTAATTTCCGCTGATAAGGCTTATGCTGAGTTTATTTATCATTGTGCAGATTACAACATCTAAAAACCAAAATAAAAAGGGAACCCTCCGCGGTTGGTAAATGCTTACCGTGCGATGGGCTCGCTATACTAATATATTATCAAATTAGCTTCTCAATGTCAATAACCATTCCGCGTTTATTGACAAATAACAATTTGCGTATCCCCTTCCCCCTCTGATAGCATTTGATTAGCTCGCGCAAGATTTGGTCATCACGCACTTTCATGCGCGAACTGTCGAAAACGACATTCGGGCATTTTTCGAGTGCACGCACTACATTACGCTCTACAGCCTTAGGTTTATTGCTTAATGGGGATTTTATTTCGAATACAGTACGCCCCACATAAACATCTGGCGTATGGATATTAGTTTCAGGTATGAATTCAACTCGGTAGCCTTCAAGAGCAAGAATTCTCGCAACGCGTTTCTCGTGCGGCCAAGGATTTGCCTCTGCTGGTGTAACCACCTTACCTTGTTTGAATCGTTTCGTAGTCATACGATGTATTCTACCATGAAAGAACCTCTCTGTCCACAGAGACATTTGGTCTGTAGGGAACTTTACATAATCCTAATTTTAAATCCCACTTTTTTCTCGCTTATGGTATAATAGATACAAACTAGGAGGAAACAATGGTAAAAATTGCTATAAACGGTTTTGGTCGGATTGGGCGGAACGCCTTTAAGATTGCGTTTGACCGCTCTGACCTCGAGATTGTCGCCTTAAACGATCTCACAGATGCAAAAACATTAGCGCATCTCTTAAAACACGATTCATCTTACGGCACTTATGACCGCGATGTCTCGGCCGATGATGAAAATATCATCGTCGATGGTAAGAAAATCCGGGTCTATTCCGAAACCGACCCACACAATCTCCCTTGGGGAGACCTCGGTGTGGATGTCGTGATTGAGTCCACCGGCTTCTTTACTGATCCTGAAAAGGCCAAGGCTCATCTTGAGGCCGGCGCAAAGAAGGTCGTCATCTCTGCCCCGGCGAAGGGCGAGGGCGCGAAGACTATCGTCCTCGGCGTAAACGAAGATACCGTAACGGAAGATGATAAAATCTTATCGAATGCTTCCTGTACTACGAACTGTATCGCCCCGGTGATGAAGATTTTAGAGGATAATTTCGGTGTCGAAAAGGCCATGATGACTACGGTTCATAGCTACACCGCCTCGCAAAAGCTTCAGGACGCCCCGGCCAAGGACATCCGCGAGGCCCGCGCCGCTGCCGAAAATATCGTCCCGACTACCACCGGCGCTTCCAAGGCTACGGCCCTCACTATCCCGTCTCTAAAGGATAAGTTTAACGGCCTCTCTGTCCGCGTGCCAAATCCGGTGGTTTCGTTAAGCGATATTACCGCCCTGCTTAAAAAGGATGTGACCGTCGAGGAGATTAACGAGGCCTTTAAGAAGGCCGCAAACGAGCCTTATTATGAAGGCATCCTCGGTGTGACCGAGGAAGAGCTAGTTTCATCCGATTTCAAGGGCTCGGCTTATTCTTCAATTATCGATCTTAAACTTACTGATGTCGTCGGTGGAAACCTCGTGAAAGTCGTCGCTTGGTATGACAACGAATGGGGCTATAGCAATCGCCTCGTCGAGTTAACCGCTGATTTCGGAAAGGAGTAAAATGATTTATATCGCCTCCGACCATCGCGGCTTTGAGCTTAAGAAAAAAATCTTAAAGGACCATCCGGACTATCTAGACCTTGGCCCCCATACCTTAGATCCAGAAGATGATTATAATGAATATGCGGCCAATCTCGCGATTAATGTCCGCGATGCTTCCAATGCGACTCAGACCGCAGACCCGCCGAGCTTCGGCATCATCATCTGCGGCTCTGCCCATGGCGTCGCCATCGAAGCAAATCGTTTCAAAGGCATCCGCGCCATCGTCGGGCTAACCCCGGAGCTCGCCAAAATCGGGCGGGAGCATAACAATGCCAATGTCCTCTGTCTCTCGGCAGATTTTACCCCCGAAAAAGACATCCCAGAGATTATCAAGACCTTCCTAGATACCAAGACGAAGACCGATGAAAAATATGCCCGTAGAAATGTCAAATTAGATAAGTACGGAGAAAATTAATATGGCTCTAATCAATACTGTTATCGTCCCGACCATCCTCGCCGCCAATAAGGATCAGTTTAACACTTTCGTCGCCGCCTATCAGGGGTTCGTAAAGCGTGTCCAGATTGATATTACGGATGGTCAGCTCGCCCCGACGGTCACCCTCCCGGAGTCTGAGGCGGTCGCCCCAGAGGGCTGGACGGTCGATTTTCACATGATGGTCGCCCGCCCCTCGGAGCATCTCCAGAATATCATTGCCTTAAAGCCCAGCCTCTGCATCTTTCATGCGGAGTGTGCAGAGGATTTACTTCCGATTTTCACCCAGCTAAAAGGGGCCGGGATAAAGGCCGGCGTCGCGCTAATGAAACAGACTTTCCCGGCGGTCTATCGTGGCGCTATCGAGGCGGCAGATCATGTCCTGATTTTCGCCGGCGAGCTCGGCCGTCAGGGCGGTCAGGCCGATATGCTCCAGACCGAGAAGGTCGATTTAATCAAGGCTATCAATCCTAATGCTGAAATCGGTTGGGACGGCGGCGCAAATCTAAAGAATGTCCGCGCCCTCGCTCATGCCGGGATAGATGTGATTAATGTCGGCTCCGCTATCGCCGGCGCACCAAATCCTCAGGAGATGTATCAAGAGCTTCAGGCAGACCTTGATAAGAAAGGGGTGGTACTCTAAATGTCTAAAATCGTCAGCCTTGGCTCTGCACTTCAGGATATTTATTTAATCGACCATGATGATTTCGTCGGGGGCTTTATCTCCGAGGATACCATCGATAATCAAAACGCTCGCCCGGTCATCCCCGGCAGCGCTAAAGAGAGGAAAGAGATTTTTAAAGACCTCCAAATCGGCACCAAGGCCGATATCGACCGCGTCTCTTTCGAGGTTGGCGGTGGCGGGACTAATTCCGCCACTACCTTCGCTCGCTATGGCCACGAGCCGGTCTTCATCGGTAATATCGGCCGGGATTCCGCCGGCGAGGCCATCCTCGCCTGTCTAGACGAAGAGGGGATTGATAGTTCTTATGTCTATTATGCCCCGCGTAAAAAGACCGGCTGCTCCGTCATCTTGCTCGACACGAAATCTGGCGAGCGCACGATTCTGACTCATCGCGGCGCCTCGGCGAAGTTTGATAATTTAGACCCAAAGGATCTCGATGAGATTAAGCCGGATTGGCTCTACATTACGACTCTCCGGGGAGATATGAAAACTCTCGAGAAGTTCCTAAAAAAAGCAGTCGAGCTAAAAGCCAAAGTAATGTTAAACCCCGGCAAACTTGAAATCGCCGAGCAAAAAAAGCTCCTAGGTCTCTTAAAATACGTCGAAATTCTCCTTGTCAATAAAAAAGAGGCTGGCGAGCTCGTCGGCGGGACCAATCTAAGAGAATTACTCGAAAAGCTCAAGGGTTACTGTCCTGTTGTAATTATTACAGATGGCGGTATGGGCGCCATCGCGACGGACGGCACAGAGATCATCCGCGCCGGCCTTTACGAAGATTTGCCGGTCAAAGACACCACCGGCGCGGGCGATTCCTTTGGCTCTGGCTTTCTCGCCGCCTATGCCGCTGGTAAAAAGTTCGAGGATGCGCTTGTCTTCGCCTCGGCCAATTCTACTTCCGTCGTTACACATCTCGGCGCAAAGCCCGGTATCCTCTCTGGCAAAGAAAAGCTTCACCAGATGCCCATCGAACGCGTCTAGAAATGAAAAAGGGCGCAAGTTAGCGCCCTTTTATTAAAGAACTATCTTTTTACTCATTCGTATCGCTTTCGCGATATTTTTTTAATTCTGTAACCACGAAATATATTTCGCGAAACAGATTTATTACTCCTATGGTCATTAGCGCTGAACCAATGAATCCCACAACGCTGTATTTAACTGTGAAAAATACAACCACCGCCGTAGCAACAATGACTACTGCAATGATTCTAACAGTTTTAGTTTTCATTTTTTATACCCTCCTTAATTAATGTACTAGATTCTTCCGTCTATTGTAACACAAAAAGCATAAAAAGTAAATCCTACCCTTTATTTTGTTGTCGCCTTGCCAGATTTTATATCATCGATTAAATCGCGGAGGCTGGCCGCCCGCTCAAATTCAAGGTTCGCCGCGGCTAGTTTCATCTCGCTCTCTAGCTGACGAATCAGCTTTGGATATTCCTCCTCCGGCACCTTCCGGAGGTCCAGCGTATTTTTCTGCTCCTTCTCCGGGATAATCGCCCGAAGGCCCTTAGAAATCTCCTTTGAAATCCCTCGCGGCGTGATATGATGCTCATGATTATATTTTTCCTGAATCTCCCGCCGGCGGTTCGTCTCTGTAATCGCCTTCTCCATACTCTCGGTGATATTATCCGCATACATAATCACCTTCCCCTCGACATGTCGCGCCGCCCGGCCAATCGTCTGAATCAGCGCAGATTCGGATCTTAAAAACCCTTCCTTATCCGCGTCTAAAATCGCCACCAGCGACACCTCTGGCAAATCTAGCCCCTCGCGCAGGAGGTTAATCCCGACCAGGACATCATAAACTCCCTCGCGCAAATCTTTCAGAATATCCCCTCGCTCCAAAGTGTCAATATCAGAGTGAATATAGGCCGTTTTGACATTCCGTTCCTTTAGGTGGTCCGACAAATCCTCTGCCATCCGTTTTGTTAAAGTCGTGACGAGCACTCTCTGATTTTTTGCAATTCGTTCGTCAATTTCTTCCATCAAATCATCAATCTGGCCCGCCGAACCGCGCACCTCTATCTCCGGGTCGAGCAGGCCGGTCGGGCGAATGACCTGCTGAGCCGGCTCCGGCGAATGTTCTAGCTCGTATTCGCCCGGTGTCGCCGAAACATAAATCGCATTTTTAATATGGCTCTGAAACTCCTCAAAAGTTAAGGGGCGGTTGTCGAGCGCAGAAGGCAGCCGAAATCCATAGTCGACCAAGGTCTGTTTCCTAGCGTGGTCTCCATTATACATCCCCCGGACCTGTGGCAGGGTCATATGTGATTCGTCAACGAGCAGTAGGAAATCTTTCGGGAAAAAGTCAAGGAGCGTCGCCGGCGGCTCGCCCGCTTTCCGCCCGTCTAGGTGTCTCGAATAGTTCTCAATCCCCTTAACAAAGCCCGTTTCTTCCAGCATCTCTAGGTCATATTTAGTTCGTTGCGACAGCCTCTGTGCCTCCAGATATTTATGATTATCTTCAAAATATTTTAATCTCTCGTCAAACTCCGCTCTGATGGTACTAAGCGCCCGCTCTAGTTCATTCTTCGGCGTGGCATAATGGGTATTCGGGAAGATAAAAATCTTCTCCGGTTTTTCTAAAATCTCCGCAGTCAGAGGGTCAATTACTTTCACCTCCTCCAGCTCATCAAAGCCAAATTCAAACCGATAGGCAATCTCCCCGCTCGCCGGGAACAAATCTATCGTATCGCCCATCACCCGGAAGTTCCCCCGTTCAAAGGCGATATCGTTCCGGTGGTATTGCATCGCCACGAGATAAATGATGAAATCGGATTGCTTTAGAGGGCGTTGTGATTTTAGCATAGGAGATGACTCGCGGCCGGACCCGTCATCAAAAGTATGATTATCCCAATAATCAATCGCAACCCATTTCTCATCTCTTTTCTCCAGCGCGAGCGACATCTCTGTATAATGGTCCGGCGAGCCGATACCATAAATACAGGATACTGAAGCGACAATAATCGTATCTGGTCGCGTCAAAAGCGAGACCGTCGCCGCATGCCGTAGCCGGTCAATCTCATCATTAATCGCCGAGTCTTTCTCGATATAGGTATCAGAAGAGGCGATATAAGCCTCCGGCTGATAATAATCAAAGTAGGATACGAAATAATGCACCTCGTTCTCTGGGAAAAACTCCCGAAATTCCGAAAAAAGCTGCGCCGCCAAGGTTTTATTATGCGCAAGAATCAGCGTCGGCCGCTGCGCATGCTCGATAATATTCGCCATCGTAAAGGTTTTCCCAGAGCCGGTCACCCCGAGGAGGGTCTGTTCGCGAACATTAGCGTCCAATCCCCGGCAGAGCTGTCGAATTGCCTCCGGTTGATCGCCCGTCGGCTGATATTTTGAAACTAATTTAAACTTTGGCATACTCTAAAATATTATATCACACTCTTGAAAAAATAGACAAAATGTGTTAAAATATAAGCATTACACTATTGTTCTTTAACAATAACAAGGAGGGTATCATATGAATTTTTTGGAGTTTTTTGTCATGATGGCAGTCATAGCTATGGGTATAGTCGTCATGAAGGCTATTATGTCAGACTGCGAGAAGGACGAGCTGTCCGAGCTGTCAAAGGCTTTTGGAAACAAAATCAAAAAGTCTTTTGACAAAAAAATATCGAAAGACCTCATAAAGGCCTTTCGTCGGCAATGTCGCGCCGCTAGGGGCGAGATTCGCCATTTTAACGACCTCGTTACAGGGAGCGACAGCTTATGGCTTTCCTCGCGCAACGGCTCGGAAAGGTTCTATAAGGAGTTCCTTACCTATGCCGAGGGTATAGCGAACATGGAGATTACGACAGAAAAGGCCGTGGTGGACGAGCTTTTAAAGGGTCAAAAAATCCTTAAAAGTTTTGAACAGTATCTAGATGACATGGCCATACTAAAAGGAGGGGACTAAGATGAAACTGTTTGGAAAAATCTTTGAGCATAACCAACCAAAGGAAATCTCCCTTAGGGACGATTTGACTAGTAGTCTGGCACATGCCAACCGTATTTTTAAAGCCAAGGCTTATAAGGCTCTGGATGAAAATTCGGCGAGGCTGCTCTCAAAGGCATTTTCGTATCAATGCGAAGATGTCATGAGATACCTTGATCTGCTGAAGGAATCGGCGGATTACGACATCCAGATTAGCAACATCGAGTTCAAGATTAACTTCTTGGCCTATGTCGACGAAACGGTCAACATGGAATTCGCCTCCAGAGAATCTGTAGCCTTAGCGCTACAGGAAGGCGACAGACTGTTAGAAAACTTTAAATATTACATTACAATTAGGACTATTCGTAACGAATAGCCCCTACCCTCACCCCATTGGGCGCCCCCGGCGCCCATTTTTTTGGTCTCGTTGTAAATAAAACACTTGTGCTAATTTTTGTGGGGTGGTAGAATAGATGTATATAAAGTAAAATAAAGAGGTGTTGAATGGGAAGGTCCATCAGAACAGTAAATAAAATTGAGAGTAAATTAAATTATTATCGGAAGGCTA
>JAFWOH010000008.1 GCA_017509895.1 Candidatus Saccharimonadota bacterium
AAAGACGATTAAGAAGACATCAAAATAAGACTAACAATCGCCCTATGAGACCACTAAATTACTACTCTCCTAAACAAGTTTTAGAAGACTATAAGAATAAACACTTAAACAAATAATTCTCATATGTTCGTTAATCCTACAAAAATGAACTTTTTTAAATTTTAGCACTCTTGCCATCAGTCTGCCAAAGTAGTATAATAAAAAGTATGGATTTAACAGAGCGTCAGAAGGAAATCCTCTTTGCCATTGTCGAGGAATATTCAGAGATGGCCACTCCCGTCGGGAGTGTCACTCTCGCAAAGCTTTTTGATGTCTCTAGCGCGACGATTCGCACGGAGATGGCGAGGCTCGAGAGTCTCGGCCTGATTGCTCAGCCTCATACTTCCGCCGGCCGCATCCCGACAGACGCCGGCTATCGCCTTTATGTCAATTCCATGACCGAGGAAGTAGATCGCGAGATTGACAGCGAGCCAGATTATTATGAATCTCCTCTCCAGATTAAAATTAGTACTCCGCCTTCCTTAGATCGCTCGGCCCATGCTCTCGAGATGCGCGTTTCTTCTCAGGCCCGCGCAGACCTTGCGATTCGTAGCGCCGTCGATTCGCTCGTCGAGCTCACCGGGAATCTCGGCCTTGCCACTATTGATGGTCAGCTTTATCTTTCTGGCATCTCTCGCCTCTTTACCCAGCCAGAGTTTTCTGATAATTCTCGGGTTCAGGCCGTCGCAAAGCTCCTCGATAATCTTGAGCCTTGGCTCCGCGAGGCTGCCCCGGGTGACCCACTTAATATCTTTATCGGTCAGGAAAATCCTATTGGCCGGTCTTCGGAGGTCTCACTCATCATTAGTAAATTCCGCTCGCCTTATTCGGACAATAGTTATATCGGCGTCCTCGGCCCCACTCGCCAGAATTACAGTCGGGTGATGTCGCTCGTTCGCCACGCTGGAAATAAATTGGAGGAAATCTTATGAAAAAACCTTTTAAAAACCAATCTAATCAGCCTGAGTCTCAGGTCGAGGCGCAAGCTCAGCCAAAACCAACAGCCACATCTACTCCGGACCCTCGCGATGTAAAAATTACAGAATTGACCAATGATCTCCAGCGCACTCGTGCCGATTTTGAAAATTATCGGAAACAGATTGATACCCAAAAGGCCACCGCGATAAATCTCGCAAGGCTCGATACGGTAGAAAAGCTCCTTCCGCTCCTTGACGATATCGACCGCGCTATCTCTAGCACACCAGCATTAAAACCTCTGGAAAAATCTCTTGAAAAAACGGTCAAGGAACTTGGTCTCACTAAAATCGAGGCCACGCCGGGCTCAGATTTCAATCCAGATTTTCATGACGCCATCTCTATGGAAGACGCCGGTGGCGAAAAGGAAGTTATCGCCGAGGTTCTCCGCCCGGGCTATCTCTATGGCTCCGAGGTTCTCCGCCCCGCCATGGTCAAAGTAAAAACTGTCTAGATTCCCGTTCACTATGATATAATAGAGAATATGAGTAAAAACGACCCTATCGTCATTGATTACAATGGCTATGATTACGAAAAATTTTGGAAAGATTCTGGGCGGGATTATGAAGATGCGGCGGACAAGCTCGCGATTCGAAAACTTCTCCCGAAGGAAATCGAGAGCATCGTCGATATCGCTGGTGGCTATGGTCGCCTCGCACCGGAATATATCAATCGTGCGAAAAAATCCACTCTCTTTGATTATTCAAAGACCGAGCTAGCACAGGCCAAGGAAATTTATGGAGATAAACTCGCGACCAAGGCCGGCGATGCTTATAATATGCCCTTTCAGGACGGGGAGTTTTCTGCCGTCATCATGGTCCGCGCCACTCATCATTTTGAGGATGTCGAAAAGGTCATCAAGGAAATCTATCGCATCTTAAAGCCCGGCGGTGTCGCGGTCATCGAAGTCGCCAATAAAAAGACCTTCCCCCGGATGATTCGCTATTGGCGTGGGAAGTCCGATGTCAATCCTTTTGATCTCTCAATTGAAAACCGTAAAGATGTCTCAAAAACCGTCTTTTATAATTATCATCCAAAATACATTGAAAAAATCTTTAGAAATGCCGGCTTTAAAATCGAAAAGGTTCGCTCCGTCTCTAATTTCCGCTCGAAAAAACTAAAAAAAGTCTTTCGTAAAAAAGGTTTGATGTTTCTCGAGCATGGCGCCCAAAAGGCCCTCGCCCCGGTCCGCTTTGCCCCCTCGATTTACTATCGCCTGAGAAAGCCAATAGAGAATTAAACTAAAATATCCGTCCCTAGCTCTCTTGCGTGCTGTCTATTCAGCTTTATCAAACTCTCATATTTCACGATTAAATCTTCGCGTCCTAAATCGCGCACCACTTCTAGTGCCAAATCATATCGCGAAGCGTGGTTTAAAGCCAGCATCTCAAACGGCGTCGTCGTCGAGCCTCGCTCATTAAAGCCATGCGCCCGAATCCGAATCGGGTCGGTATATTGCATTAAAATACTCTTCAAAGTCTCTGGATAGCCATGAAAATTCGCAATAATCGCCGCCCGCTCCCCGAAATAATGTTTAAATGTTTCTAGTCCAAGCGGGTTTAAAGTCGTCCCAATCTGATTATAGGATAAAGCCGCAATATTTATTGTCCGGATTTTTACCTCTGGCAAATCTTCGTTTAAAATCCGCGTGGCATAAATCGCCTCGCGTGTCGTAATATCTCCAACGCCAAGAAACACATAATCTGGCTCCATAAAATCATCACAGTTTGAGGCAAAACCGAGTACGCTCGCCCCGCCATTTTCGAGCTGAAACTTAGCGTGGTTTTTATCAATCCATCGTGGCTCCGGAGATTTATTGAATGTAGTAAGATTTACCACATTAGACGAAGAAAGCATAAAATCAAATGCCGCCGTCGCCGCCACATCATCTATCGGGAATAGACAGTTTACCCGCCTATTCGGTACAGCGAGCAAAGTCGAAATTAAAGCCGGAGACTGATGCGAAAAGCCATTATGATCCTGTCGCCAGCAAGTACTCGTCGAAAGCAAATTCATCGCCGGGAATCGCTCTGGGCTCCCGTCCGGCTCCTTTCGCCACTCCGTCTCCTCGACTTGTTTTAAGAATTTTAGATGTTGCAAAATCTGTGAAGAAACAATCTGGAAAAACGCCTCATAGCTCGTCATAAAGGCCTGCTCCTTATTTCCGAGTACATGCCCCGCCTGCATCGCAAATAAAGTATTCTCAGACAGAAGCTCAATAATCCGTCCCTTTGCTGATTCTGGCAAATCCCAAATTTTGATGTCCTCTAGAAAGGCCCTTTCTGAAACATCATAAACCGCATCCAGCCGGTTGCTCGTCGTCTCGTCTGGCGAAAAAAGATAAAGATGAGGGTCTTTTTGCATCTCGAGGGCTAGTAGTTTTCCAATCTGGCGTGCCGGAGAAAAACTTTCCGCGCCCGGATTCTCGATTCTATCTGGCATTTCGTCTATATAGCTCATAGCAAAAATCCTTTCTCTGGGTCAAACAGCTCATTAAATTTATAGGACGAAAGCCAATGCTGTAATTCTGAAAGTTCCTCCGGGTCCGTCTTTGCCTCTGGCAAAGGTATCTGGTGAGCCAAATAATTCCCAGCCACTTTTTTGCCCTTAACATATTCCGGCCCACCCGCACCTTTCTCGGTCCGCATAATAATAAATGGTGGGTTCTTAGTATAAGCATCTTCTTTTATACCATAAGCATTTATATTGTTACCATAAGCACTTCCAGATTTACCACTATCATTTTCAAAATTACCATTATCATTATGCAACTTAGCGTAAAAACTTTCAAAAACTAATAGCGCTCGGTAGAATCTGTCTGGGCTACCATCAATCAAAATCGGATTAAAACCAAAACCACGAATCAGCGAAAAAAGCTCTCTTTCCGCCTTTCGCCCCGAAATCGTCGGGCCAGAAATTTTATAGCCATTAAGATGCAAAATCGGTAGTACGGCCCCGTTAAATCGCGAAGCACAAAGTTTTACTAAGTTTAATGAGGAAAGACAAGTCGCCGTCTCAAATTCTCCATCGCCAAGTAAAACCGCGATGGTTTTTTCTGGATGCCCGAGTGCCGCTCCATAGGCCTCCCCTAGGGCATACCCCAGCTCGCCTCCTTCGCAAATCACTCCCGGCGTCATCGGGCTGGCATGAGAGGGGTATCCACCCGGCCAAGAAAAATTCCGACAAATCTCAATCAAATTTTCATACGGACTCCCCTGCAGATTCGTATCCACGCGCGAAAGTTCTCCATCGATAAACAAATTCGCCTGCAGAGCCGGAAATCCATGCCCCGGCCCGAGGATAAAACTAAAATCTTTAGTCCGCGCGTCAAAATACGCCTTTAAATTAGCATAAGCCACATCAATCCCATGGCATGTCCCCCAATGCCCGAGCAATCTCGGCTTTATATCGTCAAAGGTCAAATCTCTTTCAAGCAAAAAGTCATCCTGCAAAAAAAGCTGTGCCACGACAAGATAATCTGCCGCCCGTATGCGCTTTTTAATGGCCTGCTTATCCATATATATAATTATACCATAAGCGAAATCATTTAGATTTAGATGCAAACAAAAATCTATATCTATCTTATCGGACCGGCTTATGCTATAATAATTTCATGGATTTTTCACAAGCGGATATCAAGAACATCAAAAACCTCAAGACCGCTAAAAATCTTCGCACCGCTAAACACTCTGCTCCTCTAGCAAAGCGTTTTGCCATTATCATCATTATTTTTTGTTCCGCAATCATTCTATTAAACATCGTCGCCAATGCCTATTTCAATCCGGGGGCCGTCGTAGATCGCGAGATTAATAATCTCGCTAAAGAATATTATGAAGATTATCTCTATCAAAATATGACCACAGGTCTCAGCGAAGAGGAAATTGCAAAAGAGTTAGCCCGTTATGAAAAATCTGGCACCGGAAATGTCTATCTGCGCCAGCTTCTCCTCTATGATTCCGGCCGTCGCGAAGATGCCGCCAGCTATTTTAACCATAAAGGCTACACTTGCGACCGCAATAAGACTTATGTTAAATATTATCCCGAACCTCCTTTCAAAAAAGAGAATTATCATTTTGAAATAAAATTAGCTTGTGAATAATAAACTGTGATATAATTATATACACAGTGTATGGAGAAAGCTATGAGTAATAATAAGAGTGGGCAAAAAACTGCACCAAAAAGAAGTCATTTTGCAAGAAAAAATAAAAGTAAATCTACCTATACTAGTCTAATGTATAAGTCTAAGGTTAAAAGAGACGAGAAGGCTAGAAAAAAGGCAGAAGATTTAGCGACTCTTCCAAAGACTCCGGTCAAGCGTTTTTTTGCACATCTTCATCCAAAGCGGGTTTTCCACTATTGGTTCTCTTGGAACGGCCTGAAAAAAATCGGGAAGTTTCTTGCCGCCTGTGTTCTCCTCGGTATTATTGCGGTCGGTGCCCTCTTTCTCTATTACAAAAAGGACCTCGAGGCTATTCGCCTAGATGAGCTCAAGGTCTCTGAGACAGTCAATACTTATCTTGATAGAAACGGTGAAATTCTTTGGGAAGATCGTGGTGATGGCGATTATCGCCTCGTCGTCGATGGCAGCGAGATTTCCACTTACATGCGTCAGGCTACCGTCGCGATTGAGGATCGTAATTTCTATAATCACAACGGCGTTGATTTGTTCTCCCTTGTCCGTGCTGCCTTCTCTACCCTCTCCGGCAAAAGTGTCCAGGGCGGCTCTACCCTTACGCAACAGCTCATCAAGCAGGTTTATTTCTCCGACGAGTCTAGTGACCGCGGCCTGACCGGTGTTCCTCGAAAGATTAAAGAGGCGATTCTTGCTCTCGAGGTCGAAAAGATGTATGACAAGGAGCAGATTATCTCCATGTATCTCAACGAGTCTCCTTATGGCGGCCGCCGAAACGGTGTTGAGTCTGCCGCCCAGACTTACTTTGGCAAATCTGCGCGAGATTTGACTCTGGCGGAGTCTGCTCTCCTTGCGGCCATTCCTCAAAATCCTGCTGTCTTCAATCCCTATAATGAATATGGCCATGAGCAACTTATCTGGCGCCAGCAATATACTCTTGATGTCATGGCCGAACTTGGCTTTATCACCGAGGCTCAAAGAGACGAGGCTAAGGCCGTCCCGATTTTAGATCAAATCCAGCCTGAACAAGAGCAGTATAGCAACATGAAAGCGCCTCATTTCGTCCTCGCCGTTAAAAGCTATCTGGAAGATAAATATGGGGTCAAGACCATGCGCTCCGGTGGCTTTACGATTAAAACTACCCTCGATTACCGCGCTCAACAAATGGCTGAGCAGGCTGTCGCCGATGGTGCCGCGCTCTTTTATACGAACGCATCGGATAACATCTCCTTATCATCAGTCGATGTCGAGACTTCCCAAGTCATCGCCATGGTTGGCTCCGCTGACTGGAACGCCCCGGTCTATGGCCAGGTTAACGCCGCCACTTCTCCACTTGAGCCGGGTTCTTCAATCAAGCCGATTCTGGACTACGCTCCTCTCTTTATGCAGCGTTCCGATATAAATTATGGCCCGGGCTCGGTCCTCCGTGACGAAAACATTGACTCCCTCTATTGCGCGGGCTACAGCGGTACTTGTGCCCTCCGTAATGCTTCTGGCCAGTTCTATGGCAATATCACAATCAGAAAGGCTCTTGGCAACTCCCTAAACATCTCGGCGGTTAAGGCTCTCTACATTAACGGCATTGATAATTCTCTGGAAATTGCTCACGCCCTCGGCGACCAATATTATTGTTCAGAAAACAACAATGCTGGGCTCTCGATGGCTATCGGTTCAGGTTGCAATGTCATTCCAATTGAACACGCCAATGCTTATGCCTCGATCGCTCGTGGTGGCTCGGCTAAACCTCTAGCCTATGTCCTCGAAGTTAAAAACTCTGCTGGTGACATAATTGAACAATGGGAAGATTCCGCCGGTGAGCGTGTCATCGACGAACAGGTTGCCTACATGATCTCAAACATTCTTTCCGACGCTAGCGCCCGTACCATTACCTTCGGTTCTCAAGCGCGCGACTACGGTTTCTACATGGATGGTATCTGGAGCGCATCTAAGACCGGTACGACTACTACTGCAGTATATACTCAAGCCAAGGATTCCTGGATGGTTTCTTACACTCCGGCGGTCGCTACGGTCGTCTGGAACGGTAATCATGACGGCTCCGCCCTAGGTGCGAACACTAACTATGTCGTCAGAAAAGTGATTGATTCATATATGCGCCCGGTTCACTTTGATTTGTATGGCCCAGAGGGTCGCTGGTCTCAGAATCAAGAGCCGGTCAAGCCGGCTGGTATCCAGACCCTCACCGTCGGCGGCACGACTGACATCTGGCCTAGCTGGTATGGTTCCTCTTCCTCTGGTGTTTCCACTCAGAAATTAACCTTTAACAAGCTCAATAAAAAGCTCGCCTCCGATTGTACCCCGGCCAATCTCAGAGTTCAGGTTGAGGCCACCGTCACGATTGATCCAATGACTAAACAAGAGGTCTGGTATGTCCCAGATGAATACAAGCGCGATGAAAAAGACGATTGTACCGAGGGATATAACGCACCAAAAGTCAATCTAGAGGTCATCAAGAAGACACCTTCCGGAGACAGTACCGATAAAGACAAGGATAAAACCGAAACAGACAAGAAAGAGAATACTTCCGAATATGCCGGTGCGACCCTAAGGATTACCGCCTCGAAAGGTTCCGGGGACCTCAAGAGCTGGCAGCTCATCGTCGATGGCAGCGTCGTAAAGAGTGGCAATATCAGTAATACGACCTTTGACCCCGGATACACCTTAAAGGGTACCGAGAAAAATATCAAGGCCGTCGTGACTGATGTCAATGATTATGAAAACGCCGCCGAGGTCAATCTAAAGTAGACCAGAATTTAATAATATGATAGAATAGAACAGATATGGATTTTACACAAACAGTTATTTTGGTGATTTTGATTGCAATATTTCTTGAAGTGACTGCATTACTCATTATCACTAGCATTAAAAAGTATCACGAATTTCGCCGTCCAAAAGTCTTTATTGATACCTCTGCTCTGATGGACGGGCGGATTTTGAATGTTGCTAAAATTAATTTCCTAGGCTACACTCTCGTTATTACTAAAAGTGTTTTGCGCGAGCTCCAGCTCGTCGCCGATAGTAAGGATAGCGACCGTAGAGATCGCGCCCGTTTTGGTCTTGATGTCGCTAGCGAGCTTACTAGGTTAGACAATGTCGAGGTCGAGATTTATCAAGATGAGCTCGGCCGCGGGCAGTTTGTCGACGAGCGCCTTGTGGAGCTTGCCAAAAAGACCGGTAGCTATATCTGTACTAATGATTTTAATCTTAATAAAGTCGCCTCGGCTAATGGCATCAGAGTTCTTAATATCAATGACCTTGCCATCATTATGAAAAATCTCTATGTGCCCGGCGAGCGCATTCGCGTCCGCATCACCGGCACCGGCAATAATGCTAGTCAAGGCATCGGTCATCTTCAGGACGGCACCATGGTCGTTATCGAAAACGCTGCCACCCGCGTCAACACTGAAGTCGATGTTGATGTCTTAAAATACATTCAGACTTCCGCCGGCCGGATGATTTTCGCCAAAATCAGCAAAAATCAAAGTGGTAAAAAGAAAAAGAAGAAAAAATAATCAGAATATGTTATAATATGGAAAAATAAGTCGCCGTAGGTTTTACCTTCGGCAACAGCGTTCGTCACGTAGAATTTAAAACTTCGTTTTAAATTCTAAGTTCCTCACTTGTCGCCGTCGTTCAACGGATAGGACATATCCCCTCTAAGGATACAATGCTGGTTCGATTCCAGCCGGCGATGCCATAATAACACTATGCATGTAGATAAAATTTCCGTGTAAAAGGCCCCTACGGGGCCGTATGTTATAATAAATATATGTTAGAATTTGTTGAGCTGAGTCTGGCTGAATATCGAAAATTTGTTAAGAAAGCGCCCGGTAATAATTTTTTCCAGTCAGAAGAAATGTATCGGCGCTACCGTGACAACCCTAGTAAATTCGAGGCATATTTGCTCGGTGTTAAAGACGGCCAAGAAGTCGTCTTAGTTGCGTTAGTAACCAGAATGTCTACAAGAAAAATTCCAATTTTGGGAGAGAACAAACTGTTCGCGGCCTTGAGAGGCCCAGTCATGGACTATGATAGAAAAGACGCCAAAGAGATTCTTCAAGTATTTTTCCGGGGTGCAAAGACATTTTTAAGAGCGCATGGCGGGGCAGTCCTCCGAATATCTCCAAATGTATGCTTACGGCCAAGAGATAATGACGGCCAAGTAAAGCCGGCGGATGAGTTCCAAAAGAATCATGAATATTTACTGACTTGGTTCAAGGACATGGGACTAAAAAATCTTGGCGAGTATGGCCTAGGTAAATGGCTCTATGCCATAGACATCAAGGGCAAGACCCCAGATGAGATTTTTAAAGATTTTCGGAAGGGGCTGAGATACAATATCAAGTGGGCGGAGAATCGTTACCATGTCGTTATCAAAGAAATCCATCCGGAAAAATCCAAGGCGGAGTTAGAAACTTTTAATGACATCCTCCGCGAAACTGAGTCAAGGCAAGGTTTCCATGAGCAACGCTCTGAGGACTGGCAAAAAGACATGATGAAATATTTTGGCGAGCAAATGAAATGTTACCTCGCCGAAATAACACTGCCTAAAAAAGTGCCGATTGCCGTCGGTATGTTCGCGATGTATGGCGACGAAGCCACCTACCTCTTGGCCGGTACGCGCCGGGAATATCAAAAATATGGCGGAGCTTCGCTCATTATTTGGACTGCGATTAAAGAGGCTTGTCAACGAAAAATGTCAATGGTCAATCTTTACGGAGCAAAGCCAGAGCGAGGGAATAAACTGTTTGAATTTAAACGCGGCTTCCACGGCCATGCGCTTGAGCTGGCCGGGACTTTTGCCTTGCCGCTTAATGTCTATGGAAAAATCTATACCAGTTCTAAAAAATACACCGAATATCTTTTATAGAGGCGACTCTACCGTAGGGCTAAAACGTGTTTTTGACTGAAACACCTAGACTTTTCTTACAAGAAAAGCCCCATAATGATATAATATAAATATGAGTAAGCTTTTTAAACGAACCAAGATTTTAGCAACTATCGGCCCGGCGACTTTCTCAAAGCAGAAAATCGAGGACCTCATCATGGCCGGCGTCAACGGCTGTCGCCTTAATTTCTCCCATGGCGATTATGTCGAGCGTGACCAACAAATTGCCTGGATTCGCGAAGCCGCCGAGAAGAAGGGCCGCTCCGTCGCGATTTTACAGGATCTCCAGGGCCCGAAAATTCGCCTCGGCGACATAAAGGATAACCATTATGAAGTCAAAACCGGAGATCACTTAATTTTAGACCATGAAGTAAAAGAACATACCGGCGACAACATCCTTCCGGTACAGTATAACCTCGCCGAAAAAGTTAAAGCGGGTGAACCCATCTCCTTCTTCGACGGTAAAATCAAGGCACATGTAATGAGGATTCTCTCTAAAACCGCCATTGAAGTTGAAATCGAAAACGATGGTATTTTAATGAGCCACAAGGGCCTCAACCTTCCCGATACCGATTTTGGTGGCGACATCATCACCGAAAAAGACATGGCTGATATTGAATTTGGCGCCAGTCGCGATTTTGATTTCGTGGCCCTAAGTTTCGTTCAGTCTGCTGACGACATTGAAAAATTACGCCAAATTTTGCTTTCTCATGGCTCTACTGCCCAGATCATCGCCAAAATTGAGACCAAGAAAGCCATTGAAAGTGACGAGACCATGGAGGCCATCGTCAAGGCTACGGATGGTATTATGGTTGCACGCGGGGACATGGCGGTCGAGGCCGGCGCTGAGGTCGTGCCAATTGTCCAGAGGAAACTAATCGCGATGTGCCGCGAGCATTCAAAGCTCTGCATCGTCGCGACCCAGATGATGGGTAGCATGGTCGACAATCCAGAGCCGACTCGTGCAGAAGTCTCGGATGTCGCGAATGCGGTAATTCAGGGTGCAGACGCCGTAATGCTTTCGGACGAGACTGCTAATGGTAAGTATCCGCTCGAGACGGTCAAGGCGATGAAAAAAGTCATTCTCTACACCCAAAATCATTCTCATGTTTCGCCAATCAATCATGAGGTCACCGGCGACTTTAAAAACTATGATGCTATTTCTGGTGCTGTGACTAATCTCGCCGAAAAAATCGGTGCAGATTTCATCATCTGCCAGACCGCGACTGGCGCCACCGCTGCCGCTATCGCCGCCCAGCGTCCAAAGCTCCCGATCATCACCGTAACCTCCAATGCCCGCGTTGCTGGCCAGCTTGCCTTGACCTACGCAAACTCCGCCTTCGTCCGCCCCTATACCGAGACCTATGGCCTCGATCTCGCTCAAGAATTAAAAGAGAATGGCTATCTTCAGGTCGAAGAGGGGAAAGACAATCTCCTTGCCGTGATTATCTCCGGACACAAGGATGCTCTTGGTGGGACTGACACCATCCAGCTTATCCATGTCTAAATCATATTCAGTAAAAAGTCGCGGCGTGTACGCGACTTTTTAGTATACTAGGTTCTTTTCTTCCAAGAAAAGCCCCACTTGTGTTATAATAATTAGAGAATACTAGGAGGAAAATGTTTACTAAAGAGACAGTTAAAGATGCCAAAGTTAGAAATCAAAATGTTTTAGTCCGGGTCGATTATAATGTCCCGATGAAAGACGGTAAAATTACCGATGATTTAAGGATAAAAGCCAGTCTCCCGACCCTTGAACACCTCATCAAAAAAGGTGCTAGGCGGATTATTTTAATCTCTCATCTTGGTCGCCCAGAGGGTGAAAGAGTCCCAGAGCTATCCTTGCGGCCTGTCGCAGAGCGCCTTGCTGAGCTTCTGCCTGATAAAAAAGTCAGCTTTATAGGCGATGTTTCCGGGCCAGATGTTGAAGAGGCGGTTAGAAAAACTCCCGCTGGTGGCATCCTCCTTCTTGAAAACCTTCGTTTCTTCCCGGGTGAGGAAAAAAATTCTAGCGAATTTGCCCGCGAAATTGCCGAGACTACCGGAGCGGACATCTTTGTTCAGGATGGCTTCGCCGTCATTCACCGCGCCCATGCTTCTACCGATGCGATTACTAAGGAGCTTCCGTCCGTCGCTGGCTTTCTCGTCGAGAAAGAGGTTTCCGAGTTAAATAAAGTTGTCACCTCTCCAGCCCATCCCTTTGTGATTATCATCGGTGGTGCCAAGGTCGATGATAAACAGCCGCTGATTGATAAACTTTCTCCGATGGCGGATGCCATCTTTGTGGGCGGAAAAATCGCCGCCGATGGCTATAAGTCCGATAATCCTAAGATTCATGTTTGTGATACCTTCGTCGAGGATGGCGAAGGTGGCAAGCGCGACATCGGTGAGCCTTGCATTGAAGCTCTTTTGAAGCTCATCGAAAATGCCAAAACCGTCCTCTGGAACGGCACGCTCGGCGAGACCGAAAAGCCAGAGTTTAGAAAAGGCTCAGAGCGGCTTGCGGACTTCCTCGGGTCTCATCCCGAAATCAATTCGATTATTTGCGGCGGCGACACCGCCGGCTTCGCCGAAAATTACCTAAAAGACCACCCAGACCATTCCTTCTCCCTCATCTCCACCGGCGGCGGCGCCTCTCTCGAGCTCCTCTCCGGTCTTGATTTGCCCGGCTTAGACAGTCTCGATGAAAAATATTAGAGCAAATGCTAGGGCAAATACTAGAAGCCCTTGCCTTCTGAACAATGCTTCATTATTTTATAAACAAAAATCAAATCAGGACATGTGCCTGATTTGATTTTCGAGCTAGGTTCTTTTCGTTGGGGCTTTTCTTCCGAAGAAAAGCCCCACTACCTCATTTAGCACTCTTGACGCTAGAGTGCTAATCATGTATAATAGATACCATGGATGACGATTTTAGCGAAATAATGAACAAACTCTCTGAGAACGCTCGTTTTGCTATCCAGAAAGCGGATTATTATAGTAAAAGATATAATAATGGCTATATGGGTACAGAGCATCTTCTTCTTGGAATTTTAGCAATGGATGCCTCTACCGGTGCAAGGCTGTTAAGGGATGAAGGTATCGATTTAGACACTTTGGAAAAGGGTATGAACCGTACGGCGGTCGAGGTCCCGGGTTCCCAGATGGCGATGATGTCGCTTTCCGAGGCCATGGTCCTCACTCTTCGCATCGCTACGAATTTTGCCAAGGAGCAAGGGCTCGAGACGGTCGGGACAGAGCATCTTCTCTATGCGCTGATTACCCAGACAAACTCTCGCGCCGCCCTAGTCTTGGCCCAGCAAGGTGTTAATCTTGATGAACTTGCCGCTACGATTGAGGAGCTTGCCGAGAAACAGGCTAAAGAAGCTGAAAATAAAAAGGAAAAAGCCAAATATTCTAATAAGGCCGAGTTAAAATGGCTGAAGCGCTATGCGACAGACTTGACCGAGTCCGCTAAGAAAGGTGAGCTCGATACGGTCATTGGTCGTGACTCCGAGATTGAGCGGGTCGTAACCGTACTCTGCCGCCGGACCAAGTCTAATCCGGTCTTAATCGGTGAGGCCGGTGTCGGCAAGACCGCCATCGTCGAGGGTCTCGCCACTCGTATCGCTAAAAATGATGTCCCCGGAAAACTAATTGGTAAAAGGTTGTATGAAGTAGATCTTTCCGCGATGGTCGCCGGCACAAAGTTTCGCGGCGAATTTGAGGAGCGCATTAAAGGCGTGATTGACGAAGCAGTTGAAAACTCAGACATCATCCTCTTTATCGATGAGCTCCATCTTTTGAGCGGCGCTGGCTCCGGCGAAGGCACGATGGATGCGGCAAACATTCTAAAGCCCGCCCTTGCTCGTGGCAAGCTCCATCTTATCGGTGCTACCACTCTTGATGAATATCGCAAGGGTATCGAAAAGGACAAGGCACTCTCTCGCCGCTTCCAGACTGTCGTGGTTGATGAACCTTCTGATACTGTGACCTTAAGAATCTTAAAGGGTATCAAGGGTCACTATGAGAAACATCATGGCATCGAGATTCCGGACAGCGTTTTAGAAACTGCAGTTGTAATGTCAAAGCGCTATATTAATGATCGCTTTATGCCAGATAAGGTTATCGATATTATCGACGAGGCTAGCGCCATCGCGAAGGTTTCCGCCGACAAGAAAGACGGCGGGAAATATAAAAAGCTAAAAATCGAGGCCCAGCAACTCGAAGAAAAAATCGAAGAGGCCGCCGAGGCAGAAAACTTTGAAAAAGCCGCCATGCTAAAGACGAATCTCTTAAACCTAGAAAAGGAAATTAAAAAGCTCGAGAAGGCCGGCGCTAAAAATCAGGAAACACCCAAATTGACCGAGGAATATCTCGCCAAGGCGATTTCCTTGAAGACCGGCATCCCCGTCTCCAAGGTTCATGGTTCCGAGTTAGAGCTTTTAACGAAGCTCGAGGAGCATATTGATAAATCTATTATCGGTCAGGACGAGGCAGTTCATGCCGTCGCCAAGGCGATTCGTCGTGGCCGCTCCGGGATTGCCAATCCCAATCGCCCGATTGGCTCCTTCCTCTTTATGGGTCCGACCGGCGTCGGCAAGACAGAGCTCGCCCGGGTTATCGCCCGCGAGGTTTTCGGCGGAGAGAATGCCCTCTTTAAGATTGACATGTCCGAGTTTGGCGAGAAACACAATGTCTCTCGGCTCGTCGGTGCTCCGGCCGGATACATCGGCTATGATGATGGTGGTAAATTAACCGAGGCGATTCGCCGCCGGCCCTACAGCGTCGTGCTCTTTGATGAGATTGAAAAGGCTCATCCAGATGTCTTTAACCTCTTGCTCCAAATCCTCGAGGATGGTGTCTTGACCGATGGTCAAGGAAACAAAATCAAATTCAATAACACCATTGTGATTTTGACATCGAATCTCGGTTCAGAGGCGATGTATGACGAAGATAATTTTGGCTTCCATTCTGAAAAGACCAAGAAAAATCGCGAGGCCGAGTATGCCGTCCAAAAAGAGGCGGCCATGCGCGCTCTAAAAAAGCGGATGCGCCCAGAGCTTATTAACCGCCTCGATGCCATTCTTGTCTTCCATTCATTATCTAAGAAACAAGTCGAGCAGATTTTTGATACCATGCTAGAGGATTTGAGAAAGCGTCTTGCCACGAAGTCTCTCGGTCTTAAGATTACGCCAGAGGTAAAATCTTGGCTCATCGAGCAGGGCTATGATCCGAAAAACGGCGCCCGCCCGCTTCGCCGCGCGATTGAAGATTATCTCGAAACTTTGATTTCAGATGCTATAATAAAAGGGGAACTTAAAAAAGGTGATATCGCCTATATCGATATCGATAAAAAAGGTCAATTTAAATTAAAGGTGGGTAAAGAATGAAAGAAGAACAACAGCCAAAATCGCAACATAAAAAACCAATTTTAATCACAGTTTTTGTTTTAATATTGGTCGGTCTTGGCGTTTTTGCAGCCCTAAATTATCAGTTCATCGCCGATATTTTCTCTAGCCTAGGCTATCAGCCAGAGGGTGAGATGGCTAATATTAAAACTTCGCTTGATTTAAACGGTACCGGCGAGCGCATCTTTTATGCCTCCCGTCCGAGTTTAGAGGCTAGAGAAAAGTTCAATGAAGATTGCAATTCTCATGAGGCCGGCACCTCTGTTCTTGGTTGTTATACTAATCGCACCATTTATGTCTATGATATTAATTCGGATGAGCTAAAAGGTGTTAAAGAGTCCACTACTGCTCATGAGCTCCTTCACGCGGCTTGGGCCCGCCTCTCCGATAGCGAGAAAAATCGTCTCGGCGAATTTTTGAATAAGATTTATGCAGATGAAAAATATCACGAGCTCTTAGATGCCGATCTTAAAAATTACGAGGAAAAAGATCGCCTTGATGAGCTTCATTCCCGCATCGGCACAGAGATAAAATCTCTGCCAGATGAGCTAGAAAAGCATTATGCCGAATATTTTAAAGACCAAGATAAAATCGTCGGATTTTATGATTCCTATGTCAAGCCGTTTAATGAGTTGAAGGCTGAGATTGAGGCTCTAAGCAAGGCTATTACAGACCTCAGAAATTCCATCAATTCTAAAAGCACCGAGTATGAAAATCGTGCCAATAGTTTAAATCTTGAAATTTCCGAGTTTAACAGTTGTGCAAACACTCTGAATTGCTTCTCCTCTCAGTCCGCCTTCTATGGCCGCCGCGGAGAGCTCGTCGCCGAGCAAGAGGCGATAAACGCTCTCTATGCCGAGACCGATGCCCTGATTAAGGATTATAATGCTAAAGTTGCCGAATACAATGCTAATATCCTGAAGAATCAAAGTCTAGAAAATCTGATTAATTCAAATAAGGAAGTAAATAATTTATGAAAGGAAATAATATGAAAAACTATCTCGTCCCGACCGTCGTCGAAGAAACTGCAAAAGGTGAGCGTGCCTATGATATTTATTCGCGCCTCCTGACGGACCGCATTATCTTTCTCGGCGAGGATGTCAATCCGCATACCGCGAATCTCGTCGTTGCGCAGCTCCTCTTCCTCGCACATGAGGATCCTAAAAAAGACATTAAGCTCTATATCAATTCTCCCGGTGGCTCCGTCTATGATGGCCTCGCCATTATTGACACGATGAATTATATTGAGCCTGATGTCCAGACCATCGGTATCGGTCTTCAGGCCTCCATGGGCGCGATGCTCCTCTCTTGCGGCGCAAAGGGCAAGCGCTATTGCCTCGAAAATTCCCGCATCATGATTCATCAGCCATCTTCCGGTACGGAGGGGAAGATTACCGATCAAGAGATTGCCCTAAAAGAAGGTATTTATCTTAAAAAACGCCTTGCTGAAATCTTTGCCAAAAACACCGGCAAATCTCTTGCCGAGGTCGAAAAAGACATGGACCGCGACAATTGGATGTCTGCCGAGGAAGCTCGCGCCTACGGCATTGTCGACGAAGTAATTAAATAGTTTTAGTTCAGCCGGTGCGGCGAGGGCGCGAGCAAGTCTGCTCTCGATGAAAACAGGTGCGTAATCGCGGCGGCGAGCGCATCGGCCGCATCGTCCGGCTTTGGGGCAGTTTTAAGGCCGAGTTGAACCCGAACCATTTCCTGCATCTGTTTTTTCCCAGCCGAGCCATAGCCGGTCAGGGTCTTTTTGATTTCATTCGGGGTATATTCATAAATTGGGAGATTTTCCTGCTTTGCGACGAGCAGACAAATCCCCCTCGCCTCGGCAACAGAAATCCCGGTCGTAATATTTTTACTAAAGAAAAGTTTTTCAATACTGATTAAATCTGGCTGATTTTCTTTAATAATTTCATGGATAGAATTATAAATATCTTCAAGGCGATCCGGGAGCGGAGTATGCGGCGGGGTGGCAATCACGCCAAAATCGCGTGCAATGGGCTTATTTAACTTTGTAATTTCTACCACGCCAAAACCGCAGATGCCGGTGCCGGGGTCGATACCGAGAATCTTCATTACTTCTCCATATACTTAATTAAGGCGCTTCTTAGGTCTTTAACCGGGAGAACGAAGGAATCTTTGGCCGTCGCCGGGGCAATCGCCTTGGTAAAGCCGAGTTTCTTCGCCTCGTTTATCCTCTGATCCGGGCGAAAAGCCGAGCGGATTTCTCCGCCAAGGCCGATTTCGCCAAAGACGACATATTTCTCGTTTAATTTTCGGCCAGCCACCGCGCTCGCAATCGCCATACAGACGGCGAGGTCCGCCGCAGAATCTTGGATTTTTAGACCCCCGACGACATTGATAAAAATATCCGATTCAGAAAGCCGGAGCTTTGTGCGCCGCTCAAGCACCGCGATTAAAAGATTCAGGCGGTTGAGGTCAAATCCAGAGGCTGTCCGTTTTGGATAGCCAAAATTAGTTTTATTAACCAGCGCCTGTATTTCGACTAAAATCGGGCGCGTCCCCTCGAGTGTCGCGAGGATAATCGAGCCATCTGTGTTCGTCCGCTCCGCGAGAAGGGTCGCAGAGGGGTTCTCGACTTCCTTCAGTCCCTCCTCGTTCATCTCGAAAATCGCCACCTCGGATGTAGAGCCAAAACGGTTTTTTACGGCCCGCACCGTCTTAAATCCGCCATAGCGATCCCCCTCAAAATTTAAAACGACATCGACGAGGTGCTCGAGGACTTTCGGCCCGGCGAGCGTCCCGTCCTTCGTGACATGCCCGACAATCACGACGGCGGTGTCCGTCGCCTTGGCGGCGCGGATGATGAGGTTACCACAGTTATTAACTTGCGAAACCGTCCCGGGGGCAGAGGAAATCTCATTCATCGCGAGGGTCTGGATAGAATCGACAATCACGAGTTTATAATTTCCGGTTTCGATAGTTTTTGCGATGTCATTTGCAGAGGTACTAGCAGCGAAATAGAGATTTTCCGAGCTCGCGCCGAGCCGTGTCGCCCGGAGCTTGACCTGCCCAGCCGATTCCTCGCCAGAGATATAAAGCACCGGCACCTCGCGTGAGACATATGCGCAGATTTGCATGAGGAGCGTAGACTTCCCAATCCCCGGCTGTCCAGCGAGTAAGGAAACGGAGCCCTGCAAGATTCCTCCGCCAAGCACAGTATTTAAATCTTTAAATTCGGTTAAAAGCCTAGCTTTCGCATCCGAGGGAATAATGTCGCCAATCTTATCAGGATTTAAACTTTTACCAGAAACCTGCCCCTTCGCTATCGCGGTCTTCGCCCGCGCCTCCTCCGCAGCATCCACTACCTGTTCTGTAAGAGTGTTCCATTCGTTACAATTCTCGCATCGCCCCGCCCACTTAGCAAACCTCGCCCCGCAGTTACTACAGACAAAATTAGTTTTTGATTTCATGTTTCATCCCCCTTATACTCTTTTGTATCTAGGCCGAACCCCGCTTTATAAATCTCGTTAGTCAAAATTGCATAATCCCGCCCCTTCTTAGCGCCACGACTATCCCATTCGTCAGTTAGTTTGTTTCTAGTCGCAATTCCGCGTTCGCGCTGCTGAATCCAAGCTTTTGAATAGCCTTTTTGCTCATAGATTTTTCGCATCCTAATAGCCGCAAGTTCAGGATTTTGTATCTCTTCTATTCTTTCGGAGCCAACCGTTGCGAGCCATTGTTTAAAAGGCTCAGCCTTTTTGGAAGGTATAGACTGAATAATACGCAAAATGCCTTTTGTGTCGGCGCAATTCATTTTCTGCTTGCCACCGCGGGTTTCTATCTTAAGGGTATGGACAATTTGTCCATACCCTTCCCTGAAAAACTCATCACGCCTACGCATTTTGTTAAGGTAGTCTTTAGGGTTTGGTGTATCCGTCAACGCAGCAACGACATCCTCCACGCTAAAAAACCATTTGCCATACTTCCATGTCCTACGGATAGTCCGCTCCTCAAACAATGCTAGATTTTTATCTTCTTCTGTCATATTAACTCCACTTTTCTATCTTTATTCTAGCAAGAGCATGTGGAAAAGTCAAGAAAACTAGTCATACTCTCTGCATCATGTACTTGCTACGCAGTTGTGAATCACAACTGAATTTAACACCTTTTCACGCTCTAAAAAATATGCTATAATATAAGCATGATTAGTCCGAATCTAAAAAACCGCCTTGATTTATTAAGTGCCGAATATCAGGCTCTTGCCAAAAAGAATAAGACTGCCATCAAGGAAATCGCCCTTGCCGAGGTCCCGGAGATGGTTTTTCATTCCAATGCGATTGAAAATTCTACGCTCACCTTAGAGGACACAGAAGACATTCTAATCCGCGGCCAGATTAAGCATGATGCATCTGTAAGAGAGGTATATGAAGCCAAAAATCTCGGTAAAGTCATGGAACTTTTAATTGAAAATCCGAATGAAAAATTAACGCCTATACTAATTTTAGCGCTTCATAAAATGCTTCTTGAGGGCATCAATGACGAATGGGCCGGACGCTTCCGCACAGGTGATCAATGGGTCCGCGTTGGGACACACATCGGCGCAAATCCAGATTTCGTGAATGGCCTAGTATATGAATTAGTCGACAATTTCAATCAAAAAGATAATCGTGAATTATTAGAAAAAATCGCCTATTTTCACGCCGAATTTGAAAACATCCATCCTTTCCCAGATGGCAATGGCCGTATCGGCCGGGTTCTCGTCAATCAGCAGCTCATGAAAGAAAATCTCCCTCCGATTATCATCCGTAGCAAAAACAAGCAAACCGATTATTATCCTTTCTTCGACAGCTACTTAAAAACCGGCCGCGCAGACGATTTTGAAGCTCTCTTTACGAACCTTTTGCTTGAATCTCTTCATAAACGCATCGCCATTCTCTCTGGCGAAAAGATTATTCCTCTTACAGACTGGGCTAAAAAACATCAAGTCCCGGCAAACTCTATCTTAAACAAGGCCCGTCGCCAAACCATCCCTGCCTTCCGCATAGAAGACCGTTGGATGGTCGCAAAGGATTTTGTCGATACTCCCGAAGTAGACCTATAATAAAATCCGCGGTATAATAAAGATATGATTGCACACATCAATGGCACCATCGCCGAAAAATTCCCGCCGAGCAGCATCATCGTTGATGTTAATGGTGTCGGCTATGAAGTAAATTTGACAACGCTAGATTTTGAAAATGCTAATTTAGAGGACAAGACTAAGTTTTATACTTATCATTCCATTCGCGAGAATGCCGAGGATCTCTATGGCTTTTCCACGCTCGTCGCGAAAAAACTTTTCGAACTCTTAATTTCTGTCCAAGGCATTGGCCCAAAGGCCGCCATGGCGATTCTCAGCCTCGCCTCTCCCGAGGATGTTCGAAACGCCATCGCCAATGCCGATAGCGTCTTTATCTCAAAGGCTTCTGGCGTCGGCAAAAAATCCGCCGAGCGCGTGATTGTCGATTTAAAGGACAAGGTTGGCATCCCCTCTCATTACGGCGCCACCGAAACCGTCAAGACAGAGACTCCAAAGAACGAAAAAGACGAAGCCCTCGACGCCCTTATCGCCCTCGGCTTCCCGCTAAAAGAAGCCTCCGCCGCCCTCGAAGGCGTAGACAGGACCCTCCCTATAGAAGAACGGGTGCGATTAGCACTTAAAAAATAGTTCAAGAGTCGGAAACCGCGCTTTTCGACTCTTGAACCGAACTGGGTTCGGATCAATGGGGCTTTTCTTCCGAAGAAAAGCCCCACTACCTAGTAGTTTATTGCGCGGATTTCAAAAAAGCTTTGCGGATGGTCGCAAACCGGGCAGGTCTCCGGCGCTTTCTCGCCGACATAGATATACCCACAATTTCTACACTTCCAAACCGTCACTTTGGCAGACTTAAACACGATGTCTTCATCAATATTTTTAAGCAACTTCGCATATCGCTCGCGGTGCTCCTTCTCAATTGCACCTACGCCTTCAAACTTCTCGGCGATCTCCTCAAAGCCCTCCTCGCGCGCCGTCTCCGCAAATCGCTTATACATGTCTTTATATTCATAATCCTCGCCGGCAATCGCATCCTCTAGGTTTTCCGAGGTATCTGGCACCGCCCCGCCGTGCAGGAGTTTAAACCAAATTTTTGCGTGCTCCTTTTCATTCCCAGCGGTCTCATCGAAAATCGCGCCGATTTGCTCATAGCCATCTTTCCTCGCTTTCGAGGCATAATAAGAATATTTCGTAAACGCCTGCGCCTCGCCCGCAAACGCCTCCTTTAGATTTTCCCAAGTTTTTGAACCTTTTAGTTCTTTTGCCATATTCCTCCTTAAAATTTGATATAATAATTATAACACATATGGGAATAGAAAGACTAGTTGATACCACCACAAATATAGAAGATAGCGAAGAGCAAATTTTAGAAAACTCTCTCCGCCCTATTTCCTTTAATGATTACATCGGCCAAGAGCGGATGAAAAATAATTTGAAGGTCGCGATTGATGCCGTTAAAAAGCGAAATGACGGCACGACTCTCGACCATATTTTATTGTATGGCCCGCCCGGTCTCGGCAAGACGACGATGGCCGCCGTCATCGCTCATGAGATGGGCGCTAATTTCCGGGTTACTTCCGGCCCGGCCATCGAGCGCGCCGGCGACCTCGCCAGCATCTTGACTAACCTCGCCGAGGGTGATGTTTTATTCATCGATGAGATTCACCGCTTAAGGCGCGCCGTCGAGGAGATTTTATACTCCGCCATGGAAGATTTTAAGCTCGATATTGTCATTGGCAAGGGTCCGGCGGCGAGCTCCGTCCGCCTTGATCTCCCGAAGTTCACTATCATCGGTGCCACTACCCGCGCCGGCGCCATTGCAAAGCCTCTTCAGGATCGCTTTGGTCTCGTCCAGCGCCTTGAATATTACACCGAAGACGAAATCAAAAAAATCATTTCCCGTACCGCCAGCATCTTAAATACCGAGATTAAGCCAGATGCCCTCGATTTAATCGCCACTCGCTCGCGGAGGACTCCGCGCATCGCGAACCGCCTGACAAAGCGCGTCCGCGATTATGCCGATGTCAATGGCGACGGCATTGTTGATAAAGAAATCGCCGAAAAATCTCTGAGCCTCATGGAGATTGATGAGCTCGGTCTCGATCCAGCAGATCGTAATATGCTAAAGCTGATGCTCGAGAATTATGGCGACCGCCCCGTCGGCCTTTCCACTATCGCTGCCCTGACCGGCGATGAGGAGACCACGATTTCCGATTATTATGAACCATACCTTCTCCAAATGGGTCTGCTCGAGCGCACTAAAAACGGCCGTAAAATTACCGCAAAAGCTAGACGCCATCTCGAAAAAATGGTATAATTAAAAAAAGGAATCGTCAAGTTGAAACAGGATCTTGTCAAAGTACACCACGCTCGTAGCAAGAAGGATTTCCCAGAGCTAAAATTAAAGGACGATGAATATGTCGCCCTTGCGGTTTATCGTTCAAAGCTCGGCCTGACTTTTATCTGGGCTGCCGCCGCCCTTGCAATTATCTTGATTACCTTTGCCATGTCTGTTGTCACTATTAGTACCGCCGGCCAGACCACCGGCCTTATTAATGACAATTCTCTTCCTTATCTTTATATGATTGTGTTTGTTCTATTTGCCGCGATTATTTTAATAGCCTCTGTTTCCACAAAGGTTTATAAGGGCAATCGTCTCTATGTGACTAATAAACGCCTAATTCATTATGAACAGACCTCGCTCACCGCTAAGTCCGTTAATACCATCGATTTAGTCTCCGTCGAGGATGTTTCTTTCAAACAAAAAGGAATTATTGATCAGTTTTTCCAGCTCGGCTCGCTCCGTATGTCTACCGTTGGCGACGAGACTACCTATACTTTTAAATATGCCGCCAAGCCGACTGATGAGCTCGAGACGATTTCTTATCTAATCCATGTCGCTAAGACCCGCCGCAAGATTAAATCGCCAGACGACAATTAATTCTAGCGGTTCTTCTTAATATAGGTAGCTTCTTTTTCTAGCTCCGCCCGGAGGGTGTATTCTTTACATTTTCCGTCTTCGCAGTTTGCCGGTGTATAGGTATAATTACTACCCTCTTGCCCGAGGTTTACCCCGTTTGGGTCAGTAAATAATGCCGGATCCATCACCGTCAGATTACTCTCGGAAATCGTCTCTGGATAGTATTTATTTGTCGCGTAAAACCCTTCCTCGAGCGCATAATACATCGCGTTAATCGCGATCTTCCTATCTTCATCCCGCTTCATCGCATCCATGTTTGACTTCTGTATAAAGAATAACACCAAAGCAATCGTCACAAACAAAATCACAATCGCAAGTTCCAAAATCGTAAATCCAGATTTTTTCTTCATATTAAAATTATAACACAAAAATGGTAGCACGGACAAGAATCGAACTTGTGACCTTGGGCTTATGAGTCCCACGCTCTAACCAACTGAGCTACCGTGCCACTATATCAGTAATTGTATCATAAGCTCTCAAGATTAACAACCCTTGCAAGGAGGAACATTTAATGGTATAGTAGATTCATGCTAGAAATAATCATTAGCACAGTTACACTTTACTAACTTTAATGCCCTTAAAACTTTTCGGACTTCACTCGCTTCGTCTGGCGGTCGAACCTACGGTTCTCATCCTGTCCCAATCAAGAAATAAAATAAGACCCTACGGGTCTATTTTATTTCTTGGCGGAAGGGACAGGATGTGGATCCTAGCCCCTTGAAGGCGCCAAGTAAAATTAAAAAGTCTCGAAAAACTTCGTTTTTCGATTAGCTCAAGAAATAAAAAATACTAGAATAAATTCTAGATTTTTTATTTCTTTCGCCACTCTCGAAAAGCTATGCTTTTCTCGAGGCTTTTTTAATAGTGAAATGGCGGAAGGGACAAGATTAGGATTTGCTTCGCAAATCCTTCCGCCTCTCCTCGCTCGGAATCCGAAAAGTAAACTTTTCGGACTTCACTCGCTTCGTCTGGCGGTCGAACCTACGGTTCTCATCCTGTCCCAATCAAGAAATAAAATAAGACCCTACGGGTCTATTTTATTTCTTGGCGGAAGGGACAGGATTCGAACCTGCGAAGCGTGAACTTGCTGGTTTTCAAGACCAGTGCCTTAAACCACTCGGCCACCCTTCCGCGGACTATTATAACATAAAAATTTGTGTTATAATAGAGTTAAGTTTAATCGGAGTTTTTATTATGTCAGGACACAGTAAATGGGCTACGACCAAGCGGCAGAAAGCCGTCGTCGATGCCAAGCGCGGCGCGCTTTTCACAAAAATCGGTAATCAAATCGCCATTGCCGCCCGGAGCGGCACCGACCCGGCGATGAACCCCAGCCTCGCCATGGTGCTTGAAAAGGCTCGCCTCGCCAATATGCCAAAGGCCAATATCGAGCGGGCCATTGCGCGCGTCTCTTCAAAAGAGGGCGCGGCGCTCGTAGAGGAAACCTATGAGGGCTATGGCCCCGGTGGCGTCGGGATTATCATCGAGGTTGCGACCGATAATAAAAATCGCACCCTCCCGGATGTTCGCAATACGCTCTCTAAAAACGGCGGTCGTATGGCCGATTCCGGCAGCGTGATGTTCCAATTCCAGCGCAAGGGCGTCATTGTCATTTCCGAAAAGGGCGAAGACGCTTTGATGACCGCTCTCGAGGCTGGCGCTGAGGACGCTACCGAGGAAGAAGACGGCATCGAAATTATCACCGCCCCGTCAGACCTCATGAAAGTCCGTCAGGCTCTAGTTGATGCCGGCATGACAGTCACTTCTGCTGAACTTCAATACATCGCCACCAATAACGTCCCGGTCGAGGGTGAAAATGCTGAAAAGCTCGAAAAGCTGCTTGACGCGCTCGACGATTTAGACGACGTAACCGCAGTTCACACAAACGCTTCCTAGTTATAGAGCAAAAATCGGGCTGGGCTTTGCCTAACCCGATTTTTGAGTCATCAAAAGTCACAGTATGATATAATTAAAACATGAATATTTTTATCGCCATTTTCCTTGGTATCGTCCAAGGTCTAACAGAGTTTATCCCGGTTTCTAGCTCCGGTCATCTCGAGCTAATTCAGCAGATTATCGGTGGCCGCGCGGATGATTTTCACCTTTTCATTGAGCTAATCAATCTCGGTACGGTTATCGCCCTCTTGATTTACTTCCGAAAGCGCATTGCTAAAATTCTAAACGACATCTTCAAGAAGAAAAATTATAAACTTGCAATCAACATCATCATCACTTGTATCCCCGCCGGCCTCGCCGGGCTCTTGCTCAGCCATTTTATCGAGACTAATCCTTTCTTTTCCTCACTTTACACCGTCGCGACGGCTATGCTCGTCGTCGGTATCTTGATGGTCGCCTCGGATAAGCTCCCGCATATGTCTAAGCTCAAAAACGAAGATAAATTGACCAAGCCTCGCGCCCTCGGCATTGGCATTGCGCAGGTTTTTGCTTTGATTCCGGGCGTCTCCCGCTCCGGCTCGACCATTCTCGCCGGCCGCGCCGTCGGTCTCTCTGCCGCCTCCGCCGCAGAATATTCCTTCCTTGTCTCCATCCCTCTGATGCTCGCTGTCTGTGGAAAGTCTCTCATTTCTAGCACTACCCGTACTTACCTCTTTAATAATCTCGGCCCGCTCCTGCTCGCAAACCTCGCGGCTTTTGTCTTTGGCATGATTGCCTTAAAAATCGTCATGGACTATGTCAAAAAACAAAATTCCATCCGCGCCTTTGGCTTTTATCGCATCATTTTGGCGAGCGTAGTCTTAATCTACCTACTCATTCAGTAGAATTTACATTATACCGGGCCTCTGTCAAAACACCTGTCAGAACATAAACGGAATAGATTTGCAATAGTTTTAAAAATTTGCTAGAATAGTTCTCGTTGACTCATTTCAGGGCTAGGTCGTTAGAGTCAAGAATTAAATAGGAGATTAAATTTTAGGAATATGCGTATCAGACCAAAGCGAAGTCATCATCGTAAGTCAAAGTACGAGCTTCCTCCCGCCCCATGGCAGGAATTCATCGAAATCTAGGAGGGTTCCCCTCCTAGATTTTTCTTCGAATTACCGCCCCGAGCGAAGTGTCTTCATCAAAATCATCTTTCGGGTAGTATCCAAGTATCACACCGACTATTTCCTTAAAATTCAAAGTCCCGGTGAGCTGCCCCATTTTATTTACTACGATAAAGAAAAAGCAATGTGTCCGAAGAAACGCCGAGGTCGCCTGCTCTAAGGAATAATCCTCACGGAGATAACAGACTCGCGGGTCCATATATTTTTCCGCCGTATCATTCTCCCGAATTTCTAACGAATTCAACCTATCCACCGAAATTGTCCCAATTACCTGCCGCCCAGTTTCGTCCACTACCGGGAACATCGAGGTTCCAGAGCGGTATAATCTATCCAGCGTTAAAGGCCCCAAAAAATCCCGGATATTCACGAAAGCGACTTTTTCCCTAGGGGTCATAATGTCTGAGACTCGGAGATTCTTAAACTCCATCGCCGCGACAATCATCATCCGCTCTTTTTGGGATAAAACCTCTTCCGGTAAATCTCTTAAAATCTCGATAAATTCTTTTAGCGTTTTTGGTTGCATCGTGGTATAATAGACTAGATATTATTTAGAGTATATTATAACATATTTTAAGCGAGGAATAAAGTATGAAACAGAAAAATTATGGGGTAGTCGCAATTTTCACAATAATCATTGTGGCTTTTGCTGCCTTGCTCATTCCACATCTCATGAGTAAGCATCAGAATCAGCTCAATCTTGACGATTATAATTTCAATAGTTATATCGGGCCGAATGAGTTTAATGGTGAAATTGGCGATAATGTCAAGGGCGACAAAGACAAGGCTAAGGTCTATATCGTCGAGTATGCCGACTATCAATGCCCCGGCTGCGCCTCGCTCAATAATTATGTTAATAAAATCCCGAGTAAATTTGAGGACAAAGTCGCAGTAATCTATCGAAATTATGTCATGAGCTATCATCAGAATGGTACCGCTGCCGCCTCCGCTGCCGAGGCTGCCGGTCTTCAGGGCTATTGGAAAGAGATGGGGAATTTACTCTTCTCTAATCAGGCTAATTGGCAGTACGCCGATGTCGAGGAGCGGACGGAGCTCTTCATCTCTTATTTTAAAACCGCCTCAAAGGACAAAGGAGATGTTGATAAGTTTAAGTCCGACATGAGCTCAAAGGCCGTCCAGAAAAAAATCAGTTTCGACCAACAAATCGCCGATAAAATCGAGGTTCCTGGCACCCCTTCGCTATATTTAAACGGCGAGCGCCTTGATTATTCCTCAACTAAGACTGAGGACGACTTCTTTAAATTCCTCCACGAAAAAATCGACCCACTTTTAAAGGAGACTAAATAATGGAAAGATTAAAATCACTAGAACTTAAAAACTATCTAGGTAAAGAAGTCATAGTCGAGGGCTGGGTCAATTCCCGCCGGGACCATGGCGGTCTAATTTTCATTGACTTAAGAGACGACAAGGGAATTATCCAGCTCGTCGTCACTCCCGATACAAAAGATAGTTTTAAGCTAGCAGAGACCGTCCGCGATGAATTTGTCTTAAAAGCCGTCGGCAAGATGCGCGAGCGCGCCGAGGATTTGAAAAATCCTCATATCGAGACTGGCGATATCGAGCTTGTCGTCTCGGAATTAACCCTCTTAAATCGCTCGGAGCCACTCCCGGTCAATACTCATGACGACGGCCCGGAGACCGGCGAAGATTTGCGCCTAAAATATCGCTATCTCGATCTTCGTCGCCCCTCGATGCAAAACTTGATTAAAAAGCGCTCAGAGTTTTATCAGATTCTTAGAAAATACATGATAGACCGCGATTTTATCGAGGTCACAACCCCGATTTTGGCGAACTCTTCCCCGGAGGGTGCGCGTGACTTTCTAGTACCTTCGCGCTTAAAGTCTGGCCTATTTTACGCCTTGCCTCAGGCCCCGCAACAGTTTAAGCAGCTCCTGATGGTCGGCGGTGTCCCGCGCTATTTCCAGATTGCCCCCTGTTTCCGCGATGAAGACCCTCGGGCAGACCGTCTCTATGGTGATTTTTATCAGCTAGACCTCGAGATGGCCTTTGTCGAGGACGGCGAAACCGTCAGAAAGGAAATGGAACCACTCATGAAGTATCTCGCTACAGATTTTGGCGGCAAGACTCTCGAAATTGTTTCTGAGCCAGCTAAAAAATACCTGCCAAAAGATAGCGATGTCCCGCGCATCCCTTATACCTTCGCAATGGAGACCTATGGCGTTGACAAGCCAGATTTAAGATACGGCATGGAGCTAATCGAATTAACTGACGCACTTAAAAATACCGATTTTAAGGTCTTTAAATCTCCCTGCGTAAAGGCTCTTTGCGTTAAAAATGGCGCCAGCCTCTCTCGCAGCCAGATTGATAATTTCACCGAAGAAGCTAAAAAGCTCGGCGCTGGCGGCCTCGCCTATATTATCTATGAAAACGGCGCGGAAAAATCCCCGATTGCGAAATTCTTGAAGCCAGAAGAACTAAAGGCTATTAAAGAGCTAACTAAAGCAGAGGACGGTGATGCGGTCTTCTTTGGTGCGGATGAAAGAGAGAAGGTCAATAAGGTCTTAGGCCAGCTCCGTATCTCCTTTGCCGAGCATTTTGAGCTCGCCGACAAAAACAAGGTTGCCTTCTGCTGGATTACCGACTTTCCGTTTTATGAGTGGAACGATGGCGAAGAAAAATTAGATTTTGGCCATAATCCGTTTAGTATGCCAAAGGGCGGCCTGAAGGCTCTAGAAGATGCCAAGACCGATGAGGATAAGCTAAAAATCGTCGCCGATCAATACGATTTTGTGATGAACGGCATCGAGATTTGCTCCGGCGCAGTTAGAAATTACAGCCCAGAGATTATGTATAAGGCCTTCGGCCTCCTCGGTTACGATGAAAAATATGTCGAAGCCCGCTTCGGCGGGATGCTAAACGCCTTTAAATTCGGCGCTCCGCCCCATGCCGGCTGTGCCTTTGGTATTGACCGTATCTTTATGGAGCTAATGGATGCAAAGTCTATCCGCGATGTCGTCGCCTTCCCGAAGAATGGCTCTGGCATCGATCTGATGATGAATTCGCCTTCCGAGGTAGACGCTTATCAGCTAAAAGATGCCCACATCCAGCCCATCGAAGACTAGACAAAAATCCAAGTTTAGAGTATAATATTACGAATGTTTTTGAAAAAGGAGCGTAATATTTATGGACGATAATATGATTAAAATTCGGGGCGCTAGGCAGCACAACCTAAAGAACATCGATGTCGATATTCCGAGGGATAAGCTCGTCGTTTTGACCGGCCTTTCCGGCTCTGGAAAGTCCAGCCTCGCTTTTGATACGATTTACGCCGAGGGTCAGAGGCGCTATGTCGAAAGTCTGTCCAGCTACGCTCGAATGTTCCTCGGGGTCATGGACAAGCCGGATGTCGATACTATTACCGGTCTCTCCCCGGCGATTTCGATTGACCAAAAATCGACCAGCCGCAACCCCCGCTCCACCGTCGCTACTGTGACCGAGGTTTATGATTATCTCCGTCTCCTCTTCGCTCGCGTTGGCGTGCCTCATTGTCCGATTTGTCATTCCGAGGTCTCCAGAAGGACCGATGAAGACATCGTGAATGAAGTCATGAAGCTCCCGCTGGGCAGTAAGCTCATGCTCCTCGCCCCGATTGTCCAACAGAAAAAGGGCGAGTTCCAGCACATCTCCGAGCAATACACCGCGAAGGGCTTTTCGCGCGTCCGCGTCGATGGCATCGTGTATGCGCTCGATGAATTCCCAGAGCTAAAAAAGCAGGAAAAACACGACATCGAGATTGTCGTGGACCGCTTCATCTTAAGCCCAGATTTACAGTCGCGCATCGCCGGCTCCGTCGAGCAGGCTCTAGAGCTAGGTCAGGGAATTATTAAGCTATTAAAAATTACTGACAATTCCACCGCCGTCGATCAAAATCCAAATAAAGACAATACCGAGGTCTACACCTTTTCAAAGCGCTATGCCTGCCCGAATCATCCGGACGAGCTCATCCCAGAGCTAGAGCCGCGCCTCTTTTCTTTCAATGCTCCGCAGGGCGCCTGTCCGACTTGTACCGGCCTTGGCACGCGAATGGAAATAGACCCGGCGCTAGTTTTTAACGAAAATCTCACTATCGCCGAGGGTGGCATCCGCCCCTTTAATCGCGTCAATCAGGATTCTTGGTGGCTCCGCCGCCTCGATGCGGTCGGGAAAAGGCATGGCTTTGATGTCTATACCCCGATTGGCCAATTCTCGGAGGAGACTAAACACATCATTCTCTATGGCACCGGCGAAGAAAAATACCGAGTCTTAATCGGTGGTTCTGGTAAATTTGCTAAAGGTACAACTTATGAAACTACTTATGAAGGTGTCATCCCGACCCTCGAAAGAAGACACAAAGAAACTGAGTCTGACTTTATCAGAAAAGACATCGAGCGTTTTATGCGCATCAAGGAGTGCCAGACCTGTCATGGCGCGAGATTAAAACCGGTCGTCCTCGCTGTTACCGTCCACGACCTCAATATCGTCGATATGTGCAGTTTCGATGTCGACCATACACTCGAAGTCCTGAATCAGGATCTTGGCTTTACTGAGTCCGAATTGCAAATCGCCGGCCCGATTATCAAAGAAATTAAAGAGCGGGTGAAGTTTATGCAGGACGTCGGCCTTGGCTACATGGAGCTCGGCCGCGCCGCGAATACCTTGTCCGGCGGCGAGGCCCAGAGAATCCGCCTCGCGACCCAAATCGGCTCTGGCCTTCAGGGAGTTTTATATGTCCTTGATGAGCCATCCATCGGCCTTCACCAGAGGGATAACGATAAATTAATTGCGACTCTGAAACACTTAAGAGACCTCAAAAACACCGTCCTCGTGGTCGAACACGATGAAGATACTATGCTTTCGTCTGATTATATCATCGATATTGGCCCTGGTGCCGGCGCCAATGGCGGGGAAGTGGTCGCTGCCGGCACCCCAGAAGAGGTAATGAAAAATGATAATTCCATCACCGGCCGCTATCTCTCCGGCAAAGAAAAAATCGAAACTCCGAAAAAGAGAAGAAAAGCGAAGCTTGGTCTAGAATTAGTCGTAAGGGGTGCTCGCGAAAATAATCTCAAAAACATCGATGCTCATTTTCCGCTCGGCGTGATGACCGTCGTCTCCGGGGTTTCCGGCTCCGGTAAGTCCACGCTCGTCAACGAGATTTTAGCCAACGAGCTTCTTGCTCGGCTTCATCGCGCCCAGACCGTCGCCGGCCTCCACGATAATATCGAGGGCATCGAAAATCTTGATAAATGTATCGTGATAGACCAGTCCCCGATTGGCCGCACTCCGCGCTCTAATCCTGCGACTTATACTGGGGTCTTTAACCAAATTCGTGAACTCTACACCAACCAGCCCGAGGCCGAAATCCGCGGTTACAAGCCCGGTCGTTTCTCCTTCAATGTCAAGGGTGGTCGTTGCGAAACTTGTCAGGGCGACGGCGTCAACAAAATTGAAATGCATTTTCTCCCGGATGTCTATGTGACTTGCCCGGCCTGCCATGGCCGCCGCTATAATCGCGAGGCCCTCGAGATTAAATATAAGGGCAAAGACATTTCCGAAGTTCTCAATATGACGATTGACGAGGCGGTTAAATTCTTTGAAAACATCCCAAACATCGCCCCGAAGCTCAAAACCCTCCAAGAGGTCGGTCTCGGCTATATCCGCCTTGGTCAGCCGGCCACCACTTTCTCTGGCGGCGAGGCCCAGCGTATAAAACTCGCGACCGAGCTCGCCCGCCGCAGCACCGGCCGGACTCTCTATATTTTAGACGAGCCAACCACCGGTCTCCATACTGCCGATGTTAAGCGCCTTCTAAAAATCCTGAATAAACTTGTCGACGGTGGCAATTCGATGATTATTATTGAGCATAATCTCCATGTCATCAAATCCGCCGATTGGATTATTGACATGGGCCCAGAGGGTGGCCAAGGCGGCGGCCGAATCATCGCCACCGGCACCCCCGAAACCCTCGCTAAAAATGCCAATACCCCCACCGGCGAATATTTAAGAACTGTACTATAGTAATTTAAGGGATTGTATTTTCTACTCACTCATGCTATAATATAAACAATCACGAATGGAAATGCTCCCTTGTAAAGTTCCGTCTTTACGAGGGACTTTCTTTTCGGAGCATAGTTTGATATAATAAGCCCATGAAAAAGGAGAACAACTACGCTTTTATTGATGCGCAAAATCTTAATTTGAGCATAAGATCGCTAGGTTGGGAACTTGGAACGATATTCTAGCTTATTAAAATACAATTTTATAAAGCCATACCATAGGTTTGTATCGGACTTGAAGAAAAAACTTGCTCGAAAATAAATTGTAAAATGTAATTTAAACAACTCTATAAAACCAGAAACTTTTATGCTAAAATGGTATTATGAGTAATGTGTTAATAATTGGGAATGTGCATCAAGATGTCTATCTTCGTCTTGATGAACAAAAAAATCAGTTCGAAACCGGCGAAGGTGGGATTCCTTGGCTAGACTTGAGTTTCGACGGCAGCAGCCATCCATATATAAAAGAAACCCGCGTCTATGCCGGCGCGACTGTCGCACTAGAGGTTTTGAGCCGTATGGGCGCGAATGCAAAGATTATGGGTTCTCTCGCGGAGTTTAAGGGCGGCGAAATCGTCCCGGGCGAGCAGGAAATTAAGACTACCCGCTATATCTTAAGCAAGGAAAATAAAATCACTTATCTCGTCCCGAGCGTACGTGAAAACACTCCTTGGGTCAATCCGGTAGATCCGGTAGATTGGATTTTCGTCGATCGTTCCGCCAAGATTACTCCTGATTTTATCAAGGGCTTAAAGGGCTTCCTCTCGATGTCCTCCCATACTCGTCTCGTAGTCTATGCCCCGAAGGACATGACCGAGGCGGATCGCGAGCTCGTCGAGATGGCAAATCTGGTCTTCTCAGACGGCCTACTCACCGGTACAAAATACTATGGTTCTGTTTGCCAATTATCAGACCATGAGATTATTTTCGGCGACTATAAAATCATCTGGTCCGCCGAAAATGCCGATTTAATGACACATCTAACTCTCTATTCCATCCTCGCCGCCACTATCTTTGGCGCTTTGCTTCGCGGTAAAACCATCGAGGATTCGATTATGATGGGCCGCGATAATGCCTTGAACTCCTCTCTGAAGGGTACGGCCACCCTTGAAAAATTAGAGGAAATGCTCTCCGTTGCCCGTTCCGAGGAGGCCGATACTGCGATGATTGCTAAGACTCTGATGACCCCAGGAAAGGGTATTCTCGCCGCGGATGAGTCTGGCGGCTCTATCCACAAAAAATTCGAAAATATGCGTATTCCTGATGACGAAGAGCATCGCCGCGATTATCGCAATATCTTCTTCACCACTCCGGACCTCGAAAAATACGTCTCTGGTGTCATCCTCTTCGACGAAACCGCTCGTCAAAAGGCGGACGACGGTCGCGATTTCGTCTCTTTCCTTACTTCTAAGGGTATCGTCGCCGGTATCAAGGTCGATCAGGGCCTTGAGAATTTTGAAAATTCCGAAGAAAAATATACTAAGGGCCTCGATGGCTTGCCGGGCCGTCTCGCCGAGTATTATAAAATGGGCCTCAGATTTTGCAAGTGGCGCTCCGCCTTTGAAATCGGCCCCGGCCGCCCGTCTGATATGGCAATCGAAAGAAATTGCAATGACCTCGCAAAATACGCTCGCATCTGTCAGGATGCAAAGATGGTTCCGATTGTCGAGCCAGAGGTGGTTTATGACGGTAATTATACGATTAAACAATGTGCCGATGTCACCTCAAAGATTCTTGATACGCTCTTTGATGCCTTGAATCGCGAAAAGGTCCGCCTTGATCAATGCATTCTAAAGGTCAATATGATTCTCGCCGGTAAGCAATATCCGATTCCGTCTTCTAAAGAAGAGGTCGGCCGCGCCACCGCCGAGGTCTTAAGAGTCCATGTCCCCCAGAGTCTCGCCGGTGTCGTCTTCCTCTCTGGTGGTCAGACCGTCGTTCAGGCGACAGAAAACCTTCAGGAAGTCACCAATAACGGCCCATTCCCATGGCCGGTCACCTTCTCTTTCGCCCGCGCGCTCCAGGACCCAGCCCTTACCGCCTGGATGGGCAACAATGAAAATGCCGATACCGCCCGCGAAGCCTTCCGCCAGCGCCTCATCGCTAATGCCGATGCCTTACAGAAACGGTAAGAGCAAGTTCAGGAACCGCATTCCCTAGACAATGCGTTACTCGCCCCGCAAAAATGACAATAAATACCCATCCGAAGAGCTCCCCCTAGATTCCCGCATGAGAGCTCTGAGGATGGGCTATTTATTGTGATTTTTCGGCGGTAGCAGGCGGCGAGTAGCGTCTAG
>JAFWOH010000039.1 GCA_017509895.1 Candidatus Saccharimonadota bacterium
AAGTCTCCCGAATGTAGATGCCACCATTAACTCTATCGATACTATCTCCGGTTATGATGCTAGCACCGGAGCCTCTAGTCTTTCCAATAATACATGGGGCTTTAGAAAGAATACCGGCACAAGTGAGGACCCAGTCTATACTAATTGGTATGCCGTAGGAGCAAAAGACAGTACCGGTACTGTCATTGATTCTCCCGGAGAAGGTACCGGCTCTTATTGTGATAGTCTCTCCTACCCACTAAACCAAAGTGGCTGTAATCCTAGCTCTTATCGTACTTATAATATTAATGTCGGAGCAAAACTCACTAGCTCTCTTCCTGCTGGTACTTATACTAACGATATTGTCTTCTCCGCTACTACTAAATCAGAAGGTACTAAATATACCATGAACTTTAATAGTAATGGTGGCAATGCTGGCAATATCATTAATCCTAGAATAGTCATAGCCGGATTATCTACTATTCTTCCTACTTCTGGCTTTACTAAAGACGGATATGGTATAAAAGGCTGGGCCTTTAAAGCTGGTGTTACTCCCTCTACTGCTAATACTTCTTCTGACACTACTATGTATAATGCTGGCCAATCCGTAGCCATAAACGACTTACTTACTGCCGCACTAAACGCTGGACAAAATCCCAGCACTAACAATTCCTTTACCGTTTATGCTGTCTGGGAAACCGCTTATACTATTAACTTTAATAAAAACTCTAATGAAGCTATCGGCTCTATGAATCCTGATACTCCTATTATCCAATCTGCTACTTATACCATCCCCACCTCAAGTTTCACAAGAGAAGGCTATAATTTCATTGGCTGGGCCCTCTCCTCCTCCGCTGCTACTGCTGGTACTGTAGCCTACACCGCTGGCCAAACCCCCACAGTCTCCTCCCTCATTACCGCCGCACAAGCTGCAGGACAAAGTGTCTCCCCCGGCACTGCTGGCACTATTACCCTTTATGCCGTTTGGGAAGAGGCTACGGTCTATATGCAGAACTTTGACTGTAACAGTAGATTGACAAGTATCGGCGCTAGCATGACCGTCCGAGACAGTCGTGACAATACTGATTATGTCGTAAAGAAACTACAAGACGGCAAATGCTGGATGATAGAAAACCTTACTATCTCCGCTACCAATATGGTAGTAGATAGTCTAGATAATACTAATACCAACATTCCGTCTAATGATAGTACCAAATATTATCTCCCACCTAGAAACACCCGCTACGGTACAGCAAATTCAATTACAAATTCGGCTGTAAAGACCGCCTCAGACACATTAGATTTTAGCGATAGTAATAGTAACCAACCCCAAATAGGTTATAAAGCCGCTGGTTCAACGGATAATAGTACCGGTAACCCTGTTCCTGAGAATACCGCTTATTATCCATACTATACTGCCTCGCTTGGTTTTTCATATTACGGTGGTGGTTCATCTTATGGCTCTTCCCCAAGGGATATTTGTCCGAAAGAATGGAGATTGCCAAAAGTTTCTGATATTGGTGCATCGGTAGTGGCGTCTTCTTCCGAATCTGCCAATCTTGCTAGGGCTTACAATGGTAGTGCTACTTGGCAGGGTAATGGCGATACAAATTACTATTATTATACTTCCGATACCACCATTCGCCAGAACATGATTAGTGGTGATACCGGTTCTATAGATCGCTATGGAAACAATGGTGCCGCAGGCTTTACCTATGCCGGCAGCTACCGTTCTACTACATTGGACCTTGTTGGGATGTACGGGTTCCATTGGTCCTCTTCGGTCTACAATACTACCTTCAGTTATAGCCTATACTTCAGTACGGTTGTCGATCCTCAGGGCATCAACTATAAGTACTTCGGGAGCGCCGTACGCTGTATAAGCGACTAAAGTCGCTTTCCGCCGGGCGTCGCCTCAAAAAGCGGAAGAACGAGTTCTTTCGCTTTTCTCGTCTCCTACAATGGTAGCCGGTTCTTAGCCGTACTTTCAGGGCCTTTTGCCCAGCTATCCTATATCCCTCTTTCTGAAAAAACTACCCCACACTAAAAAGAAAAAAGCCCGCCAATCGGCGGGCTCCATAAAATCTAAGGTACAAGCAAAAGCTATTTAAAAACTACTTCAAAACATCCGCATAAATCACCGTCTCATCTTCTTCCTCACGAAAAAAATGAGCTAAAACAGGCTCGAAATGGTAAGCTCGCGCTCTAAAAACTCGCTTCGCGAGTTTTATCGCTTGCTCGCTTTCCACTCAAAAATGATAAGCTACGCTTATCTCGTTCGCTTCGCTCACTGCTAAAGCTATTTTTCCGTTCGTTAGAAAGCAAGCTTTCTTCCTCACGAAAAAATGAGCTTTAGCTCATTTTTCATGGTAAGCGCTTCGCGCTTTCCAAACTGCGTCACTCGGAAACAAAAAGCGAGCTTTTTGTTTCGCTCGTTTCCTTGTTCGGTAAGCGCTTCGCGCTTTCCAGTCTCGGGCGCTCGCGAAAAGTAGACCTTCGGTCTACTTTTCCTGAAATTCATCGAAGATAAAAATACAAGAGCAAGCTCTTGATTTTTATCATTCGTTATATTCGTGGTAAGTTTGCCTCATGCGCATTCGCGCATGAGTTTGCCTTTCCATTTTGTGCCACAGGCACAAAATGGTCGGGGGTACCAGGCTCGAACTGGCGACCTCACGCCCCCCAGGCGTGCGCGCTACCACTGCGCCAACCCCCGACAAAAATCATTATACCATACCACCCCTATAATGACTAGTCTTCGTCCACGCCTTCTTCGTATAAAGTCTCTGGCGCAATATCGATTTGGTCATCCCATACTACACCAGAGCCACCTTCATGGGCTTGCATGAAGAAAGAAATGTCTTCTAGCGGTTTAAAAACTTTTCCTTTATTAATGATAGGACGCATATCAAACTTTTTCCTACTGCCATCAGCAAATTTCAACGACAGCGTATAGTCCTTGTGTGGTACAACCTCTAGTACTACCCACTCTGGAAGTTCTGACTTCTGGCCCATATATTCTCCTTTACTTACAAATTATCGGCATATTCCTCCTTCTATTTTAACATAATAAAACATTTTTTGGCTAGCCCCGGCGCGCCGTCTGTCCCAACACACCGAGACTGAGCCATGCTCCCTATCTATTCATCGAGCAGATTTTCTTGTTCCATATCCCTCTGTTGGCATTATACGCATCAGTTTTTAACTTCCGGTACCATGAGCGATAGGTATAGGTCTTGCGCGAGTATGTATATTCCTTTGCCGCGCCGCTATTAATCATCGATGCCCCGACATCCCAGCCCTCCGGAGTATATACATAGCGCATCAAAGCTCCGTCCGTATATTTATCCGGCACATTCGGATCGGCCACTAGCCGGACGTTCTTGCCGAGCGCCAATTTTTTCACGACGGTCTTTGCCTGACTCCCATAGCACCCCTTTTTAGTATTCGCTCGCGAACTCGCCTCCGGCGCATCGATCCCAATCATCCGGACCTTTAGCATCTGTCTGCCCTGCGTCACATAAATCGTATCCGCACTCTCCGCCGCCACCGCTATTACCTTCCATGTCCCCGATTCCGCACTCGCCGTCCCAGACGAAAATACCCCGGCCGTCCCCACTACCGCCATCAGCATCGCCGCTGTTAAAGTGATAATAATATTCTTGTGTTTTTTAGCCATTTTGCCTCCATTTGATTAAATTAATATTGTAGCCCAATCTTATCAGCCAGCCACAAAAAGAAAAAGACTACGGTATTTTTTACAAATGTGGTAAATATCACAACTATAAAAATATGTCAAGCAGGAGCTCCTTCACCAAAATTAAACCGAACTAAACCCGTACAAAAAGCCTCTAAAAAATCGCCCGAAGAACTACAATTTTACATTGTTAAATATACAGCAAAAAATTAACTAACCTATGATATAATATATTAAGTTAAGGAGTTTACCCAGTGCCAAATTCAAATGTTACTAAAAAATCCCCTAGCCAAAATAATCATGGCAAGCAGGATTCTACCGACCAGCAAAAAAATACTTCAAATGTCGTCCGTCGGTTTATCTTTACTTTAATCTTAATCGCTCTCTGTGTTGGGCTAGCCTATTCCTTGTCTCCAAAGACCAAGCTAGACGAAGTCCCGATTTCTAATGTCATCGCTCGCGCCAATGACCCGAACGGAGACATCAAGAAAATCACCGTCTCTGGTAGCGAATTAAAAATCACCTTAAAGGGCAAGGACCAGCCCACTCAGACTTCTAGAAAAGACCCTTCCGGCACTCTCTATGAGCAGGGGCTAAAAAACTTCTGCGAAGGTCTCGAGGGAGATAAGCTCAAAGAATGTCAAGAAAAATATCCGGCCATCGAATATGAAAGTCAGTCTGATTTCTGGGGTTCGTTCTTCGATATCGCCATCATCGTCGTCCCGACCCTGATTCTCTTTGGCTTCTTCTTCTATATGATGCGTCAGGCTCAGTCCATGAATCGCGAATCGCTCGGTTTTGGCAAGGCCAAGGCTAAATTATACGGTCCCGATAAAAAGAAAGTTACCTTTAAGGATGTCGCCGGTAATGAGGCCGCCAAACAAGATTTGACCGAGATTGTTGACTTCCTTAAAAACCCATCGAGATATGAAAAGCTCGGCGCAAAAATTCCGCGCGGTGTCTTACTCGCTGGCGCTCCGGGGACAGGAAAGACCCTCATGGCTCGCGCCGTCGCCGGCGAGGCCAATGTTCCGTTCTTTAGTATTTCTGGTTCAGAGTTTGCCGAGATGTTTGTTGGCGTCGGCGCTTCCCGCGTCCGCGATCTCTTTAAGAAGGCCAAGTCCAATGCCCCGAGCATCATCTTTATCGATGAAATTGATGCCGTCGCCCATAAGCGTGATGCTAGGGGCGGTGCCGGCCGGGAAGATGAGCAGACCTTAAACCAGATTTTGGTGGAGATGGATGGTTTTGATAACGATTCCGGTGTTATCGTCATGGCCGCGACCAACCGCGTTGATATGCTCGATAAAGCCCTTCTTCGCCCCGGCCGTTTTGACCGCCATGTCAATGTCACTCTCCCAGAGCGAAAGGACCGCCTTGCGATTTTGAAAGTGCATTTTAAGAATAAGCCCGTTGCGAGCGATTTAGACCTTGAGGCTCTCGCCGCCAAGACTGCCGGTTCCTCTGGTGCAGACCTTGCCAATATCGCCAATGAGGCCGCCATCGGCGCCGCCCGCGAAAATCACGAAAAGATTACCAATAGCGATTTGACCGAAGCCTTTGAGCGTGTCGCTATCGGCCCAGAGCGAAAGTCTAAGGTCATGAATGATTATGAGCGCAAGGTCACCGCCTATCACGAGGCCGGTCATGCCGTCGTCGGTCATGTCCTCCCAGATTCAGACCCGGTTCATAAAGTCACGATTATCCCCCGCGGCCAGACCGGTGGTGTCACATGGTTCCTTCCGCCGGAGGACCGTAGCTATAAGAGTATTTATGAATTGAAGGATGTGCTCGCCCGCGCCATGGGTGGCCGCATCGCCGAAAAGATTATCTTTGGCGAGGATAATGTCACTACCGGTGCCTCCTCAGATTTAAAGCATGTGGCCCAGCTCGCCAAGGAAATGATTGTCGAAGAGGGCATGGGCTCCGAGACTAGAAACCTCGTCTTCCCAGGCGAAGAAGTTGGCTATTATACTATTTCCACCGGCAAGCCCTATTCCGAAAAGACCGCCGAGCTTATCGACAAGGAAATCAAGACCCTCTCTGATGAGGCCGCAAAGCGCGCCGAGGCCGTCCTAAAGGCGAATCTCGAGGCACTCGATCGCCTCGCCGCCGCCCTCCTCGAGCAAGAAACTCTCGAAGAAAAAGAACTCGACACCCTCCTAAAGGGCACCACCCTCCCCAAGTCCGCCGCATTGCATTAATAATCAATAAAGCCTCAAAAAATAAAGTTTTTACTTCCACAGAAGTAAAAACTTGCAAAATTTAAAAGTTTTTGCTACTATAGAAGTAAATAATAAAGGAGTAGAAAATGATTAAGAGGCCACTTTATTTAGATAAATTAGAATCATATATCGACAAGCCATTCATAAAAGTTTTGGCTGGAGTACGGAGAGCCGGGAAATCAAGTCTGCTTAATCAGGTAGTAGAAGTTCTGAAGAAAAGAGGGGTAGAATCAAAGCAAATCGCCTATATAAACTTTGATTCGATAGAATACACCGATATTCGGACAAAGAAAGAATTGGTAGAGCTTATCAAGAACTTGCTAAAATTAAAGGTAAAATATTTCCTGTTTGATGAAGTTCAGAATGTGGAGAAATGGGATGAAGCAGTCTCAGCACTCTATGCAGAACCCGGGGTAGACATTTTTATTACCGGGTCAAATTCAAAAATGCTTTCTTCAGAGCTTTCAACTTTCTTTACCGGTAGATATGTCGATATAAGAGTCTCGACTCTCAATTTTGAAGAGGCACTAACCTTTAAAAAGGCTAGGGGGGCAAAAATAGGCGACATAAAGGATGAGTTTATGGAATATGTTGCGCGCGGGGGGTTTCCGTCTATCCATCTGACAAATCAGACAAGAGCGCAAGATGATGAAGAGGTTTCAGATATTTTCAATTCGATTATTTACAGAGACTTAGTAGAGCGGAATGGAATCCGGAATACAGAATTACTCAAGAGAGTAATAAGATTTACGCTCGACAATCTTGGCTCGACGATGTCCGCTAATTCGATTAGTAATTATCTAAAGAATGAGAAATTAGCGCTTTCGCAAGAGACGGTTTATAAATATTTAAATTGGCTAGAGGAGGCTTTAATTGTCGAGCGAGTGCAGAGGTTTGATATTAGAGGCAAGGAGCAGTTAAAAACACAGGAAAAATATTATGCGAGTGATGTTTCTTTGCTTTATGCGGTAAACGGGAGGAGCGAGACTTACCTTTCGGGAGTTTTAGAGAATGTAGTCTATCACGAATTAATAGCAAAGGGATATGAGGTCGGAATAGGGAAGAATGGCGAAAAAGAGATTGATTTTATTGCGGAAAAAGCTCACAAGAAGATTTATCTACAAGTAGCGGCGCATCTAGATTCGAAAGAGACATCAGAGCGGGAGTTTGGGGCATTCGCAGGCATAGAGGATAATTATCCTAAATATGTCTTAACCTTAGATGATGAGTGGATAGAGACGCATCAGGGAGCAGAACAAAAGTTTCTGCCAGAGTTCATTTTAAAAGAATTGTAGAAGATTAAGCAGACGCCTATCTTTACGAAATGGCGGGTAAGTATTAAATCTTAGAATTTTTTGTAATATCTACAATTTGTCTTGCAATAATTTATCATAAGCCTTATAATAAAAAGCAGTTAAATGTCATATTTTAGTATAAGAAAGTAATTAAAAAATTATCCACAAGGAGAGTGAAAAGTGAGTAGAAAATTCGTTTCTGGGGGGGGGGTATAGATTAAAAGGATTAGGAACCACCAAGGTTCATTTTATCCCTTCTCTTCTCTTCCTCTCCACTTTTGTTCTCACTCTTGCTTTTAGCATTCATTCTTTCCTTTACCCCTCCACCTCCACTCATGCCGATAACCTAAGCTCTAACATGAGTGCTGAAGTAGGCGTAAACATCAAAGAATACATTAAACTCGCCATAGACACTAACGAACTAGCCCTAGCAGATAGTCATGGTCATACCACCATCACTCCAGACCCAGAAGGTACTCTAATCACAGGCGATGTAAATGTAGCAGTCACTACTAATACCATAAAAGGCTATACTCTCTCCATC
>JAFWOH010000040.1 GCA_017509895.1 Candidatus Saccharimonadota bacterium
AAGTAAAATAAAGAGGTGTTGAATGGGAAGGTCCATCAAAACAGTAAATACAATTATAAATAGATTAAGTCATTGGAAGGAGTGCAGAGCAAAATCTAAACTTCCCAGCTCGGCATTCCTTTTGGGGGCTCAATCAAAATCAATTGGGCCCCTTACCTCTCATTTTGAGGGAGGTAGGGATGCTTCCAGAAGAGTAGTAAATAATAAAGATACTAGGACGGCTAAGAGCGGTCTAGCTTTTGCCACTCTTGGTGCTCTCTCTCTCTCTCTCTCTTAGGTAGCTTCTTTTTCTCCCATTCCGCTTATGGAGCGAGCTATCTAAATGTTTCTTCTTCTGCACCAGAAGGCTTAGTAAAGTTTTCTAAAGTACAACCATCTTCTTCTGGAGAGATGAGTACAGCGCAAGACACACTTACCGTTAATACAAACTGTACGGTGGGTTATTCCGTTTATGTTTCCGCTACTAGCTCTGGTAATACAAACCTCACCAACGATTCCGCTAGTGCTTCCGGGAATAATACCATCGCCCCTTCCTCCGCAGCTGTAGGAGGAACAGCTACAGTCCTTTCTGCTAATACCTGGGGAATCAATGCCAGCAGCAGTGATGTCTCAGACGGCAAATACTTCGGCCTCCCTGCTTATGCTTCCGCTACAGCTTCCGCCCTTACCACTCGTTCAAATGTAGCAGAGCAGACTACAGTTCCTATCTACTATGGAGCAAAGGTCACTACCGCCATCGCCCCAGGCTCTTATGCCGGGGATGTCCTTTATACCGTCCTTTCAGATTCCGCTTGTAATGTCTATACTATAGAATTCGATGCTAATGGCGGCACAGGAGAAATGGACAACCAGACTATTAATGTAGGCCAAGCCACAGCCTTAAATAAAAACGAATTCACAAGAGAAGGCTATACCTTCCTCGGCTGGAGCACCGAATCAACCGGCAAGACCGGCACCGCCGTAGACGGAGTAGGCACAGCAGAAGATGTAGATTACGAAAACGAAGCATCCGTTACTGACATATCAGGCTTTAATACTACCAAGACTCTTTATGCTATTTGGGAAGCTTCAGCAGATGGTGATATGCAAAGTTTTGTGTGTACTTCTATTGCTTCTGGTGCTACCGCTAAACTTCGTGATACTAGGGATGGACAAATCTATTCTGTTTATCGTATTCCAACCAATGCCACTTATTACGGCACTAGCACAGTAGCCAACATTGCTGGTAAATGTATTATGACGAAAGACCTTAATCTCGGGGCGGTGAACTCTGTTTCTGGAGCGAGCTCTTCAATTACTGCACAAGGCACAATGAATCTCTCACCTGCCGATTCAGCTTTCTCTACCCCGACTGGTTCTGGCGAGTCTATTACCGTCCCGACAACAACTACTGCTGTCACTCATGGCACACCGGGCACTGGAGACAACTACTATACTAACCGTCAATACCGTATAGACGGTACCGGAAATTACGCTGGTAGAGGCTACTACACTTGGGGCGCCGCTATGCTTGCTTGTCCAAAGAATTGGAGATTGCCAACTGCTGATGAATATAGTAATAGTACATCATGGGAAGGCCAAACCGCCGGTCTTGCTGCTATCGTTAAAGGTGCTAATTACTCCACTACTATTAGTAACATTACCTCCTCCCCTTGGTCCTTCGTGCTTGGTGGGTACTATACCAGTGGTTTCGTCAACGCCGGCTCCAACGGGTACTATTGGTCCACTACTCAGTACGGTTCGACTGACTCATATATCTTGCGCATGCGTTCGTCGAGCGGTCTCGGACGGAGCAACTTCAACAAGAGCTACGGCTTCGCAGTTCGCTGCATCGCGCAGAATAATTATACAGTCTCTTACAATGCCAATGGTGGTACCGGGGCGGCGAGCAAGGCGAGTGATGCCATTTACGAAACCGGCACCTTCACGACGGCAGGGCAGGGGACATTAGCAAAAGAAGGCTATAACTTCCTCGGCTGGAGCCTCGATCAAAATGCCACGACGGCCACCTATTCTGCTAACACCGCCATTTCCGTCCCAGACCTCATCACTGCCGCCGGCTCCCCGGCCTCCGGCTCTACCATCACCCTTTATGCGGTGTGGGGCATCCCAGATGATGGCAATCTCGGTACTATGCAAAGCTTTAATTGCGCTAACCTTACACCGGGGCATACCGCTACCGTTACCGATAGCCGGGATAACCAAGCATATGGCATTTATAGAATCCCAACTAACGCAACATATTATGGCACTAGCACCGTAGCTAATATTGCTGGTAAATGTATTATGACAAAAGACCTTAATCTTGGGGCAGTAAACTCCGTCTCTGGTGCAAGTTCTTCAATTACCGCTAACGGTACCATGACTCTTTCTCCACTTGATTCTAGTTTCTCTACTCCAACGGGTTCTGGCGAATCTATTACCGTCCCGACTTCTAATGTCACAGTATCAATGACTTGGAGTACTTCAGATAGCTATTCAAACAGACATTACCATACTAACGGTACTGGAGATCATGCTGGACGAGGCTATTACTCATGGGGTGCAGCTATGGTAGCTTGTCCAAAGAATTGGAGATTGCCAACGAGTGATGAATATAGTAATAGTGAATCTTTTGAAGGCAGTACTACTGGTCTATCCGCAATAGTTAAAGGCGCCAATGCCTCTACTACTATTAGTAACATTACCTCCTCCCCTTGGTCCTTCGTGCTTGGTGGGTACTATAACAATGGTTTCAACTACGCCGGCTCCAACGGGTACTATTGGTCCACTACTCAGTACAATTCGACTAGCCCATATGGCTTGCGTCTGAGTTCGTCGGGCGGTCTCGTACGGAGCGGCGGCAGCAAGAGACTCGGCTTCGCAGTTCGCTGCATAGCGGGCGAAGCTATGCAAGGGTTTAACCCTAGTGAGCTTAGTAATGTGGGTGATTCTAAGACATTAACGGATGTTAGAGACAGTAAAGAATATACGGTGAAGAAACTGCCGGATGGGAAAATCTGGATGATGCAGAACCTCACGATTGGCTCAGACGGCGCAAAAACCCTAACCTCGGCAGATACCAACATCGACAACAATACAACTTATTACCTCCCGCCAGCCGGCAAACAAGGAAACATCACCAGCAATTCTACTCTAACTAGCAATACCGCGGCAAACTTTGGCACGAGCAATGATAACCAAGCCAAGACTCAGTTTAGAACAAAAGACTCTAGCATTACCAACGACTCCGATACTGGTTATTATAACTTCTATACTGCTACTTTAGGCTATTCATACTATCAGACAAGCGGTAGTGGAGCTGGTATATCTCAAGGCTCTTCCACAAGAGATATCTGCCCGAAAGGCTGGAGATTGCCAAAGACTACAGATAGCGGTACAAATGTTACGACTACAGGCTCCGCAAACGACTTTACCTATCTAGCCCGTCAGTATAGTACTAGTGGTTGGAGCGGTTCGGCGACGGGTACTAGTGGCTATGGTTATTATAATAATACTGACGCAGTAAAAGGCCCGATGTATACGAGTGCAGCCGCAAACGGAAACAAAAATGCCGGCTTCTCTTACGCAGGCGTCTGGGAGGGTACGAATACTAGCGCGAGCTACGTTGGTTCCCGCGGGCTCTACTGGTCCTCCTCTGTATACAATACTGGCTACGGCTACAGCCTACACTTCGATTCGTCGTATGTCTACCCCCAGAGCATCCTCTACTTCAAGAACGTCGGGTACGCTGTACGCTGCATACAAGGTAAAAGTAGTATGTGTTTTACTGCTGGTACTCAGATTCAGACGACTATGGATGGCGAAACGAAGGCGATTGAAGATATTAAGATAGGAGAGGAAGTAGTTTCTTATGACCCAGAAAAGCACGAATATTATATGACTGAAGTTTTAGGCACTATAATTCATGATGGAGAAGAGCGCTCTACTAGACTCGCCAAACTTACATTGAAAAATGGTACCACCCTAGAAATGACACAAAATCACCCGATTTTGACGAAAGATGGCTATAAAGCTCTCCAGAATGATGAATACCCCGTACTTACTAAAGATGATATTATCGTAACTACTACGGGAGAATATGAGGTTTCTAGCATTGACATTTACGATACCGAGCCTACCATAGTATATAATCTTAATGTAAAGGGTCGCGAGGGTGATACCGCAAATGGTCTCACTCATTCCTACATTGCTAATGGCGTGGTAGTACATAACAAGGCGGGCTAATAAACCTCGTTCTAGCAGGTTAGAAGAGATCATGGATAAGGGGTGAAAATACACACAAAATTGTTATTAGCCTCGTTTTTGCGAACCTATCTGTGAATGTTTTTCCGGCCAATATAGGGAACTGTGATATAATAGGGGTAGAACCGTTTAAAAGAGGTTGAACATTTAAAATTAGCTGATTTTTTCTGATGGATAGAAGGGAGGTGTCTAGATGAAGACAGGTTATCCATCAATAGACAAGACACATCTTCAGGGGATTCCTGAGGAGAAGTTGCACCCGGAGATTCTTCCGGTTTCGATGTTGGCGACTTTTATGAAGATCAATGGCGAACATCTGGACGAAATGGCAGTAGAGGTGGACGACAAGATTTATACCAAGCAAGATTTAAAAGACGATGCGGTGAAATTTGCCGGATGGCTCTTGAAAAATGATGTCAAGGCTGGGGATAAAATCGTTATCGTTACACCAAACTCTTATGAAGGCATTGTGGCACTCTTTGGTGCGAATGCGATAGGGGTGGCAGTGGTGATGACGCATGCTATCGACAAGATGGACATCCAATCGTTTTATGAGGAAATGGATGTGCATCAGCCGAAGATGGTGCTGTTTTATAACAATTCAGCCGCCTTTATGGGCGCTATTCGGACCTATGCTAAGAGCGTGAAAGTCTGTCTGGCGGCTAATCCCGTAGATGGTTATACGAGACGCGAATTTGGATTTAGGAGCGTGATAGACTCCGCTGAAATTTCGCTCGAGGAGACCATGGCGGAGATTGAGAAGTATAGCATCTCAACCAAGGACGAGCCGATGATTTATCTGAAAACTTCTGGCTCGAGCTCAAAGCCGAAGACGCTGCCGTTCTCGAATCGGGCGATCTTTGCATCGCTGATATATGCGGCGAATTCTACCGGTACAGACACTAGAGACGAAACCGTCAAGAAGGTGCTTTGCCAAGCCCCGTATTGTCATGGATATGGCTTTATGCCTTTATTTGTGAATTTGATGGGCGGGAATCCGGCTATCTTAGCAGGCGCTACCTCGGTGGAGGTGGCAAATTATCACAATCTGAGGCCAAGTTATATTTATGGTACGCCTTTGACCCTGAGGCAGTTTATGGAACTGACTCCAAAAGGTGCCGATATATCCTCGCTTACGGCATTCTTCTGTGCGGGGGCCGTCCTGCACGAGAAGGACTATGAAGACGGGATGAGGTATTTTAAGGAGCATGGATGTAAGGCGGAAATTCGCAATAACTATGGTATCTCCGAAGGACTGTGTATCGGCACCGTCAACGACCATGTCGCACATATCCCTGGTACGGCTGGAAAATTTTATGTTGGGCCGGAATGGTTGATTGTCGACGAGAAAGGTGATGAAGTGAAATATGGTGAGACCGGTGAAGTTATGGTCTCGGCGGCTTCGCTTTGCCAAGGATATTTTGGTGACGCGGAACTCACTAGAAAATGCTTTGTGCAGAGGGATGGGAAAACCTTTTTTAAGACTGGCGACTATCTAAGCCTAAGAGAAGATGGCTATGTCAGTTTTATAGGCAGGGAACGCCGCTTTTTCTTTGCGAACGGTGTTTGTGACAAGGTGAACTGTGAGACTATCGAGGAAATCATATCTGGCCTGAATGGCGTCTCTGACAATGCGGTGATTGTGACACCGGACGAGGCCGGATGCAGAGCCTTTGTAGTCTTAGAGGACGAGTTTATGAACAACGAGACCGCGAGGGAAGAATTTAAACAAAACTTGGCGAAGGCTCTTAAAGAGTATCAGATGCCGAGGGAGATTAGGTTTGTCGAGGAGATCCCGATGATGAGTAGCGGGAAGGTAGATTATAAGAAACTCGAAACTATGTGACCCGAAAAAATCAGCTAAAGAACACCGCCCGGAAAAATCCGGGTGGTATTTTTTTATCTACTATGCTATAATAACCATAAGTAATAAAGGAGATTTATGCAACTTATTCGTGCACTACTTATCGCGGCGGCTGCTGTGGTTTTGCTATCTGGTATTTCCGTTTTCTTTGGAAGCCGTAAACAGGAGAAGAAATCTGCTGCTCGTTTCTTGATTGCTACTATCGGGGCGGCGCTTTGGACGGTTGCTATTTTTATTATCCTCGACTTGCCTAATGCCTCTGCTGATTTTGTGCATTTTATATTTACATGTGCGATTGGTAGTATTACCTTATGTGATGTCGGCCTATTAGCCTTTCTTAGCTATGGGTATAAGGGAGGTAAGATTCTTACTTTACTCTTTACTATAGGTGGGGCGATTTTAGTGACACTTCTCGCTTATGATTCTTCGCTATTTTATAGTTCTTATGATTTAAGCCAAGGTTATGCGCATTTTGTAGTGGACCATAGCTGTTGGTATTTCTATGCTTTGATTGTTTATTTCTTCTTAATTTCGATTACTTTCTCTAGTTATCTCCTGAGGCGCATTGAAGAAGCTAAGAACTCCGGTCTCAAGACTGGCCTGAAAGTTTTCTTGATTGGTCTCTCTATCGGGGGTATCCTCGCACTCGTCTTTAATCTTCTCTTGCTCACCTCGCAGCCAAGTCTAATCTGGATTGGGCCACTAGCTACTATCGTTTCGATTTTATCTTTCTATTTCTCGGTATACAAATATGGTACCTTGAATGTATCTTCAAAATGGATGAAGGCGATGTCTGGCGCTATCCTAGTGGGCGTGGCGGTGATTATCTATCTACTAGCCTTCTATGTCGTTTCGAGTATTGCTAGAGGCTAATGAAGAAAAATCCCCGCGTGTCTCTGCGGGGATTTTTGATTCGTGGTAAAATAAAGATATGGAAAGTGTGTTTACAAAAATTATAAAGGGGGAGATACCAAGTTATAAGATTTATGAGGACGCGAATGCGATAGCGTTTCTCGATATTCATCCGGAGACATATGGGCATGTGTTGGTCGTGCCGAAGGTGGAGATTGATAAGATTTATGAATTGCCGGAGGAGGAGTTTTTAAACCTGATGAAGGCGGTCTATAAAGTCTCGGGGCGGATGGAGAAGGTTCTTTCGAAGCGGATTATCTGGAAGGTAATAGGGGTAGATGTGCCACATGCACATGTACATCTGATGCCGTATGACGAGGAATGGAAGCCGGGGAGAGAGGTCTCGATGACCCCGGAGGAGATGGAAGAACTCCGCGATAAATTGGCATTTTAAAAAACCGCCCCTTTCTTGGGGCGGTTTTTTGTCTTAATTTTAAGCGTCGAGTTTAGAGTGGAGCTCGGCGAATTTTTTGGACTTGCTATCGAGCTCGTCAAAGGCCTTTTCGGAAGGGATGTCGTTTTTACCGGAATTGATGTAGTTCCTTAATACACCGACGAGGATGAAGGGGCGAATGAAGGCGGAATGAAGAATAGACCAGAAGACAACGCCGGAGATGGCGGCGGAAACGATAGTCAAAGTATTAATATCGGAAACCCAAGCAGGGACATTCGAGCCGGTATTGACAATGGCGTTGCTGAGGCCTCTGAAGGCATCTGGGAAGCAGCTCATGATAAGATAAGAAATGCCGAAGAAGATACCGCCGATGACAAGGAAGGAAACGAGACTCATGCCAAAGACGCGGCCGAGGTTTTTAAGAAGAGTTTTGCCATGACGGAAGAAGAGGACGGCACCCTCGCAGGTGGCTTTGGTGGCCTTAATATCGCTACGATAGAAAACCCAACCGAGACAGCAGTCGCAAAGATAGGCGACGATGGTATCAATGACAGCGCTGACGGTGCTGCCAACGGTGCTACCCGCATCGCCACCGACAGCTTTGCCGATGGCGGTGAGACCACGACCGAGCTGGCGGAAGATACCCTTAATGACGCCGGTAACGGCGAAGTAAGCAGTGATAGTAGTGAAGCGCTCTTTTACAATTTTTTTACCGGCGCCGATGACATCATCGGGGAGCTTATCTTTAGTGATGGCCTCGGTCATCATGGCGATTTGGCCGGCCTTGTAAGTATAAGAGACATAGCGAAGCAGAATATAAGAGACGATGCCGCCGACGAGAGCGCCGATGGCGAGGCCGATTAGGCCGGCGTTTGAGGTTTTATCGAGGATGACAAAACCGAGGGCTGTGAGCGCAGTGAAAGCTAGGAATGCGAGAATATCCCAGAGCAGACGGCGAACAGAGAAGCCGATAGTCTTTTTATAAATTTCTTTATTGTCCATTATGAACTCCTAATTATGTTGATTTTATTATAACATAGCTTGGAGCTTTTTATAAAGGTTATTTTTTGAGTTCTTTTAAGGTTTTGACGAAATTGTAAAACAGGGGATGGACAGAGAGGGGGCGAGATTTAAACTCGGGATGGGCCTGAGTGGCGATGAAGAAGGGGCTATCTGGAGCCTCGACGAATTCTACTAGAGATTTATCAGGGGAAGTGCCGGAAACTTTTAGCCCGCCTTTTTCGATGTCCTTTAGGAACTTTTGATTGACTTCATAGCGATGGCGATGGCGCTCGATGACCTTGATATTGCCGGTTTTTTGGACCTCTATATTAGATTTTGCCCCGTCCTGATAAATCTTAGCGGTTTTAGTACCTTTTTTCAAAACGGCGGGATAATCGCCGAGGCGCATGGTGCCACCGGTGGATTCCTTGCCCTTTTGGCCTTCCATGATGTAGATGACATTTTTGAAATCTTTTGGCTTTTGATAGTCTTCGTCGTTTAAGAATTCTTCGGAGGCGGCGCCCTTTAATCCGGCCCTTCTCGCGGCGGCGATACAGGCGGCCTGAAGGCCGAGGCAGAGGCCGAGGTAGGGCTTGCCGGTCTCTAAGGCGTATTCAGCGGCTCGGATTTTACCCTCAACACCGCGGAGGCCAAAGCCGCCGGGCACTACCAAGCCATCGCAGGACTCGAGAGCAGCGCGCGCTGCTTCTTCAGGAGATGCGCTACTCGCTCTACGCACCTTTAGTGCGTTTCGCTCCGTTGCTCCTCCTTCATCGCATCGCATCGCTGCTCCCAAGTCCTCAGAATTTATCCAAGTGATATCGAGATTGACTTCGTTCCAGGCGGCGGCGGCCTTTAAAGCTTCGGTGACGCAGATGTAGGTGTCTTCATTGCCGACGTATTTGGCGACGAGGCCGACCTTTACGGTCTTGTCATATTTCTTGTTGCGGCGGATGGAGAACTCTTCCCAGCGTTTCATATCGGGCTTTTTATCATCGTTTACGAAATCATTTAAGATTTCGAGGACGCCAGATTTTAAGATATTTAGAGGGACATCATAGACAGACTCGATATCGGGGAGATTCAGGACAGCCTTTCCCGGAATGCCAGAGAAGGCGGCGATTTTTTCGCAGATTTTTCGATTACAAGGCTTTTCAGAACGGACGCAGACGATGTCGGGGATGATGCCAAAGCCCCTTAAATCTTTAAGAGCGTTTTGGGCGGGCTTAGTTTTTAGCTCTTTGCTAGTGTTTAGCCAAGGGACATAGACGACGGAGATGTAGAGACAGTTTCTTCTGCCGACTTTATTTGCGAAGAGGCGGATGGCCTCGAGGAAGGCGAGACCCTCATAATCGCCGACGGTGCCACCGATTTCGACGATGTGGATGTCGGAATCTTTAGAGGCCATGGCGATTTTTTCTTGGACGAGATCGGTAAAATGAGGAACTAGCTGAACGGTTTTACCATGAAAGCCGCCGGCGCGCTCTTTTTCGATTAGCTCTTTATAGATACTACCGCTAAGGGTAATGCTATATTTATTGGTCTCAAAATCGAGGAAGCGCTCATAGTGGCCGAGGTCGAGATCTGTCTCTACGCCGTCTTTCGTAACGAAACATTCGCCATGCTCGACCGGGTTTAGGAGGCCGGCATCGACATTTAGATATGGATCGCACTTTTGCATGGTGACTTTATAGCCCTTTGCTTTTAAGATGGCGCCCATCGAGGCGGCGGTGATGCCTTTGCCGACGCCAGACAAAACTCCGCCGGTCACGAAAATATATTTACACTTGTTTTTCACTTGGGTTTCTCCTTCCTGTTAAACCCACCAATTACTATTATTATGCTTATAATTATTATAGCATGAGTTTTTTGGTGTGGGGTGAGATTGTAAAAAATAAGCTGAAAAATCGTGGTATACTAGATGTAATATGGATGAAAAGAAGAGTTTAAAGGATAGGGGGGTGAAGATAATTGCTTTTGTGGGGATGGCGGGGAGTGGGAAGAGTGTGGCCGTCGATTATATGACAGAGAGGGGGACGCCAAAGGTCTATTTTGGGGGAATGATTTATAAGGAAATGGAGCGGCGGGGGATAGAAAGGACACCGGACGGGGAGAGCGAGAAGAAATTTCGCGAGGAAATTCGCGAGACGGAGGGGAAAGATTGGGTAGTACGGCAGGTGATAGACGAGGTTTACGATTTAGTAGAGGCGGGGCAGAGGAGAATCGTACTAGACGGGGTGTATTCATGGACGGAATATAAAATATTGAAACATGAATTTCCGGGGGTTTTGACATTTGTAGCGGTGGTGGTGGACAAGGATTTGAGATATAAGAGAGTGGCGGTGCGGCCGGATAGGCCATTTAATCTTGATGAAATTAAAGAGCGCGACCGGAGCGAAATTGAGAACCTAGAAAAGGGCGGGCCGATTGCGGCGGCGGATTATTATATCCTGAACGACGGCACAATCAATTTTATGCAAGATAGATTAGATTCTATCTTGCATAAAATTGATTGGTAAGGAAAGCCATTCTAGAGCGCTCTGCTTCTTCTGCGGATGCGTTGCTCACTCGCCGTATGTCAAATACGGCTCGTTCCGCTACTCCCGCTTCATCGCATAGCATCTCTAGAATGACTTTGTACGATACGTATGCTATAATAAGACAAATGAAAAAATTAGTAATCATTGACGGGAAGAGCGTATTTTATCGGGGGTATTATGCGATGGGGGCGCTCTCGACTTCGGATGGGACGCCGACGGGGGGTATTTATGGGTTTGCGGTGATTGCGATGGAAATCGTTCGTGAGATTCGGCCGGATAAAGTGGTGGTGGCATGGGATAAGGCGAAGACGAGTATTTCTAAGCGCAAGGCGATTTATGCTGATTATAAGGCGGGGCGGAAGAAGCCGGGGGAGGATTTTTATGTGCAAATACCGTTGCTCAAGGAATTGATTTTAGCTTTAGGGTGGTCGTTTGTGGAATTAGATGATTATGAGGCTGATGACATTATTGGGACTCTGGCGCGTCAGGCAGTGGCTTCTTCTGCGTCAGCGGATGCGTCGCTCCTTCGCCGTACGCAAAGTACGGCTCAGTCCGCTACTCCCGCTTCCTTGAATAAGCCTACTGCTGACGCACCAGAAAAATGGGAGGTTACAATCGTGTCGAGTGATCTTGATATGTTGCAGATTGTTGATAAAAATATTAAGATGTACCGGCTTTTAAAAGGGTTTTCGAAGCTGGAGGAAATCGATGTCTCGGCGCTGGAAAAGAAATATGGAATCTCTAAGGAGCAATTTTTAGACTTGAAGGCGCTTAAGGGGGATGCGTCTGATAATATCCCGGGGGTACCGGGGATAGGCGAGAAGGGGGCGGTGAAACTTTTGAATAAATATGGGAATCTGGACGGAATTTATGAACATATAGACGAGATAAAAGGCTCGATGCATGATAAACTGCTCGCCGGGAAGGAGAGCGCCTATATGTCATATAAGCTTGCGAAGATTATGTTTGATGCGCCGGTGTCGCTCTCGGATGTGCCGGATTTAAAGGTGGATAGGGAAAAGGTGATAGAGGCGCTTTCGCAGCTGGAGTTTCGTTCGCTAGTGAGGAAGTTTTCTGATGCTACTGATTCTGCTACGACTCGTGCTCAGAAGAATCATGTTGACCATGTAGAAGATATATCAAATCTGATTATCGAGTGGGACATCAAGCGGAAGATGCATGAAAATCCAGAGTTCGCGAGGAAAATTCTCTCTGGGGCGGAGTTTTGGGACCTTACACAGGGAAGATTTTTGATAAATCCCTTAGAGAGAGTTTCAAAAGAACAGGGGCAGATGTTGCAGTTTGAGGAGACATCGGAGGAGAGGGAAGAAAAAATGATTGAGTATAATTGGCAAAGAGAGGAGTTTAAAGAGCTGCCGAGGGTTTATAAGATTTTTAAGGAATATGATTTGCCACTCCTGCCGGTACTTTATAAGATGGAGAAGAAGGGAATTAAGATTTCGAGGGAGTATTTTAGGGGGCTGAAGGCGGAATATGAGCGGAAGGTGTTTGAGACTGAGCAGAAGATTTTTGATGCGACGGAGATAGATTTAGATGGCGCAAGGACTTTGCCGAGGCAGGAATTTAATATCAATTCGCCGGTGCAACTGCGGAGTATTTTATTCGAGAAAATAGGGTTGCCGGCGAGGGGGATAAAAAAGACCTCTAGGGGGTATTCGACGGGGGCGAGTGAGCTATTAAAACTTTCTGAGCTGCATCCGATTGTGCCGCTCGTGATTGAATATCGAGAGGTTTCAAAACTTTTGAATACATATATTATACCTTTGCCGGAGCTTGCAGACGGGGAGGGGCGGATTCATACGACTTTTACAGAGAATGTGACGGCGACGGGGCGACTATCTTCAGTCAATCCAAATCTGCAGAATATCCCGGTCCGGACGGAGGAGGGGAAGCGGATTCGCGAGGGGTTTATCGCGCCATCTGGATTTAAATTTATTCAGGCAGATTATTCACAGTTTGAATTGCGCCTTGCGGCAGTTCTGGCGGGGGATGAGGCTTTAATTTCTGATTTTAACTCTGGGATAGACATTCATACAAAGACGGCGGCAGATGTGTTTAATGTTCCGATTGATAAGGTTTCTAAGGCACAGAGGCGGGCGGCGAAGACGATTAATTTTGGGGTGCTATATGGGATGAGCGCAAAGGGGCTAGCAGAGCAGACAAAGATGCCGATTCATGAGGCGCAGGGATTTATCAACGATTATTTTGAGGTGAGGAAGCCGATTCGTATATATCTTGATAAGATTTTGACACAGGCAAGAAACGAGGGGTATGTAGAGACATTTTATGGGCGAAGGCGGCCGACGCCAGATGTGAAGTCGTCGAATTTTGTTGTGCGGCAGGCGGCGGAGCGGGCGGCTTGTAATATGCCGATACAGGGGACGGAAGCAGATTTGATGAAGCGGGCCATGATTCGGTTAGATTCCTTACTCCCTTCTTCTGCTTTCTTGGTTTTACAGATTCACGATTCTTTAGTGATTGAATGTCCCACCGAATTGGTTTCTTCGGTCTCAGAGATTTTGAAGAGGGAAATGGAGGGGATTGCGCCAGAATTGAAAGTTCGGCTTGAGGTTGAAATAAAAGTTGGTAATAACTTGGGAGAAGTCTAAGGGGGAATCTTCTCCTAATCCTCTAGTAATTTCTGTACGAGGGAGACTATCAAGTCCTTTTCCTTAGGGTTGGACTCGGCGATGAGGAGGGCGATGGCGGTGAGGGCGCGGTCGGAGATTTTTGTCTCGCCGTTTTTAGTGAGGTGGCAATCGTTAATCGTGAGAAAGATGATAAAGAGGAGGGAACCAATGCGCTTGTTGCCATCATAA
>JAFWOH010000009.1 GCA_017509895.1 Candidatus Saccharimonadota bacterium
AAGGAGCTACAGAATTATATAAACTGGTATAATAGTGAGCGCCCACACCAATCTATAGACTATATGACACCAAATGAATATGTGTTATACTTTAATGCAAGAGGAGACCTTAAAAAATCTCAAATGTCTTGAACCAGTACAAGCTGTTATACTTTTATACGGTGATATGATATAATACTCTTATTATGAGAACGAAAAAAGTTTTAGCATTTGATATTGATCAAACTTTAAATATTGCAAAGACCCCGATTCCGGATGAAATTGCGAAATTATTGATTGAATTGTTGCCATACTATGAAATTTGCCCGATTTCTGGCCAGAAATTCGAGCAATTTTTAATCCAGATTGTCAATCCTCTGCTCGAGAACGGCGTTCATGCTGTGGCATTAAGCCATCTTCATCTCTTTGTCGCTCAGGGTACACAGTATTATCAGTATTATCCTGGTGGCTATTCAGACAAGGCTTTTCAGGTTTCTATCACTTCCGACAGGACTCCTTATAACGAGAAAAATTGGCACCTCGAGTATGATTATCCCTTGGAAAAAGCCGAGGTCGAAAAGCTTTTCCGGGTATTAGAAGAGTCCGCTAAGGAGACCGGTTATTGGGAGGAGGATAAGTTAGCAAAGGGTGATGAGATTATCGAGGATCGCCATTCCATGGTCGCCTTCTCTGCACTTGGCCAGAAGGCCGGTACCGAGGAAAAGTATGCTTGGGATCCAGATACAAAAAAGCGTCAGGAGATTGTTAAAAAAGCCATAGAAAAGGCTCCAGAGTTTCAGTTTGAAATCGGCGGGACGACCTCTATTAATGCCTTTAAACAGGGCATGAATAAGAAGTTTGGCATGGAGATGATGCTAAAAGAGCTAGGGGTCAAGAAAGAGGACATTCTCTATTTTGGCGACATGACCCAGCCCGGCGGAAACGATTATCCGGTCGTCGAGATGGGCATCGACACCATCACCGTCCGCTCCCACGAAGACACCGCCTATGCTTTACGCGGCATTTTGGGTGTGATAAAATAGAAGCATGAGCAAAACATATATCGTGGGCAACTGGAAGATGAACCTTAATGTCGGGGAATCTTCAATCTATCTTCATAAACTTTTAAAACGGCTAAAAATCGCACGCGGCCTAGAGGTGATTATCGCCCCTACGACTTTAGCGCTCCAGCCTCTATCTTTACAGATTGACAGGAAGCGTCTAAAGCTCGCCGCCCAGAATTTTTATTATCAGGATTTCGGCGCCTATACCGGCGAGACTAGTATCTCCGCTCTGAAGGGGGTGGCGGATTACGCCATCGTTGGCCATTCGGAGCGCCGCAATATTTTCAGAGAGACTGATAAAGATATTAGAAACAAGGTTGCCGCCGCGATTCGGAATGGTATTACCCCTATTCTTTGCATCGGCGAGACAGAGTCTGAAAAGACTTTTGGCGAGACCAAGGATGTGATAAGAGATCAGCTCCTCGGGGGCCTTTCCGAGGTTAGCACAGAAGATTTAAAAAAGGTTATCATTGCCTATGAGCCCGTCTGGGCGATTTCCAGTACGAAGGGCGCTCGCCTCGCTAGCCCAGATGATATTGCGGAAAGCATAAAGATTATCAAGGACCAGCTCTCCGCGCTTTATGGTAAAAAGGCGGTAGAGGATATTCCGATATTATACGGTGGCTCGGTCAATCCGTCCAATGCCGGCGCTTATCTGACTATTCCGGGTGTGAATGGGTTGCTCATCGGTGGCTCCTCCTTGATTGCGGACCATTTTATTGATATAATAGATATTGCTAAAAGAGTAGTGAGATAATATATGAGCAAAGTCGACGCCCCTGATGTAGAACCAACCGCCGCCAGCCTCCCGAAAAAGCCGGAGCCACTTTTGCATAGTCGCTATATGGATTTCTCCCCTCGCCGGAGGCCCGTTAAAGATGCGGGCGCAAAGCCCGTTAATAAGCCTGCCGCCACCCCCGTCGAAAAGCCGTTGCGGCCCGCTCCAAAGCAACCTTCCGCCGTCGCGGTCGTAGCTGTGCCAGTAAGGCCATCGCGTGATTTTGTCGATGGTATGCCCGTTGCTAAGAAAAAGGTTATAAAGCCAGTTTCCAATGTCCCGCTTATCGAGCCAGAAATCGAGGAAGAAGATGATGGTCCGATGGCCGAGTTTAATGAGCTTGGCCTTTCCGAGACAGAGGAAGAGCTAGAGGAGCCTCTCGAGACTCCTCAGGAAGAGTTTCTGACCGAGGAAGAGGATCCAGAAGATTATGTCGAGACTGTCTTGTCTCAGGTCAGCGAAACAAGGACAGAGACTACGGTTCGCCGCTCGCCGTTCTTAAAGAATTTCCATATCGAAAAGCGTCCCCTCTCTGATCGTGCTCCCGAAAAGGAACAGCTCGGGTCTGTAGACGCTCTCACCCCAACTCCCCATGAAGAATACAGCGAAAAAACTTTCGCAAAAAAGGCCGATAAAGCCCCCGATAATGCTGAAGTCCCGGTCAAGACCAAGGAAGAAAAGGCCGGCAGCCGCCTCGGCATGGTCCTCACCGTCCTTGTCACCATCCTCCTCGGCGCCGGTGTCGGTGTGTTCGTGTATCTTGCCTTTTTCCAGTAGTATCATCGCAAGTGCGTTGATTTTTCGTTTCTCTTGATGTATAATGTAACCATGGAAACAGAAGGTCATAATATAGAATTCATAAGCGCACAATTTGTAGCTAAGTTTGATTCGGAGGATAAAATACGAAGACGGCTTAATGAGATAGAAGATAAATTTTCAGAGCACTATGGTGCGCCACAAACTATTCCATTGCCAGATGATTTTACGCCTGACGCACCGCGCATTATTTTGACGTCCAAAAATAATCATAGTCAGATAGTATTCTCGCAAATGTCGGTAGGTCTTAACGTAAATTTTGATAACGAATATATCAACAATTATGGTAAGACGAAAGAATATATCAATGATAGGATAGCAACCATAGAGGAGCTATTAAAAAGCATCAGTATTGATACGTTCATGTTTTGCGGGTTGTCTTACAATTTTAGAATTAAACATGGAGAAAACACGCCAAAAGATTTTGTGGCTGGATATATAAAATATAATGCCGTCCACGAAAAAGAAGAACTCTTTGATGCATCATGGCAAAGGTCTATGGTATATGACCATGAGTTTTTTGTTAATGAAAGAATGGACGTTCAAAGAAGCTATGAAGGACAAAATACACAATTACCAGATCTATTGAAATTATCAAATAAAAATATGGATGGGGATGGAGTTGTGGTCTCGATAGATATTAATAACAGATTCTCATATATGGCCGACGGAGAGAAGAGGAAAACAGAGGATCTAAAAAGTGCAGCAACTTTCATATATAGTTTAATGGAGCAAAAAATTCAAAAATGGAGCGGTAATAGTAATGATTAGCTCAAATAGAACAATGAGTAACTGTGCTATGACGGCTCTAGTATTTATAGCAGTTGTTCAACCAATGCCAACGGTGGCTACTTGCGCAAATATCTCCAGCGTCGACATGCTAGAGATGAAACAGATAGCAGATGCATCAAAGATCTCGCCATATTTAACAGACAACGGGAGCCGCAACCGTGGGCTTGAGTACTCGCAACATGCGCCAGGAACAGATGCAATAGATGCAGAAGACGAATACTATGGGCCACGCCGAAATTGGCAGCTTGTAGCCACCAAGGTAGCGGACGTACGTAAATACAAACTTCAGTATGATCCAGGATTCGAAGAAATTGAGGAGGTCTAATGGAATACCCGTGGTATTGTGAAATAAGCGAGCCCACCACCGATATAACACAGGGAGATATTTTGTATAGCTGTCCAGTCGTGCACTTAGCGGACGGCACAGAAAATCAGGCAACACCAGGCGAGAGCAAAAAAGTTCTTATAACCAATATTGACGGCATTATAATGACGCAGGCTTGCGACATAGCAAACAACAAAGTGGCAGATCTGACTATATGTCCAGTGACGCCGTGGTCAGAGTACGCAGCGAGCATGGAGGCACATGGCAAAAGCTCCAAAGAAGTTAACCAACTAAAAGAAAATATTATACGAGGGAGGGTTGCGGCGCTTCATATGCTAAATAAATATGACGGGGCACAGACCGGCCTGCTTTCCGGCCTAGCGGTTGTCAATTTTAAAGAAATCTATAGTTTGCCGATGACAACGGCGAGATGCATTGCTGCCAGTATCGGTCCAAGGATGAGACTTCTTCCCCCATATCGCGAGCATCTGTCGCAAGCGTTTGCAAGGTTTTTTATGCGGGTTGGCCTTCCGGAAGACATAAATCCAAGCGAGTGCTAAAACCAGAAGTTGTGGAAAAATCACCCAAATTTCAGGTGGTATTACAAAGGGCACCTTTGCTGACGACAGCCTACAAAAATATATAATACAAATACAGGGGCCAGCAGTCAGGTCTGTGGTCCCACTGAGGGCGGGAAATACTCCCCGCCACTTTTTACGCGCGACAACAACACGAAGGCTACTATGCGGTTAGACGGCAATAATCTCGGTTACATTCTGGGATACCGTAGGCGTCGAATACTGCATCTTTGGCAGCCTTGAATACAGATTCCATGTCCGGATAGACTTTGTACTCGACTTTAATTCGTCTTCCAGGTTCATCTGCCTGAAGTTCCAATGTATACCTATCGTCAGTTTGTTTTACTAAGAATGGTACACCTCCGCACCTGTAATCCGTTGTTATTTTCTTTAGTGACTCCAGCTCTTTCGGATATGAACCGTCGGACTCATATAATGGAGCTACATTTAGACATGCTACATTTTTCATAATGCCCTCCTTTTTAATGGGAGCTATTTTGCTCCCTTAGGATAATTTTATCATAAGAAACACATGTACTCTTCGAAAATAGACCTCTTATTCTGGCTAAATGTGGAAAACTCGCTAAAAATTAAGCGATTTTTTATAAAAAAGGTCTTGCATTATTTTTAGCATGAGCATATAATAGAAGGTACCAAAAGGTCATATAAAAACCTAAGGTCATAATAAAATAATAATAAAACAAAGGAAAAAATATTATGTCAAAATCAACAAAAATTATCGCAGGTTTAGGCGTTGCTGCCGCTCTCGGCGTTGCCGCTCTTCCGTTAGCTACTTTTGCTGACGATTTCGGCACTCATACCGTTACTGTTAGCGCTAATGTTGCTGGCACCATCACTGCTAAAGCCATTACCGGTACTAACCCTACCCCTGTTGAGTGGGCTTCCACTGGCACCATCAACTTCGGCAACCTTGCTGGTGGTCAAATGATGGTTCACGGCGATACTACTGTTATTGATGTCGAAACCAACTACCCGAATGGTTATGTAATCACTGCTACTGCTGAAGCGCTTGAGAACACCACTGGTGGTAGTGGCACTATTGGCATGACTGATGGTTATGCCTTCACGGGCACTTCGGCTAACAAGGGAACTTACAACGAGCCCTCTTCCGCTTGGGGTGTCAAGGTCACCAAGACTGCCTATGATTACACTGAAAGCGACTGGTCTTCTACCCCAAGCGCTCTTTCCGCTGATTCTGATTACTCTAGCAGCACCTTCATTTCGAAGGATACTGGTACTGTAGATACGAGTGGTACCGCCGCTGCGACCTTCCGCAACAAATATGACATCAACTACGGTATTGGTATCGCTAGCAACCAGGCTTCTGGTATCTACTCTGGCGAGATCGCCTATACCCTTACCGCTACTGATTACGACGCTAATTAATCATAGCCTGATGGCATAGACTAATAAAACACCTCCATATGGGGGTGTTTTTTGCGACCATCAATTTTCAAAATTGTTAATTTTACCTCTACCATTTTCAAAAAAATCATGTATAATAGATGCAAATAGAGTTTAAGGAGGAAAATGAAAAAATCCATTACAAAGTTTGTTGTAGCTGTCGGCCTTTTCGCCGCTGGGCTATTAGGTATTAGCCATGCTGAGGAGGTTTCTGCGTTAGATGCATATCTTCGTGTGTCGCCTACTTCATTCAACTATGATTTAAAGCCTGGTGAGACCATAAGTGGTAAATTTGAGCTTAAAAATCTTAGCGATCATGAGCTAAACTATGATTTAAAAGCAGCTCCCTATTTTACTGAAACTGACGATACTGGTAAAGTGAGCTACCGTTATGATGTGGAAAATACTTACACTCAAATTAAAGATTGGGTTACTTTTGACAAAACTAGTGGCATCATTGACGCGGACGGTTCGGCGGACATCAACTTCACTATTAATGTTCCGTTGGATGTTCCCGGTGGTGGTCAGTACGTTGCACTACTTGCTACCACCAAAGACGACAAGAATGAATCTACAGAGGGGAATAGCGCCAACATAGGTGAAGTCATGCAAATCGGACCAATCGTCTACGCTAAGATTGCTGGCGATACTCGCGAGACTGGCGAAATCTTGAAGAATGAGACCAACGGTTTTCTCTTTAATCCACCTATTACCGTTAGTGCCACCGTTAAGAACACCGGTAATGTCCATACAAAGGCTTCATTCACCATGCGAGTATTCCCATTCTTCGGCGGTGAGTCAATTTACAATAACGAAGAAAATCCGGCCACAGTAGTTGTCCTTCCAGGCGCCACTCGTTACTACAACCTCTCTTGGGACAACGCCCCATCTATCGGTATTTACAAGGTAGAATCGGAAGTTAAAATCTTCAATGAAGTTAGCAAGATCGAGCGTACTATCATCATCTGTCCAATGTGGGTCCTCATCTTAATTATCGTCTTCATCTTGGCCGTCATCTTCTGGATCGTCACCCGCGTCCGCGCCCGCAAAGCCGAAAGCTAATCAAAACCCCACCTCACACACAAAATACCGCCCTCCCGGGCGGTATTTTGAAGCGTAATTCCACCATATGCAAATAGAAAACTCCCTAGTCTTGCGACTAGGGTATGCGGGTATTCCCGAATATGTAACCATTATATCGTACTTTTCGTATCTCGTCAAGACTGATGTTCGTACTCACTACATCATGTACACTTCGCGTCGAAAAATAGTTATACCCATTGTAGCACAAAATGCAGCAGGCGTTTGGTAATTTAAACTTTGATGTGGCCTTAAGAAGTGGTAATTATTAAGCCACCTATTTATAT
>JAFWOH010000041.1 GCA_017509895.1 Candidatus Saccharimonadota bacterium
AAGGAGCTACAGAATTATATAAACTGGTATAATAGTGAGCGCCCACACCAATCTATAGACTATATGACACCAAATGAATATGTGTTATACTTTAATGCAAGAGGAGACCTTAAAAAATCTCAAATGTCTTGAACCAGTACATTTTTCTTGACCGTTTTTCTCATCTCCATTATAATTACCTCATGAACTTTGACCAAATCATCTTAATCGACAAACCCGAAAACATGACTTCTTTCGGCGTCGTCGCTCGCGTCCGCCGTGTCTTATCCGAAAAAGCCGGTCATAAAATCAAAGTCGGCCACACCGGGACGTTGGATCCCTTCGCGACCGGCCTCCTCATTTTAATGTCTGGTAAAAACACTAAAAAATGCCAAGAATTCCTAAAAAAGGATAAAAGCTATGAGGCAACGCTAAAGCTAGGCGAAACCTCTACCACCGGTGATCCCGAGGGAGAAATTAAACAGCACGAAGTCAAAAATCCCCCGACATTAGAAGAAGTCCAAAACACTCTAAAATCCTTCACCGGAAAAATTACCCAGACCGTTCCCTGTTTCTCCGCTGTTAAAATTGATGGCCGCCGCGCCTACGACCTCGCCAGAAAGGGCGAAGAAGTCAAAATGCCCACTCGCGAAGTCACAATCTATAGCATAGACCTTATAGACTATGATTTTCCTTATCTAAAAATCAGCTGTGAAGTGTCTAGTGGCACCTATATCCGCTCCCTCGCCGAAGACATCGGAAAAGCCTTAAACACCGGCGCCTATCTCACTGCCCTCCGTCGTCTCTCCATCGGCGATTATAAAGTCCAGTCCGCCACCCCTCTTGAAAAATGGCTCGAAGAAAACTCTTGTCAAGAGACCAGACCTGTGATATAATCTCTCCATATGATTACTAAAGAGAAAAAAGGCGAGGCTATTTCTAAACTCGCTCGTAATAAAAAAGATGTTGGCTCTCCAGAGGTCCAGATTTCCATCTTAACCGAGCGGATTTTAGAGGTTACCGAGCATGTCAAGAACAATAAGCACGATTTCATGGCTCGCCGCGGCCTCATGCAAATGGTCGGCAAGCGCAAAAAGCTTCTAGGATACCTCGAAAAAACTGATTACGAAGCCTATAAAGCCACCGTCGCAAAACTCGGCCTCCGGAAATAGCAATCAAAAAGGCTTAAATTGCTTTTTGATAAATCTATCATAGACAAAAATCAAGTCGGGCTTTGCCTGTTTGCCCCTTGGGACGCACAGGCCGAAGGCCTGACTTGATTTTTAAACTAGGTTCTTTTCGTTGGGACTTTTCTTCCAAAGAAAAGTCCCAAAAGTTATTATATCCCCGGTATACGGAAAGCTGCTGGATCATCATTCGTCGGAGTCGGCCCAACTTGCGTTGGCGCCTCCGTAGGTGCAGGAGCAACAGGAGCAGCAGGAGCCTCAGGAGTCGCTGGAGCTTCAGGTGCAGCCGGTGCTTCTGGAACAGTTGGCACTACCGGTATTACCGGCTGAACCGGTACTGGATTAGTCGCCGGAGCTGATGTAACCGGTGCCTCTGGCGCTGGTTCCGGCGTTGAAGCCGGAGCGGCCGGAGCGGCCGGTGGCATCATCGCCCCATCTACCGGCGGAGCCGGTGGAGGTGGCAAAATATCTTCCGTCATCCCCTCTGAAGCCGCCGTCGTCCCCGGCGCCAAATTACTTGGCTCGGTCGCCGCGGTCATCCCCTCCACCGCCGCCCCAGCTGGCTTCTCTGTATTAACAGATTCTAACATTCCATTTTCCATCACCGGTGGCTGTTCCGCTGGCATCGAAGAAGCCTGTGAGTAATCCATCTCCGGAATATGATTCGCCTCCGGACCATTCGCCACCGCCGGCGCCGCCTGAACTGCCGGATTCGGCATCCCCTCATCTCCCCCCAGTGCTTCCGCCATCATTTCACTGTAATCTTTTACCTCTCTCTTTCCAATATTATCAGTATCAATACTCGACAGCCCTACATCCGGTTTCAGTCCACCCGAAACCGCTTGATCTCCCGTGTATTTATTTATCTCATCAAGAGCCTCATTCTTCTTTGGCTCCTCTTTCATAATCTCCTCTAGCTCCGCCTTCACATCCTCGCTCGGCTGCAAAGTTACCGTCTTTCTTCTCGTATCCTCCACTTTTTCACCAGATGCCCCTTTCAATTCAACTTTCGGCGCCTCTTCCGGCTCTGGCTCTTCAGCCCTTGGAACTTCTTCCGGCTCTGATTTTTCTTCTTCCGGCTCTGATCCTTCCTCTGGCTTTAGCTCTTCAGCCTTTGGAGCTTCTTCCGACTCCTCAACTTTTGGTGCCTCTTCTAATTCTGGCTTTTCGGCTTCCGGGGTTTCTTCTGGCTTTACTTCTTCCAGCTTAGCATCTTCAGTCTTCGGAGTTCCTTCGGAAAATGGCTCCGACTCTAATAGCTCACTTGGCGTTTCTAACACCGGCTTCTCCGGTTCCGGCTCTGTTTCTGTTTCTGTTTCTGACTTCTCCGACTCTTCTTTTGTCATCTCTGCCACCTTCTGTAAATCCATTTCCGGCTCCTCTGGCGTCTCTTTTATAGGCTCTTCCCCTATTTTTTCCTCAACCGGCTCCTCTTTCACACTTTCCTCGGAGTCATTTTCCGATTGGAAATTCGATGACGGAGCAACGAAGCGAGTGTTTGAAGCGCTTGCGCTTTCAACCGAGCGAGGCAGCTCCGTCTGACGCGAAGCGTCAGAAGAAGGAGCAACGGAATGAGGCGTATTTGACATACGCCGACTGAGTAGCGCATCTTCTGAAGAAGAAGTTCCTTCGGAAAATGGCTCCTGTTCCTGTCCGCTCTCAGCTCTCTTAATATTCTCTGCTATCAACCTCTGGTCCGCCCCCGCCCCCATCAACTTCGCCGCCACCCCCATCGTCTCCGGCGTAGTTTTCTCATTCGCAAATCGCTCTGTCGAGGCCACAATCCCGGTAAGGAGCGCCGTCGCACTATTCTTTTCAAAGGCCTCCGGCGAAAGTTCCGTCCCAAGCTCTGCCACCATTTCTGATACAGAAGATGCCTCCGGATTACTCCATTCCGTATCCGAAAACTTTCCGCCCTCATGTGTCGTAATATTTACAGCACCAGCATCATGCATAATCCGCCCATATTCCACCAGCGCCGAATCAAGCTCCCTCTCGTCCGCCACATCTAGCGCAATAATCAAGTCCACATTAAACTCCCCATAAGAATATTCTAGGTCATTCTCTGAAATCGCCTCGTGATATGGCGTAATAAAGACTTTTACAAAGTCCCCATCCACTTTATATCTTAAATGGTCTGCCTTTTCCTTGTCCAGCGAAATGATAAAATCTTGCAGAGCATTTGTATCGGTCGAAAATGTCTTTTCCGGGCTCAAAAACTTCAGCATCGCCGGAGTCTCTCCGGAATAAATCGCCGTCGCCTTCTTCCCTAGCTTATCAAGCATCAATGTCAATCCCAGCGCGGCCGAAACCTCGTCCACATTTGGATTCTGTGACAACGCCACCAATATATTTTTCGCCCCCTGAATTTTTTCTGCAATCTGTTTTATATCCGCCATTTTCTGTGACCTTTATTAAAATATGACCTAATATTACTACCATATTACCACATAAAGCTCACGCTTTCAATAAGATTTGATTATTCCACAACAAAAATCTCTTAAAACCTAAGAAGCAGTATCAATAACCACTTTACAATTCCCTTAAAGTGGTGTATAATACTCCAAAATAATATAAGTTAATTAGGAATTAAAATGCCGATTATCAAATCTGCCAAAAAGGCCGCGCGCCAAGCCACTAAGCGCACCGCGCACAATCAACAAATTAAAAAAGACATCAAGACTGCTCTTAAAGAGTTCAAGAAGAATCCTACCGCGGAGAATATGAAGAAAATTCAATCCGAGTATGATAAAGCCGCTAAAAAGGGCCTCATGAAGAAAAATACTGTTTCTCGCCGCAAGGCTGCCCTAGCTAAAATCGCCAAGGCCGCCGACGTAAAGCCGTCTGCCTCCGTTAAAAAGGCTCCGGCTAAAAAGGCTGCAACAGCCACCAAGAAAACTACAACGAAGAAACCTGCAGCAAAAAAGACTCCAAGTAAGTCCACGGCGAAAGCGAAGTAGTCTTCATTAACATATCAACTCTAGAGAGCGCCTCGAGCGCTCTCTTTTCTTTTTCTCCGCGCCGATAATTATATTTCTCACAAAGATTAAAGGCAAACACTCCCACAAGGCTATACGGCTCCGTCTCGTCCTCTAGTTTACGAAGCTCCATCACCGCCTGTTTCCCATCCCTAAACGCCAAATCTAAAATCCCTGATAACCGCCGAAAATCCTCCCTATGAATTTTAAACTCAAAAAACTTCACGCCCTTCGCCTTTTTAAACTCCGCAAAGCCCTTTTTCCGTGATTTATTCGTTTCCCAAATCACGATTTCGTGTGGCGTGTTCACATATTTAATCAGCTCCGTATAAAAGTCTATGCCCGGACCCTCGTCTTTCCCCTCGTCCTTCCTCGCCGGAGTCAAATCTCTGATTAAAATCTTTCTCTTATCGGCAAACAAGCTCGTCCCGAGGCAGATATTTACAATATCCTGCACCCCTAATTTCTCTCCCTCAAAAACCTCATAATCCTCCCCTAGGATTTTCTTTATCTCTTTAGCAATCTTCTCTCTATCATCGCCACAAAATACATATATCATTTTTGACACCTCTCACAAATATGCGTCCCTCTCCCTGAAACCTTAATTTTTACAATTTCCGCCCCGCATCTCCTACATTCTTTCCCCTGCCGCCCAAACACTTCCGCAAATAAATCCAAATAATTTCCTTTTGTCCCGTCTGCCTTTCGATAAGTCGCCATCGTCGAGCCTCCCGCCTCGATCGACCGCTCCATCACCGTCCTTGCCCCCTCGAGTAGTAATTCCGCCTCATCAGGAGAAATCGTCCCCGCCCTTCTCTCTGGATGAATTTTTGCAAAATAGAGTGCCTCGTCTGCATAGATATTCCCCAGCCCAGCAATCACTTTCTGGTCCAGAATCACCGCCTTTATCGGCGCACCTTTATGCCTCTGCAATCGCTGATAAAACTCCTCTCCCTTCATTGCCCATGGCTCTGGTGCTAAACTCGCGATAAATTTATCTTTCAGTACCTCCTCTGTCTGTATCGGCTTACAAAATCCAAATTTCCTCTGATCATTAAAGAATAATTTCTCCCCTGTCTCAAAATCAAATTCCACCCTCGTCTGTTTATTCGGCAATTCCGCCACAAAATTATCACTCGGATGTCCCCCAGCAAACTCTTGTGCTCCCCGATATATCATCTGTCCGGTCATTCTGAGATGACAAATGATTGAAACCTCATTATTAAGGTCGATAACTAGCGCCTTCCCAAATCTCCGGATATCCAAAATCTTCGCCCCGATAATCACTTCCTTTGGCCCAATAAAACTCTTGTCACAGAATATCTTTACATCAGAAATCTTCTTACCTTTAATACATTCTAGAAGCCCCCGCCGAATTGTCTCCACTTCCGGTAACTCTGGCATAACACCTTAATTATATCATAAACCAACTAGTGCAAAAAATGCACATACTAGTTCGTTTTTATTCAACTTGTAAACAAAACTTACAAATTCAACTATTAAGTTTTTCTTAATAGTTGACATTGTGGAAAAATTCAACTTTTCCACAACCTATGATATAATAAACACACTAAGGAGGCAAAATGGCAGAAAAACAAATTGAAATCTATAAAGGAACTAACGGCGACATCATTTTTAATGTTGATGCCGATGAAGAAACTATCTGGGCTACGCAAGAACAAATTGCCGAACTTTTTAATGTTCAGCGTCCAGCAATCGCTAAACATCTCAAAAATATCTTTACGAACGGTGAATTATCCGAAAAAACCACATGTTCCATTTTGGAACATATGGTCGGCAACCGCGTTTACAAAACTAAGCTCTACAATCTCGATGCCATCATCTCCGTCGGCTATCGCGTCAATTCCAAAAAAGCCACCGACTTTCGTATCTGGGCCACTAAGACTCTAAAGTCTTACCTTATAGACGGCGTCGCCATCAACGAGCATCGCCTAAAAGAGCTCGATAGCAAAAAGCTCAAAAATGTCGAGGATATGATGGGTATAGTTCGTCGCCTCATCGTCCGCCAAGAGCTAAACGCCGGCGAGGCCAGCGGTATTTTAGAAGTTATCACGAATTACACCAGCAGTTTCAAGGCCCTCGAGGAATTTGACGACGGCCACATCAGCCTCAAAAATCTCAATAAAAAGACTAAAAAGATTTTAACGAGAGAGCTTTGTGAAACCGCAATAACAGATCTCAGGAAGACTTTAAAGGCCAGCGAACTCTTTGGCAAAATGCGAAACGACAGTTTCTATGGTAATCTCGAAAGCATCTACCAGAGTTTCGATGGCGAAGAGCTCTATAAAACCACCCCCGAAAAAGCCTCCCATCTCCTCTATTTTATTATTAAAGATCACCCCTTTTATGATGGCAACAAGCGCATTGGTTCCCTCCTCTTTATCATCTTTCTCACGATTAACGATTGCCACCTCACTAAAAACGGCGAGACAAAAATCTCCGACCGCGCCCTCACCGCCATCGCCCTCCTCATCGCCGAGTCCAA